>JBGQLS010000295.1:0-8030 GCA_041500205.1 Anaeromyxobacteraceae bacterium | reverse complement strand
GCTCGCGGCGAATCGCTCCGAGTTCTATCTCGCCATCGCCGCCGGGCCCTTCTACGGGTACAACCGGCCAGGCGCCAAGCCCTCGGAGGCCATCGTCCGGAACTGGTGGCGTCAGGGCATGATGGGCGGAGCGAAGGCGCATTACGACGGGATCGTCGCGTTCTCACAGACCGATTTCACCGACGATCTCAAGAAGATCTCGGTGCCAGTGCTGGTGATGCACGGAGACGACGATCAGATCGTCCCCTACGCCGATTCCGCGCCGCTGTCGGCGAAGCTCCTGAAAAACGCGACGCTCAAGACCTACAAGGGCTTCCCGCACGGAATGCCCACCACGCAAGCACAGATGATCAACGCCGACCTGCTCCAGTTCATCGAGACGGGCGTGCGGTACGCCTCCGCGTCGGACGCCGAGCGGCACGTGACGCATTAGCGAACCGTTAGACCGGCCGGAGCCCGCCGGGGACGGCGGGCTCCGCAGGCGTCCAGCACGAGCTCCGCGAGCGGTTCGGGCCGGTCGCCTGCCGCGCGAACCGCATCGCGGGGCCCGCTGACGCGGCGGAGGCTCCGGCGCTTCAGGCCCCGACCGGGACCGCGGCCCTACTGCGGCCGATCCCCCGAGCCTCCCTGTCCCCGCGTCACGGCACAACCGTCCGGCACCTGCGATGGCTACGTATCCACGTTACAGGGGTCTTCCTGCCGCGTCACTCGAGAGAGGACTCGTCCTTGGACATGAACCGACTCGAGCCAGCAGATGCGTTGCAGCAGCGGACCCACGAGGACCTCGACGCCTTCCTGGCCCGCCACCGGCGGCGCGCAATCGCGCACGCCTGGCGCGCGCTCGCGTGGCCAGCCGCGTTGCTCGTCGTGATCGCGCTCGCCGTGAGCGCCGATCTCGTGGCGGACGTCGCGACCGGCGCGAGCGGCGTGCACCTCACCGCTGAGTCGATCTTGCTCGTCGTGGCGCTCGTCGGCGTGCTCGGGACCGGCCTCAAGCTGCGCGCCGCGCTGCAGGACGGCGCCGAGGTGCTGGGCGAACTCGAGGTGGCGCGCCTGGATCTGGCCCACTGGCGCGGCGACGCGGCACAGCGGTCGCTGGGTGACGGCGCCGTCCCGAGGTAGCGCGCTCGGCGACGATCACCCGAGGATCGGTCCACGGAGGCGCCGGTCAAGGCGCGACAGGCCCTCGCCGAAAACGTCCTTGTTGCGCGTTCAACCCCAGGCGGCTGGAACGCACCTCCCGCCGAATCGAGCCTCGGGCCCGCCTGCCCGCGCGTCACCCCGACTGCTTCCCGAGGGTCTCCGCCGGATCGGCCTGGTGCGCTGAGCTCGCCTCCCGGCCCTGATCGGCAGTGTGGCTAGCCCCCCACGCGAGAGATGCCGCCGCGGATCGCAGCGCTATGCAGACCTCATGACGACCATGACCGATGTGGGCAGCAGGGGCGGTCTCACTCCCTCGGAGGCCCGGCGAGGTGCCTCGCAGCTTTCCCGCGCCACGGCCAGGAAGCTGGGCGTCACGCTCTGGGCGATCCAGGTGCTGCTCGCGGCGCTCTTCGTCTTCGCGGGCGGGATGAAGCTCGTCACCCCGGCCGAGACGCTGTCGAGGCAGCTACCGCTGCCCGTCCCGTTCATGCGCTTCATCGGAGTGGCCGAGCTGTTGGGCGGCCTCGGGCTCGTCCTCCCGGGGCTGCTGCGCATCCGCACCGGTCTCACGCCGCTCGCCGCCGCCGGCCTTGTCGTCATCATGGTCGGCGCGACGGTCATCTCGCTCCCGGGCGGCGCCATGGCGCTCTTGCCCCTCGTGGTCGGGCTCCTCGCGGCGTTCATCGCCTACGGCCGCTGGCGCCTCGCGCCGCTCCCTGGCCGTCCGCCTACCCATGCCCAAGGGTGACGAGTAGGCGGCCACCTACGCCATCCGCAGGGCCGTCCATGCGGACGCGGCGCCGAACGCGATGAAGACGCTCGCGGCAGCCACCCGTATCCACTTCATCGGGATGCGCTGCGCGAGTCGCTCGCCCACGAAGACGGCGAGGCCGTCGGACGCGAGCATCCCGAGCGTGGTGCCCATCGTGACAAGGACGATCGACTGGTAGCGTGCGGCGAGCGCAACGGTGGCAAGCTGGGTCTTGTCGGCCATCTCGGCGAGAAAGAACAGGACCGCGGTCGTCAGAAAGGGTCCGAACCGGTCCGGCTTGGCGTCCTGGTCGAGCGTGTCCGGCTTCAGGGTCCACAGCCCGAAGACGATGAAGGTCGCGGCCAACACGGCCGCCATCAACCGCGGGGGCACGTGCTCCGAAACGTACACCCCGACTCCCGACGCCAACGCGTGATTGAGGACCGTGGCTGCCAGGATGCCGCCCATGACGACCCACGGGCGGTGGTATCTCGCCGCGAGCGAGAAGGCGAGGAGCTGGGTCTTGTCTCCCATCTCGCTGATGGCCACGAGGAAGAACGAGCTGAGGATCGGCTCCAAGTGAGACTCCGGTTGACTGGCGTGGTGGCTGGCCGGGGTCGAACCGCAGCGGACGAACGACCTCGGGCCAGGCGAGAAACCCTGTCCGAAGGTCTCGTTCGCCTCGCCGATGGCGAGGTGGGGGACCGGCCCGAAGGCGGTGTGTCGATCACCCCTCCGCCTGCCCATGCAGGCGGGAACTACTCCCCTTCCGCAGGCGAACCTACCACCGACGACTTGCTCGGTCGAGGAGGTGAGACGACGAGTGGTGAACGCGCCGCGCCGAACCTCCTTCGCGCGGATCCGGCAGCGCCTCTCCGGTCGGTGGAACGCAAACGCACGGCACCGGCCAGATGGTGTCCCTGCTCGCCGAGGCACTGCCGCTCATTCGCGCACAGGGCGGCCGCGCGCGGCCGCCAAGGGGGCGAAGAGATCCTGGCGCGCCGCCTCCGAGATCGCCACGACGGCGGGGCTCTTCAGGCGGCGCTCCACCGAGATCGCGTAGAACCTCTCGCGCACCTCCTCGGCTCGCCCGAGCAGCTGGACACCGTGCTGCGCGACGACCTCCTCCTCCACCGCGGTGGGCGCCGCGAAGATCCCGATCCCGTCGGCGCCGAACACGTTCAGCAGCGCGTTGTCCTCGAACTCCGCGACCACGCGCGGCTTGATGCCGTTCCTCTCGAACCACTGGTTGAGAGAGCGCCGCAGGGTGAGGTTCTCGAGAGGGAGGAGCATCGGAGCGCCGTGCAGCGACCGCGGGAACCCTCGCCTGTACTTCTCGGCCAGCGGTCGGGTCCCGAAGAAGCTGACGCCCGTCTCCCCGAGGAGGTGCGTGAACGCACGAATGCTGCTGCCGCCAGGGACGGGGGCGTCCGAGATCACGATGTCGAGCGAGTGGAGCGCCAGATCGGCGAGCAGCTTCTCGTAGGAGCCCTCGCGGCACACGAGCCGCACGGGCTCCGCAAGGGCGAGGGCGGGCTGCAGCAGGCGACGGACCACGAGCTTGGGCACCGCATCGGCGACGCCCACGTCGAGGCGCATGGGCTGCCCCGTCGAGCGGTCCTTCACGGTGTCCACCATCTCGCGGCCGAGCGTGAAGATCTCGTCCGCGTAGCGAAACACGACCCGGCCCATGTCGGTGAGCGTCAGCCTCCGGCCGACCTTCGCGAACAGCTTCTCGCCGAGGCGGTCCTCGAGCGCGTGGACCTGCGCGCTGAGCGTGGGATGCGAGAGCCGCAGGACCTTCCCGGCCTGCGTGAGGCCGCCCTCGCGCGCCACCACCCAGAAGTACAGGAGGTGGTGGTAGTTGAGCCATTCCATGGAGGGAATATACGTCGGCAAAAGCTACGGATACCGTCCTAATTTCGTAAATGACGACATTATAACGGCGACATATCCTCGGTTCCGTCGCGGTGAGACACCACCGAGAGGATGCGAGGATGCGAATCGAACTGAGTACGCGAGGCTTCGATGTCACGACCCCGGCGCCGGATGCGACGGCCGAGGCGAGAACGCCATCCCGGGGAGATGCGCTCCGTGCGCTGGTGCGCACGCATCAGCGGCTCATCGAAGCGCGCGTGCGACTCGAGCAAGGCGGCGCACGCGTCGATCCGCAGATCGAGCGCGATCTCGCCGCAATCACCGAACGGGTCCGGATCCTGCTCTCGGGTCCCGGGCCGCTCGCAGCCAACGCCGAGCGAATGCCTGTCCACTTGCGGGGCGAAGAGGATGTCGGTACGGCTCGGCGTCGTCCCCAGGGAGCGTGACGGCAGCCATCGCGGTCCTGCGGCGAGCGGGTGGTGGTCGGGTGCGCTGTGCGGGCGCTCGGCGTCGTACCTCGCCTTCGATGGAGTGTGCCGCATGAAGAGGACCGGCAATGGCCACGCCGCGCAGGGTGACGGGACCGCTGGGCAGCCTCGACAGTGGCACGCGCTCCAGCCGGGGGAGGTGCTCGCGGCCGTCGAGTCAGATGCCGACGCGGGGCTCACCGCCGAGGCCGCCCTCGACAGGCTGGAGCGCCAGGGCCCCAACGCACTGCCGGAATCGAGCCGCCGCTCGTTGACGTCCGTCTTCTTCGGTCAGTTCAAGAGCCCCCTCATCTACCTGCTCTTGCTGGTGGGGGGCGTCGCGCTCGCACTCGGCCACGTGGCGGACGCCGTCGTCATCTTCTTCGTCGTCCTCCTCAACGCCCTCGTCGGTGCCGTGCAGGAAGGGCGAGCGGAGCGGTCTCTGGAGGCGCTCCGCAAGCTGGCCACGCACCGGGCGCGGATCGTCCGCGGCGGCAAGGAGCTGATGATCGAGGCGCGCCAGCTCGTCCGGGGAGACGTCCTCCTGCTCGAGGCCGGCGACATCGTCGGCGCCGACGCGCGGCTACTGCATGCCGCGGCCGTACGGATCGCGGAGGCCGCGCTCACGGGTGAGTCGGTCCCCGTCGCCAAGAGCCTCGTGCCGGTGGTGCCCGACACGCCGCTCGCCGACCGGCGCAACATGGTCTACGCCGGTACGCACGTGACGGCGGGGCGCGCGCGTGCGGTCGTGGTGGCGACCGGCCTCGTCACCGAGATCGGCCAGATCGCCGCCCTGGCCGAGGCGGCGGAACAGCCCAAGACGCCGCTGGAGCGGCGGATCGCCCAGTTCGGGCGGTACGTCATCGTCGCGGCCGCGGTCCTGTTCGTCGTCATCAACGCCATCGGCCTGGTGAGAGGAGTGCCGCTCGGCGACATCCTCATGGTCGGGGTCAGCCAGGTCGTCGGGATGATCCCCGAAGGCCTCCCGGTGGCCATGACCATCGCGCTCTCGATCGGCGTCCAGCGCATGGCGCGCCGCAAGGCGGTGGTCCGGCGCCTGGCCGCCGTCGAGACCCTGGGCTCCACCACCGTCATCTGCAGCGACAAGACGGGAACGCTGACACGGAACGAGATGACGGTCACGGCCGTCTACCTGCCCGATGGGCGCGAGCTGGCCGTCACCGGGGTGGGGTACGCACCCGAGGGAAAGCTCGTCGACGGCGGACGCGAGGTCGATGCGCTCGAGGTGGGAGCGGTGCGCGCGCTGCTCGAAGCCGCGGTCCTGTGCAACGACGCTCAGCTCCAGGGGCCCGAGGCGTCCGAGCCACGATGGAAGCCCATCGGAGATCCGACGGAGGTGGCGCTCGTCACCCTCGCCGTCAAGGGCGGCATCGATCCTGGCGCGCTGCGAGCGCGCTGCCCGCGGCGCGCCGAGATCCCCTTCGACCCGGCCGCGAAGATGATGGCCACGCAGCACGAGACGCCCGCGGGCTCGCGGGTCATCGTCAAGGGCGCTCCGGAGGAGGTGCTGGGGCTGTGCCGAGCGGCCCGACGGAACGGAAACGACGTCGAGCTGACCGAGGATGCGCGGCGCGCGATCCGGGAGGCCGCCGAGCACATGGCCGGGCGGGCCTTGCGCGTGCTGGCCGTGGGCGTAGCGGAGGGCGCCGCGATCGAGGACCGAGCGAGCTTCGCTGCCCTTCGCGGACGCATCATCCTCCTCGGTCTCCTGGGACAGCTCGATCCCCCCCGCTCCGAGGTGAAGGACGCCGTCGAGCGATGCCGGCAGGCCGGCATCCGGCCGGTCATGGTCACCGGCGACCACAAGGCGACGGCGAGCGCCATCGCGAAGGCCCTGGGCATCGCCCGCGACGGCGACGTCGCGGTGGACGGACGCGAGCTGGAGGCGATGTCCGACGCCGAGCTGGCCAGGCGCATCCCAGCGATCTCGGTCTTCGCACGGGTCCACCCCGCACAGAAGCTTCGGATCGTGCGCGCGTACCAGGACCGGCGGGACGTCGTGGCGATGACGGGGGACGGCGTGAACGACGCCCCGGCGCTCGTCAAGGCCGACGTCGGCGTCGCCATGGGCATCACGGGGACCGAGGTCGCCAAGGAGTCAGCCAAGATCGTCATCGGTGACGACAACTTCGCGACCATCGTGGCCGCGGTCGAAGAAGGTCGCGTCGTCTACCGGAACATCAAGAAGGCCGTCCTGTTGCTGTTCTCCACCTCGGCCGCCGAGATCGTGGTCCTCTTGCTCGCAATGCTGCTCGGCTACCCACCTCCGTTTGCGGCCGTGCAGATCCTCTGGAACAACCTCGTCACCGAGGGGCTCATCACGGTGAACCTCGTCATGGATCCGCCCGAGGGGGACGAGATGAGTCGGAGGCCCATCTCGCCGGACGAGCCGCTTCTGAGCAGGATCCTGCTCACGCGGATGGCGTTCATGGTCCCCGCCATCGCGGTCTGCACCCTGGCGTGGTTCGTCGCACGGCTCGCCGCAGGCGTGCCGGCCGTTCAGGTTCGCACCGAGACGTTCACGCTCCTCGCGGTCTGCGAGTGGTTCAACGTCCTCAACTGCCGCTCCGAGACGCGGTCCGCGCTCACCCTGGACGTGCTCAGGAATCGCTGGCTCCTCGGCGGCCTCATCCTCGGCAACGTGCTGCAGGTCGCGGTCGTCTTCTGGGAACCGCTCGGTCGGTTCTTCCACACGGTCCCCCTCGGCATCGAGGAAGTCGTCGCGATCGGGGTCGTGGGAAGCCTCGTGCTCTGGGTGGAGGAGGGGCGCAAGCTCATCGCGCGAAGGCGCGAAGCGCGAGTGCTCAGCACCCCGGCGTGACGCGCTCCCCGTGCGCGCCGCAGGCGCGGCGCTTAGTTGAGCCACCCGGCCGATGCCCGGCCGATGTCGAGAGGAGTCGAAGCGTGGCGACCGACGTCGAGCAGGAGCGGCAGCGGGTGGAGGCGGAGGAGAAGGAGCTCGTCTTCGGCCGCTTTACCAACGACGACGCCCTGGACCTCGGGATCCTCCTCGTCGAGAAGGCGCGGGCGCGCGGTCTCCCCATCGCCATCGACGTGGAGCGCGCCGGTCAGCGGCTCTTCCACTTCGCCGCCGCCGGGACGAGCCCCGACAACGCGGCCTGGATCGAGCGGAAGAAGAACCTCGTCCGGCGGATGTTCCGGAGCTCCTACGCGGTCGGGCTCAAGCTTGCGGCCACCGGCAAGACGCTCGAGGAGGGCATGGGGCCGGCGGCGGCGGAGTGCGCGGCGCACGGGGGCTGCTTCCCCATCGTGGTGCGCGGGGTCGGCTTCGTCGGCACGGTGACGGTCTCGGGGCTTCCGCAGAAGGACGATCACGACCTCGTGGTCCAGGCGATCCGCGACTTCCTGGCGAGGGAGATGGACAAGGTCACCCAGCAGAACGCCAGCTCCGAGGAATCGAGCGAAGCCGGGGCCCGCAAGATCCCGTCGTAGCGCCACGAACGGCCACAACGAGTTCGCCCATGCACGCCGAGGACGTACTCCGCTGGACGGCGATCCGGCCTTCAAGGAGTTCTGACTCTGGTCGGCGCCTCGCTCTCGGGGCGATGCTCGTTACCTTCCGCGAGCCTCCAACAAGGCACCTGCGAGGGCCCGAGACCAAGAGAAGAAGGCCACTGCCGAGTCGTGCTCAGCAGGCGGTAGGTTTACCGCTGGGCGAGCCCTTCTGCGCAAGAAACAGCCCGATCTTGCGGTCGTTGTCCATGATGTGGTCGCGCACCCAGCGGAAGATGAAGTGCTTGAGCCCGTAG
>JBGQLS010000294.1:0-8032 GCA_041500205.1 Anaeromyxobacteraceae bacterium | reverse complement strand
CGAGGGTCATGAGTCTTGCAGCGCTCCGTCCGAGGGGGAGGAGCCAGGCCCTGCAGGGTGCATGCCTCGCGCTTGCCGCAACGCAATCATGTGCAGTTCCACACGCAGACCGGTCCCAAGAGCAAGCGGCGTGGAGTCCAACGTGCAGTTAGCAATCCGTCCGCCCCCTCATTCTTGCATCCTGCAAGGCGGGCGCCCCGTGCTCATTTCTGCCAAGCAGCCGGTCGCTGTCCAGGTGCGCGCAGTCGTCGTCGATGACGAGAAGAACATCTGCGACGACGCTTACGCTTACCTCGCGACGGATCGATCCCGGGCACGTACGCGGCGGGCGGCGTGGGATCGTCGAACCCCTTCATACGCAATCTGCTGGCTCAGGCCTCGATCACGCTGTGCTTCTCCGTTGCCCCTCGCGAAGTCAGCCTCGCCGAGCGACTGCGGTGGGGGACTCGGTGCGTGCGGAGTAGTGATCCGTGAGCCATGCCAGCGACCCGAGCCCGGCTAGGACTGCAGCGAATCCGAGCGCCAGGCCGAGGCGGCGCGAGACGCGAACCTTGCCGCCGGGAGCATGAGTGGGCAGGTCCCTGGCGCGAGCTTGCACCTCCGCCGGGTTCCGCAGGTCGTACAGCATTGCCGTGGGACTCGGGTAGCGATCGCGTGGCAAAGGTGCGATTGCCCTCAGGATGATCGCCTCGAGTGCCGGGTCGATGTCCGGCGCGAAGTGCCGGGGAGGCTTCGGCGCGCTGCGCAATTTGGCCCGGAGAAGCGCGCGAGCGTCCGGAGCGTCGTAGGGAAGGTTGCATGTCAGCATCTCGTACAGCATCGTCCCGAGGCCGTAGACGTCCGTGCGGGCATCTCCACGGCGGCCGCGGACTTGCTCGGGTGCCATGTAGTCCGGGGTCCCGAGCGTCGCGGAGAGTCCCATCCAGGTGAGCCGGCGCGCCGACTCGAGGAGAGCGATGCCGAAGTCGAGAACCTTGAGCTGGCCGCTCGGTGTGAGAAGCACGTTCTCCGGTTTGATGTCGCGGTGGACCACACGTTCCCACGAGTCCGGACCGGAAGGAAGGCGGAGAGGTTGGGCCGTCTTTGGCCGACCGCTCTCGAGAGCTGCGTGCTAATACGCCTGACATGAACACGACTGCGTTCGGAGCCGGGAAGATTGGTGTGTTCGCGCTGTTCGCCGGCGCAGCGGTTCTGGAGGTGGTCGGGGACGCGATGATCCGCCGGGGACTGCGTGGCGGCGGGGCCGCGCTCATCGCGATCGGGTTCTGTGTACTGGGGTGCTACGGGATCCTCGTCAACCAGCTCGACATCGACTTCTCCAGGCTCCTCGGCGCGTATGTCGGGATCTTCGCGGTTGTGAGCGTGTCGGTTGGCCGCCTCGTGTTCCACGACGTCGTGCCTGCGTCGACCTGGATCGGGCTCTCGGTGATCCTGGCGGGGAGCTTGATCATCCACTTAGGTAGGGCCTAGGCGCGTCGTGCAGGGGGCAAAGCTTGGAGCCCGGGGGTGAAGGGCTCTACTTGCTCGCCGCGGCGTGTGTGCCCTGCCCGGGAGAGGTTGCGGGCGTGGCGGCCAAGAGCGCCGAGACGTCGATGCCAGGCAGGATGGCCGCGTCATCGGGCGTCAACGGATGCCCGAGCATGCGCTCCAGGCATCGGCGTGCGATGGCCTTCAGATCGCCTTCGGTGGACGGCGCCAAGCGTTCCGGCGAATTGGTGAAATGGGCGAACCGTTCAGCATGGTACGTCGGCCCGGCCGCCAGCCTTATCGTGAGCGAATCCATTTCATGATCCTCCACGCCCGAAGCGGGGCAAATGACGTGCCCGCGCCGGCCGAGACCGGCTCTGCATCGCGTAGAGCGATGACACCGTGCATGGTGCAGTCCGAGGCCACTCGACGGCACCCTCCCGCTTCCCAGTGCGCATCGGCTGTGCCAGCGAATGACGTATGGCAACGAAGCGGGAACCGTGAGCAGCGTTGCAGAGCGCACGAAAAGCACCCACCCGGAGGCCTCACGCCGCAATCTACAGCGCCGCAGCTATTCGCTCCGGGAGAGCATCGACGTCGAGTGCTCCGCTTCGCGATAGGACCAGTCCGCGCTGCACCGCATTCCGCAGCTCGCGGATGTTGCCCGGCCACGCGTACGCGAGCAACGCTCGCTGTGCGCGCACCGTGAGGTCGGGGACGGTGACACCCTCGGCCCGGGCGAGGGTCTCGAGGAAATGGAGCGCAAGGGGGAGGATGTCCTCGGGCCTCTCACGCAGTGGAGGAAGTGCGATCTCGACGACGTTGAGCCGGAAGAGCAGGTCCTTGCGGAAGAGACCGGACGCGACCGCCGCGTCGAGATCGCGCTCTGTCGATGCGACGAGTCGGGCGCGCGGCCTTCTTCCAGCTCGCCGCCTCTCTGCCGCGAGGCGCACTGCCGCTGCCTGCAGGCGTGCCGGGAGCGCCGCGATCTCCTGAAGCAGGATCGTCCCGCCGACCGCGGTTGCGACGTGGGAGCGGAACGCACGCTCTCCAGCCAGGTCTGCCTCCGTCACCGGATCGGTGCGGGAGCTCGGGGGCACGCCGCTGGCAAGCGCAGTGCAATCGACGGTGACGAACGCGCGCGCGCTGCGGGACGACGCCTGGTGAAGGGCCCGCGCCGCCACGCTCTTCCCGGTCCCGCTCTCGCCCCGGAGCAGGACGGGGACGTCGTGGCCGGCGACCTCGGTCAGCACCTTGAGCACTGAGAGCATCGCGGGCGACTGCGAGTCGAAGGGTGGCTGCTGCTTTCGAGCCGGAGCGGCTGCGGCGTCCGTGAAAGCATGCGATTGCGGAGACTCGTTCATGCAACGCTCCAGCTTCTCGTCCGCCGAGATCGGCAGAGGTGGCCAACGAAGCAGGCCCCGTGCCAGGCCCGGGGCGAGGGTTTCGCCTCCGGTATCGTCCGGGACGGTTGCATTTGGCAGGACTTCCAGCGCCACATCGGGTCCGGGAAGTCCGCGCTGAAGGGTCATTGGTGCTGCAGCATGTCGCTCGGACGCCAGTCGGGTGCGCCTGAGGCGACCGGGGGCATGAGTCACGGTGCCGCACGCCCTGGCGCAGCCTGGCCGGTCAGCGTTAGGCAGCTCAGCACCATGAGTGACCGGGTGGAGCCTTGCGGACTGCACGGCCCATGTGGGGGCGTTGGTTGCATATGGCGCGGTCGACGTCCTCGCCGGGCCGCGGTCCGGCCGAATTCACGTTCTTCGGCGTGGCATCGGAGGTGCAACTACTCGCCCCGCTCGTCCATCGAGGGTTCCCATGACCATGACCACGCTCGCGCTCCTGATCGGCCTCTTCGTTGCCAGACGGTGGTCGTTCGCCCGAGAGCGCTTCGCCTTAGCCCGTTCGAGTGTCCGTTAGGCCGTTTCCGGCACGAGGTGCTCCATGCTCGATATCCTCTTCCTGATTGTCACCGTTGCCTTCTTCGGCGTCAGCCTCGCCTACGTGCGTGGATGCGATCGCCTGTGAGTGAAACCATGACTTTCGAATACGCCATCGGCACCATCCTCTCGGTGCTCCTCGCCGGCTATCTCGGCTACGCGCTCATCCGCGCCGAGCGCTTCTAGGGGCTTCCCATGACAGCCAACGGCTGGCTCCAGATTGGGCTCTTCGCCCTCGTCATCTTCGCCATCACCAAGCCCTTCGGGATCTACATGTATCGTGTGTTCGAGGGCGAGCGGCAGCCGCTGCCACGCGTCTTCGGGCCACTCGAGCGGGTCCTCTATCGTCTGTGCGGCGTCGACCCCAGGAAGGAGCAGGACTGGAAGGGCTACACCGCGTCGATGCTCATCTTCAGCCTCTTGGGCGTGCTGGTGACTTATGGCATCGAGCGGCTGCAGCACGTCCTGCCTCTGAACCCGCAGAAGCTCGCAGCAGTCCCGGCCGATCTCGCCTTCAATACGGCCGTCAGCTTCACCACCAACACGAACTGGCAGAACTACGGTGGCGAAAGCACGATGAGCTATCTCACGCAGATGGCGGGGCTCGCCTGGCACAACTTCACCTCGGCAGCCGTCGGCATCGGGATCGCGCTGGCGCTGGCGCGCGGCCTCACCCGCCGCCCCGGCCCTGGCGGCCCGAAGACGCTGGGCAGCTTCTGGGTCGACGTCATCCGGTCGATCGTCTACGTGCTCCTGCCCATCTCCGTCGTGGGAACCCTCATCCTGGTCGCGCTGGGCGTGCCGCAGACGCTGTCGGCGTACCGCGAGCTCACGACCATGGAGGGCCTGAAGCAGGTCGTCGCGCTCGGCCCGGTCGCCTCGCAGGAGGTGATCAAGGAACTGGGGACGAACGGCGGTGGCTTCTTCAACGCCAACAGCGCGCACCCCTTCGAGAACCCGACGCCGTTCAGCAACTTCTTCGAGATGGTGCTCATCTTCTCCATCCCGGCGGCGCTCACATATACCTACGGGAAGATGGCGCGCGACGCGCGCCAGGGCTGGGCCATCTTCGCCGCGATGGCCCTGCTGTTCGCGGCGGGGATCGCCGTCGCCTATAAGTACGAGTCGGGACGCAATCCGGCCCTGGCCAGTCTGGCGGTGAACCACGCCCCCGGCAACATGGAAGGAAAGGAGGTCCGGTTCGGGATCGCCAACAGCGCCCTGTGGGCCACCGTCACGACCGACACCTCCTGCGGCGCCGTGAACGCCATGCACGACAGCTTCACGCCGCTCGGAGGCCTCGTGCCGTTGCTCAACATCCAGCTCGGCGAGGTCATCTTCGGAGGCGTCGGCGCGGGCCTCTACGGGATGCTGGTGATGGTCATCCTCACCGTCTTCATCGCCGGGCTCATGGTGGGCCGCACGCCCGAGTACCTCGGCAAGAAGATCGAGAGCAAGGAGATGAAGCTCGCCATGCTCTACGTGCTCATCTTCCCGCTCCTCATCCTGGGCTTGAGCGCCTGGGCCGCCGTCGTCCCCTATGGCACGTCGGCGCTCAACAACGCCGGGCCGCACGGCCTCACCGAGATCCTGTACGCCTACTCGAGCCAGGCCGGGAACAACGGTTCCGCCTTCGGCGGCCTCTCCGGCAACACCAAGTTCTGGAACATCACGGGCGGCCTCGACATGCTCATCGGCCGCTTCCTCATGATCATCCCGGCTCTCGCCATTGCGGGGTCGATGATCGGTAAGAAGACGGTGCCGGCCGGTCCGGGGACGTTCCCCACGACGGGCCTCACCTTCACGGTCCTCCTCATCTCGGTCGTCCTCATCGTGGGCGCGCTCACCTTCTTCCCGGCCCTCTCGCTCGGCCCGGTACTCGAGCACTTCTCCGCCCTCCACGGAAAGGTCTTCTAGTCATGGCCACTTCCAAGGCGAAGCAACTCTCGCTGTTCGATCCCGCGATCGTCCGCCAGGCGGCGATCGAGAGCCTGAAGAAGCTCGACCCACGCCACGTCGCGAAGAACCCGGTCATGTTCGTGGTGGAGGTGGGAAGCCTCCTCACCACGCTCCTCTGGCTGCGTGACCGCATCCTGCACCAGGCCGGCGCGGCGCCGGGGTGGTTCACGCTCACGGTGAGCGTCTGGCTGTGGTTCACCGTCGTCTTTGCCAACTTCGCCGAGGCGGTGGCGGAGGGCCGCGGAAAGGCCCAGGCCGAAACCCTGCGCCGCATGCGGCGCGAGATCAAGGCGCGGAAGCTCGTGGACGGCCGCGAGGTGAACGTGGACGCATCCGCCCTCCGCAAGGGCGACATGGTAGCGGTGGAGGCCGGCCAGATGATCCCCGGCGACGGCGAGATCGTCGAGGGCATCGCCTCCGTCGACGAGTCGGCCATCACGGGCGAGTCGGCGCCTGTCATTCGCGAGTCGGGTGGCGATCGCTCGGCGGTGACCGGCGGGACCAAGGTCCTCTCCGACCGGATCCTTGTGCGCATCGGCGTGGACCCGGGCGAGTCCTTCCTCGACCGGATGATCGCGCTCGTCGAGGGTGCGGCGCGTCAGAAGACGCCCAACGAGATCGCGCTCCACATCCTCCTCGTCGGGCTCACCATCGTGTTCCTCTTCGCCTGCGTGACGCTCGTCCCGATCGCGCGCTACTCGGGCATCGGCCTGTCCGCCACGGCCATCGTGGCGCTCCTCGTCTGCCTCATCCCGACCACCATCGGCGGGCTCCTCTCCGCCATTGGCATCGCGGGAATGGATCGGCTCCTGCGCAAGAACGTGCTCGCCATGAGCGGGCGAGCGGTGGAGGCGGCGGGCGACGTCGACACGCTGCTCCTCGACAAGACCGGCACCATCACTCTCGGCAACCGCATGGCGACCGAGCTCATCCCCGCGCCCGGGATCAGGGTGGAGGACCTCGCCGACGCGGCGCAGCTGGCGAGCCTCGCCGACGAGACGCCCGAGGGCCGCTCCATCGTGGTGCTGGCCAAGGAGAAGTACGGGCTGCGCGGGCGTGAGGTGAGCGACGCGGAGCACCATTTCATCCCCTTCTCCGCCCACACCCGGATGAGCGGGCTCGACGTCGGGCCGCGTCAGATCCGCAAGGGCGCGGTGGACGCCGTTGGGAAACACGTAGCGGGGTTGGGCGGGGCGATGCCTCCTGAGCTCGACGCCACGGCGGGGCGCATCGGCGACTCGGGTGGTACCCCGCTCGCGGTCTCGGACGGCGCTCGCGTGCTCGGCATCATTCACCTCAAGGACGTGGTGAAGGGCGGCATCAAGGAGCGCTTCGACCGATTCCGCGCCATGGGCATCCGCACCGTGATGATCACGGGCGACAACCCGCGCACCGCGGCCGCCATCGCCAAGGAGGCGGGGGTGGATGACTACCTCGCGGAGGCGACCCCCGAGGCGAAGATGCGCCTCATCAAGGACGAGCAGGCGAAGGGGAAGCTCGTCGCGATGACCGGCGACGGCACCAACGACGCGCCCGCGCTGGCCCAGGCGGACGTCGGCGTTGCCATGAACACCGGCACGCAAGCGGCGAAGGAAGCCGGGAACATGGTCGACCTCGACTCGAACCCGACGAAGCTGCTCGAGGTCGTGGAGGTCGGTAAGCAGCTCCTCATGACGCGCGGTACGCTCACGACCTTCTCCATCGCGAACGACGTGGCCAAGTACTTCGCCATCCTGCCGGCGCTCTTCGTGGCGGTGTACCCGGAGCTCGCGCCCCTAGACATCATGCACCTCGCCTCGCCCTACAGCGCCATCCTGTCGGCGGTCATCTTCAACGCCATCATCATCGTGCTGCTCATTCCCCTCGCGCTCAGGGGCGTGAAGTACCGGCCGCTGGGAGCCGCAGCAGTGCTGCGCCGTTCGCTCTTCGTCTACGGCCTGGGCGGCGTCATCGCGCCGTTCGTGGGAATCAAGCTCATCGACGTGGCGCTCGCCGCCGCGGGCATCGTGTAGTCTTTGGAGGAAGCCATGCGAGGGAATGTCGCCGCCGCAGTCCACCCGATGCCGTCTCATGAACCTGAGGCTCCACGCGAGGAGAGGATGATCGATCACCTGGTCCCGGCCATCCGCGCCACCGTCGTGACGCTCGTGCTGACGGGTCTCCTCTACCCGCTCGTCATGACCGGCATCGCGCAGGGACTGTTCCACCATAAGGCGGAAGGAAGCTTCGTCACGGACGGCGCAGGGAAGGTGGTCGGCTCGGAGCTCCTGGCGCAGGGCTTCGCGAGCCCAGGTTACTTCCAGCCGCGCCCCTCGGCGGCAGGCGAAAAGGGCTACGACCCACTCGCCTCGGGCGGCTCGAACCTCGGCCCCACCTCGAAGAAGCTGCAGGATCAAGCAGCGGCCAACCTCGGAAGTTTGCAGAAGGAGAACCCGGGCGCGCCAGGGCTGGTCCCGGTCGAGCTCGTGACCGCTTCCGGCAGCGGCCTCGATCCGCACCTCTCCCCCGCGACGGCGCTCTGGCAGGCACCGCGGGTGGCGCGCGCGCGTGGCGTGTCGCTCGATCGCGTCCGCACGCTCGTCGAGGAGTCCGTGGAGGGGCGCGACCTCGGCATCCTGGGTGAGCCGCGCGTGAACGTGCTGCAGTTGAACCTCGCGCTCGACCGG
>JBGQLS010000293.1:0-8035 GCA_041500205.1 Anaeromyxobacteraceae bacterium | reverse complement strand
CTCATCGCGGAGGCCGCCGAGGAGGGCTACCGCGCGAAAGAGCCCGGCCAGGGGCCGTCTGCTTTCCACGGCTATCACTTCCGCATCCTCGAGGGCCAGGGAAAGAGCGCGAAGGGCGTCGCCGTCGAGTACGTCGTGAACGGTGAGATGTCCGGCGGCTTCGCGCTCGTCGCCTGGCCGGTGCACTACGACGCCTCCGGGATCATGACGTTCGTCGTCAACCAGGACGGCCTCGCGTACGAGAAGGACCTCGGGCCGGAGACGACCGCGCGGGTCGAGGCCATCACCCGGTATGACCCCGACGACACGTGGCGCCCGGTGCTGCGCGACTCGGCCCGCACGCCCTGATGCAGTGGACCGCCGTGGGGATCCCGCCCCGCGCGTGTGCCGGCGGCAAGGCTCAAGGGTGACGGCAAGAAGCGCGGTGGCTTAGGCCTGACGTGACTAAGCGATCGGGGAAGCGACGCGGAGGCGACTGATGCGGGCTCGGTTGAGGCTGACCGCTCCTGTTAGGGACCCACGTACGTAGCCCGGTGGGATTCGAACTCGTCCCAGAACAGCGTGCCAGCAGCGCCAGGCTTGACGCCAAGTGCCCCCATCCGGACAGAATCGACAGAGCTCACGCTGCCAAGGCCCGCCTTCACGGCGACTGATGCACCGTCGGTCCACACCTCGAAGCGCCATCATTTGCACCTGGGCCACTCGAGCGCTTCCAATCCAACTCGATGAAGTGCGGCCCGTCGCTGATAGGAAAGAACCCTGTGTCGGAATGCGAGCCGTCGTCTGGCGGCTTCCGGGGGATGGGTGTCCCTCGTGATCCGATCGACGGACACTCGCTGGGCCACGTCCAGGTTGAAGGACGCCTGCACGTTCATCCAGAGTTAACCAGGACCTCGGCGAGCTTCCCAGCCGGGTTGGCCGGCCGCACGAGGTAGCCGCGCGCCGTGCCGGTACCCTTCGGTGAGGGGTACTCCACGTATTCGGCCTTGATGGGCTTGTCCTCGGGCGAGACGACCGGGGCCTCGGCGAACTTCCGGCGTCGACCATTCGGTGGTACTCGGCCACGCTGAATGGCCGGGGGCTGACGTCCGGCCGACTGGCCTTTTGGGTAAGACTACACCACACTGCGCGTATCGCGTCCTGGCGCGCTTGACCCGCCGACCACGGGGGCTATAGTTCCCGCAACCTCATCGTCAAGAGACAGTTGTTCATGCCGCTCGCCGCGGGCAGCCGACTCGGCCCCTACGAGGTGGTCGACCTCCTCGGGGCTGGAGGCATGGGCGAGGTCTACCGCGCGCGCGACCCGCGCCTGGGCCGCGAAGTCGCCATCAAGGTCCTGCCCGAGCGGCTCGGCGACGAGCCGGACCGCCGGCAGCGCTTCGAGCGTGAGGCGCGCGCCGCCGGCGCGCTCAACCATCCCAACATCGTCACGGTGTTCGACGTGGGGTCCGAGGACGGGCGCCCCTACGTGGTGTGCGAGCTTCTGGAAGGCGAGACGCTGCGCGAGCGGATCGGCTACCAGCCCACGGAGGTGGGACAGGCGCTGGAGTTCGTGTTGCAGATCGCCCGCGGCCTGGCCTGCGCGCACCAGGCCGGCATCATCCACCGCGACCTCAAGCCTGAGAACACGCTCCTCACGCGCGACGGGCGCGTCAAGATCCTCGACTTCGGCCTAGCCAAGCTGGTGCAGCCCGACCGGAACGTCTCGGCGGACGCGCGCACCCCGACGGCGGACACCGGCGCCGACGGTCCGGTCGGGACCGCCGCCTACATGTCGCCCGAGCAGATCCGCTATGAGCCGCTCGACGGCCGGGCCGACCTCTTCGCGGTGGGTGCCATCCTGTACGAGCTGGTGTCGCGGCAGCGCGCCTTTCCCGGCGCGACCGCCAGCGACGTGATGGCGGCCATCCTGCGCGACGTTCCACCATCCTTTTCGGAGCTGGGCGTGGGGGCGCCACCGGGAGTGGAAGCGCTCGTGCGCCGCTGTCTCGAGAAGCGGCGCGAGGACCGGTTCGGCTCCGCGCAAGAGCTCGCCGCGGCCGTGGCGGCCCTGCAGGATTCGCTGGGCGGCGCGCGACCCGGTGCCGTCGCCGACGAGGAGCGGAGCCCGTATCCGGGGCTGCGCTCGTTCACGGAATCCGAGGCGGCCGTCTTCTTCGGCCGGGAGGTGGAAGTTGAATCGCTCTGGGCCCGGCTGCGCGCCCGCCCGCTGCTGGCGGTCATCGGCGCCTCGGGCGCCGGCAAGACCTCATTCGTGCGCGCCGGCGTACTGCCCGCGCGGCCCAAGGGCTGGGGTGCAGTCGCCTGCGCGCCGGGCAGCGCACCGTTGGTCATGCTAGGGCAGGCCCTGGCTCCCGAGCTGGCCGGCGACCCGGAAGCGCTGCGCCAGCTCGTCCGGTTCGACGATCCAGCGATCGCCTTCGCGGCGATGTCGCGCTGGCGCCAGCGGCAGGGCAACGCGCTGCTGGTGGTG
Source organism: Anaeromyxobacteraceae bacterium (assembly GCA_041500205.1). Taxonomy (GTDB): domain Bacteria; phylum Myxococcota; class Myxococcia; order Myxococcales; family Anaeromyxobacteraceae; genus Anaeromyxobacter_A. The sequence goes on along the minus strand of JBGQLS010000293.1, from coordinate 5,562 downwards.
GACCAGTTCGAGGAGCTGTTCACGCTGAATCCGCCCGAAGTGCAGCAGCGATTCGCCGGACTGCTCGGCCGCCTGGCGAGCGAGGCCGGCGTCCATGTGCTCCTCTCGCTGCGCGACGACTTCCTCATGCGCTGCCATGAGCACCCCGACCTGTCGCCGGTGTTCTCCGACCTGACACCGCTCGGGCCGCCGACGGGCGAGGAATTGCGCCGCGCCCTCGTCGAGCCCGCCGCCCGGCGTGGCGTGCGCTTCGAGGACGACGCCCTGGTGGACGAGCTGATGGGCGCCGTCCGAGGCGAACGGGGCGCGCTGCCGCTGCTCGCGTTCGCCATGGCCCGCCTGTGGGAGCGACGCGACCGCCAGCGGCGCATCCTGACGCGCGCGTCGTACGAACAAATCGGCGGCGTGGCCGGCTGCCTTGCCCAGCACGCCGAAGCGACCATCGAGCAGATCGGGCCGGAGGGCCAGGCGATCGTGCGCGACCTGTTCCGCAGCCTGGTCACGGCGGACGGCACGCGGGCGGTGATGGATCGCGCCGAACTGGTGTCGGCGTCCAGCGACCGCGGCGCCGCCGAAGATGTGCTCGGACGGCTCATCGCCGCGCGCCTGTTGACCTCGTACGAGGTTCCCGCAAGGGGTGGGGCCGCAACCACGCGGCAGTGCGTCGAGATCGTCCACGAGTCCTTGCTCGGGGCTTGGCCGCGCCTGGTGCAATGGCAGGCGCAGGACACGGAGGGCGCGCTCTTCCGTGACCAGCTCCGCCGGGCGGCGCGCCTGTGGCAGGAGCGCGGGCGACCGCCCGAGCTGCTGTGGACGGGCCGCTCGTATCGCGAGTTCGCGCTGTGGCGTGAGCGGTATCCGGCAGCCTTGACGGCCGTCGAGGAGGGTTTCGCCGCAGCGATGTCGGAGCTGGCGCAGAGGTCACGTCGGCGACGACGCCACGCCGTCGCGGCCTCATTCGGTGCGCTTCTCGCGGTGCTCGTCACGCTGGGCGCGCTGTGGCGCCGCAGCGAGAACGCGCGCGCGCAGGCGGTTCGCGAAGCGCGCATCGCGCAGGCCAGCCGGCTGGTGGCGATTGGCCGCACGGAACTGGACCGGTTTCCGACGGCCGGGCTTGCCTACGCCCGGCGCAGCCTGGAGGTGGCGGACACGGCGGAGGCGAGGAGCCTCGTCATGGAGGCGCTCTGGCGCGGGCCCACGGCAAGGACCCTGGCGCTGGAGGGGCAGAACTCGTACTCGCTCGCGTTCGGCCCCGACGGGGAATGGATGGCGACGTTCCCCAACGGGAAGCAGGTGCTCCTCTATCGCTGCGATGGCAGCCCCGGCCGTCGGATGGACGCGCACCGCGCCCCCGTCAGCCCACCCCTGATCGGCTTCACACCCCGCGGCGACGCCCTCTACACGATGGTCCGCGGCGACCCAGGTGTTCGCCTGCTTTCCGCTCGTGATGGCAGCGAGCTGCGATGGCTGAAGCCGCACGCGGCGGGTGGGTCACCTCAGGATCTCGTCTTTCTCGAGGCCCTCGCCGAGGGGGCCTCCTTCCTGGTCCGCGCACCCGAGCGTTCCCACCTGCCCGATCGCATCGAAATCTGGCCCTGGGACGGCGGCCCCCCAGATGTCGTCGGCAGCGTCCTTCCCGCCCCGCGCGACTACCGGACCTCCGGCTTCGCGGACAGGCTGCCCGTGGTGCGCGGCCAACGGATCCTCCTGCGGCCGCTGGCCGGGCCCCCGAGCACGCCGGAAAGGGAGGTCGCGCGGCTTGCCGAGGGCGCGCCGTCGAGCCTGGCCCTCAGTCCTCGGGGCGACTGGCTGGCGGTGGCCGAGGAGACGGGTCGCCTGACGCTGTGGCGCCAGGGCGGGCCCGAGCCACGCGAGACGCGTGTCCTGCGGATGCCCCACCCCGAGCCGCTCTTTCCGGTCCGGTTCAGCAGCGACGGCTCACGCATCGCCTGGGGCTCGTCGGTCGATAGAGTCACCCTGCTCTGGGACCTCGACGGCCCGCCGGACGCCGACCCGGTGACGTTGCGAATGCCGGAGAGCGACGTCACGGCCCTCGGCCAGTTCACGCCCGGCGACGATTGGCTCGCCGTCGCGAACCGGTGGGGCTTCAACTTCTGGGCGGTGCGCCAGCCTCAGATGCGCATCCTCCGCGGGCACACCAAGATGATCACACGCCTTGCTTTCACGCCCGACTCGATGTGGCTGCTGTCCTGCGGTGGCAACGATGCGATACGCCGCTGGTCTCTCGACGCGAAGGGCGGTCCCGCTGCGACCCTGCCTCTGGAGGTGGGCAGCTGCCGAAGCCTGGCCATCTCCCCCGACGGGCAGAGCGTCCTCCAAGGAGGCACGCTCGGCGCGTACCTCGGCCCCCTGGCCGGTGGGAGTGGACGCTGGCTGGTGCGTTCGGATCCGGAGCTCAGCCCCATCTTCAGTGTCGCCATCGACGGCTCCGGGAGGTGGGCGGCGGCGGCACCGAGAGAACACGCGGGAGAGGCCAGCGACAAGCTACTGCGTGTCTTTGACCTGCGCTCCGGCGCAGCCCGCACGTTCCCCCTTGTGCCTCCGGGCGAGACGGTAGCCGACACGCGCGACTGGGGGCTCAACACCCTCGGGTTCACCGACTCGGGCCAGGTGCTGGGTGCCGGCCCGCGTGGAGTCAGGCGCTTCGACCTCCAGTCCGGGCGGAGCGAGTGGCTCTGGTCGCTGGGGAAGAAGCATCGACCCTGGATCGCCGTGAGTTCCGACGGGCGTTCCGCGCTGGTCGTCTCGGTGCCGTTTGAGATCAGCCGGGGCGAGAGCACCCTGGCGTACTTCGATCTACGCGGTGGTGGCGCGCCAAGGATGATCCGTTCACACGGAGACCCCAATGGTGGGGGGGTCACCCTGGATCGCTCGGGAAGCACCATCGTCACCGTCGACCTCGGAGGAGTCGTTCGGGTCGGGCGCAAAGACGGTGGCGAGCCGCATCTGCTGTTCGGCGGAAGTAGCGGCGGGGGGGTGGCCATCTCTCCCGACGGACGATGGATCGCGACAGGGTCCGGCTCCGAGATCCGCCTGTGGCCCATGCCGGACCTGAGCCGGCCGCCGCTCCACACGCTTCCGCTGCCTGAATTGCTGACGAAGCTCAACGACTTGACGAACTACCAGGTGGTCGGGGACGGTTCGGCTCCCGGCAAGGGCTATCGCGTCGAAGCGGGCGCCTTTCCGGGCTGGAAGACGCCACCCACCTGGTAACGGCCGCTCACGGCCCCGGGTTGGGCGAGGTCATCTCCTCCGCCGACGACACGCGGAAGATCAGCTCTACAGGCCCGATCACGATGCGGTCGCCGTGATGCAGCTCCACCGGCGCGTCCACGCGCCGCTCGCCAAGAAAGGTGCCGTTCCTGCTACCCAGGTCCTCCAGCGTGGCGCGCCCGCGCTCCACGACGATGCGCGCGTGGCGGCGCGAGATCTTCGAAGAGGCCACGCTGACCGCGGCGTCCGCCGCGCGCCCGATCACGTTCTCGCCCTGAACCAGCGGGACGTGACGCTGGCCCCATTGCAGCGCGCAGCGTCCGACAGGGGGCGCTGACCTTTCCTCCTCGGTCGCGGCGCTGAACGCGTAGCCGACGCGCGGGACAGTCCGCACCACGGCGCCGCGCGCGCCTGAATCCCCCACCGCCCCGCGGACTTCGTTGACGAGCCGCGCCAGCGTGGTCCCACCCACGACGGTGTCCGGCCAGACGAGGCGGCGGAGCTCGGCGCGCTTGACTACGTTCGGGCGGCGCTCGGCCAGGGCCGACAGCAAGGCGAAGGCCTTGGGCGACAGGGCAACCGTTCGCCCCGCTCGCGTGAGCTGGTGGACGTAGGTGTCGAGGACGCAATCCCCGAACCGGAGACGCAAGACGCGAGGCTCCGTAAGAGGGAACCGGATCGGTAGGACTCCGGAACAACTGCAAGACCGCCCGGATCCGTCTATGTCGGGGAGTCTAGCACCGGTTCGCGCTCGGCCGAGCGGCTCGCCGGAGAACGGAGCCGCCAATGCGTGGTCTCGATCGAAAGGCGACGTCTGCCTCGTTCGCAACGTCCCCTCCCGGGCGGAGAGGGTAGGATGGTCGCGGCGCTGCTGCTCGCCCTGGCCGCCACTCCCGCCTTCCGCTTCACTCACTCGTACGTCGGCACTCGCGCGAAGGCGATCGAGAAGGCGATCGGCCTCCTCGAACCCGCGATTCCCGACCTCCTGGAGGCCTTCGGCCTGTCCGCCGTCGAAGGCAGGGAGGTCCGGCTCGAGCCCCACGACGCGTGCAAGGCGATGAACGCGGATCCCTTCGTCCGGCGGTCTGCCTTCGTGCCCTCGTTGGGAGCGGACGTGATCCACCTCTGCGATCCGTTCTTCAAGCGGAAGCCCGAGGAGGCCGCGGTCCTGCTGGGCCACGAGCTCCTTCATGTCGTGGGTTTGCCGGACGCCCACGACGGGATGGGCCACCAGGCGGGATCCCTCGAGATCTCCAGCCGCGTCCGCAGCGTCCTCAAGAGGCACCGGGAGGGGCGACGCTAGGAGGGACTTCGGCCCCCGCCTGCCCCGCGGGCCCCGTTTGCCGTGAGGCCGGCTCCGAGCGGCGTCCGTGCGCCCCCGCCTCCTGGAGGGGGCCGCGGCGGGCCGCAACGCCGACGCAACGCCCTTCTAGGGAGGGGCCCGTAGAAATGGTGCGCCCCGGCCGATTCGAACGGCCGACCTACAGATTCGTAGTCTGTTGCTCTATCCAGCTGAGCTAGGGGCGCACGGGAACGAGTTGAAGAACCCCGATCATATCCGCGGGGGCCTCCGGCCGCAACCCCGGGCGGGCGAGAAGACCTAGAAGATCGCAGCCCAGCCCACCTTCAGCAGGACGTAGATCGCCCACAGGGAGATCACGCCCACCGCCGCTGACCCGACCGATCGGCGCGAGGTCGCCGCGTAGCCGGCCGAGAGCAGGAACAGGATCCAGGCCGAGAAGAGGTCGAGAGATTCGAGGAGCGCATCGACCGCCTTGGGCACGGCGCCCTTCTCGAAGAGCGCGGCCGGGTTGGCCTGGATCGCCGTCCGGGGGTCCACGCTCCACTCCCCGCGCAGGGACAGCACGAGCAGGGTGAGCGGCGTCGTGACCAGGCCGACCGCGAACAGCGTCCAACAGATCACGGCCATCGATTGGCGGAAGGTCGTCCCCGACGCGTAGAAGAACCGGAAGACGAACAGGTAGAGCGCGGATATCACCACGAAGCCGAGGGGCACGAACAGCGCGGGCCCGAGCCAGGCAAAGATGGGCATCAGGCGCGCCTGCCGCTCCACGATCTCCGCGTGGCGCTCGGCGGGCACGCGGTCGAAGACCCCCTTCTCCTCCATCTGGGCCTTCGTGAACTCGACCGGATCCATCTTCCGCAGCCAGACGAACGTGAAGGCGGCGTTGAGCGCGACCGCGCACAGGAGGGCGACCACGAACGACGGGCGCGCGGCCACGGCGCGGAAGGTCTCCGCCGGCGACGTGTAGAGCCCGGCCAGCGTGCCGATGAAGCCGAGAGGCGGCTCGGTCGAAGCCGCGGGGG
>JBGQLS010000292.1:0-8078 GCA_041500205.1 Anaeromyxobacteraceae bacterium | reverse complement strand
CTGGTGTTGAACTGCACCGCGACCATCTGCAGCAGGGTACGCGTCGTGCCGAGGTAGCCGAGGCCGGCGACCTGGTCCGGCGTGATGGCCTGGTTGCCGACGTGGAGGAGGTTGAGCGGCACGCAGCCCGCGATCGCGGTGGTGGGGTCATTCGGCGTTCGCACGCAGATCGGACTGCCCGTCGCCGGGTTGATCATGCTCGGGCCCACGGCGTCCGCGATCTTCGAGTTGCGCAGCGCTCCCGCGAAGCTCTGGATGCCTTGCGTGCGGCCGTAGTTCAAGGAGGCGTCCCAGAACCAGCCGCGCAGCGGCCCAGCGCTGTCGGGCAGCGTGCCGTCGAGACCGGTGACCACGCGGAACGTGTCGAGGTCCTGGCTCTGCCGGCGGATGCCGAACTCGGTCAGGCGCCGGCGGACGTCCGTGAGGTCCACGCCGACCGGGTTGTAGAGGCTGTTCGCCGACACGGTGACGGGCGGAGTGAGAAGGAAGCTGAAGACCGGCTCGGAGGGGAACTGCTGATCCGACTGCCGGTTGACGTAGGAGGCCTCGAAGTAACCCCGCGAACTCGTGCCGACCTTCAGGTCGCCGGTCGAGTACAGGGAGATGCGCTGCTGCGGCGTGACGGAGTAGTTCAACGGCTGGAAGTTGTACGTGTCCGGGGCGCCCAGGTAGTTGCGGTACGAGCCCGCGGCGCCGGGGTCGTACAGGAAGGCGGCGTTGTTGTTCTTCACGGCCGTGCCGCAGAGATCGTTGAACAGCTGGGCCTGGGCCGCGCTCACAGGGGCGGCCGCGGCGTTGCAGCCGGTGATCTTTCCGGCGCCGTCTCTCACCACCGGGAGGGTGAACCGGCCTGCCGGGATCGCCGAGCTGCCGTTCGGGACGGCCTGGCCCGCCGCGTAGTCGAAGAGGAGCGGTGTGTTGGTGAAGGAGCGGTCCCCCGCGGAGACGGACCCGTTCTTGTTGAAGCCCGCGCTCAGGAGGATGTGGCCCCGATCGCCGGAGGCGCCGGTCATCGCGTTGACCTCGTAGGTGGTCCCGTCTCCGTGCTGGGACGTCCCCGTGTACGCGCTGACCTCGGTGCCGTTGAAGTTCTTGCGGGTGATGACGTTGATGACGCCGCCGATCGCATCGGAGCCGTAGACTGCCGAGGCGCCGTCCTTCAGGATCTCGATGCGCTCGACGGCGGCGCTCGGGATCATGCTCAGGTCGACGGTGGTCTCCGTGAACTGCGGCGTCCCGACGCCGACCATGCGGCGGCCGTTGACGAGGACCAGCGTCCGGGCGTCGCCGAGGCCGCGCAGGTTGACGCGGGTCGATCCATCCCCACCGTTGTTGACGGAGGTGTTGATGGCATTTCCCTGTACCGGGAGACTCTGCAGGTAGTCGCCGATCGTGACCTTGCCGCTCGCCTGCACCTGCTCCCTGCTGATGACCGTGATCGGTGCCGGCGTGGCGAGGTCTTTCCGTCGAATGCGGGAACCGGTGACGACGATCTCCTCGCCGAACTGTTGCTCCCCGGGAGGCATGGTCCCGGTGACCGTCTCGTCAGCTGGCTGGGCATCGGCCGGAGGGGTGGAAGGGGCTGGTGCCCCCGCCGCAGGAGAGGTCCCGGATGCGGCGGGCGCATTCTGAGCCTCGACCGGCCCGATGGCCCATGCCTGAAACGCCAGCGCGGCGGCCAGGGTCACGACCCTGCCTCTCCTCGGCATACCGCTCCTCCGCGCTGGGGGTTCACCAATTCTCATGGGGGAGCGTTCAGACCCCTCCCTTTGAACTGCATTGGGAGCCTACACCTCTCTGCCTCGGGCGAGCTCGCACGTTTAAGTCTCGGCCCATGGGCTTGTCAAGACTAGGCTTGTCGAGGAGCCTGACGGTCATCTTCAGCGCGGGTGAACCACCGTGTTCGACGAGGTCACCAAGAGAGAGGGTGGAAAGCGCGCTGCGCGCCGGATCCAATACCTCGTTTGCTCGTCGGCGGCCCAGGTTGCTATCACGGCCGGAATCATCTCCTTGTCCGCGGCCATCTCGGCGAAGGTCAGCGAGGCCCCTCTCGTTCCAGTCACGATCGTGAAGTCGGCGCTGCAGGCGCCAGCGGCGCAGCCGCCCCCGCCCCCCGCTCCGCGGCCCAGGGCGGCCCACCGGCCGAAGCAGGCGCCCAGGGCCAGACCCAATCCCATCGCGATGGTCCAGCCCAAGGAGATGCCGGCCGACCTCAAGCCTCCCGAGCCAGCGCCCGCGCCGGAGGACGAGGGCTCTGACGAAGGCGTGGAAGGCGGGGGCGTCGGGGGCGTCGGGGGCGTCGAGGGAGGCGTGAGGGGCGGTGCGCCAGCCGAGAAGGATGCCGGCCCCGTGAAGTTCAACACCACGATGAAGGCCCCGGTCCTGGTTGCGGGCCCACCACTCGAGTACACCCCGCAGGCGCTGGAGCGCGAGGTGGAGGGCGTCATGGTGGTGGAGTGCGTGGTGACCGCCGACGGAGCGGTACGCGCCTGCAGGGTGCTCAAGAGCGTTCCCTTCATGGACCGGGCGGTCGTGGACAACCTCGAGCGCAGGCGGTACAAGCCGGCCACCTCGGCTGGCAAGCCGCTGGACGTGCAGTACACGTTCACCATCAGACTAAAGCTCCCGGAACGATGACCGTGCGCTCGGTCAAACTCACCCAGCCTGGAACCGGATCGGCATGATGACCCATAGCCTGGCGGGCCGCCCCTCCGCGTCCGCCCCGGCGATCCACCTGCAGCTCTGGATGGCCTGCCAGATCGCGCCCGCGATGCGCGCGTCCGGGACGCTCCCGATGAGCTGGAACGCGCTCGGCGCGCCGTCCGCGCCGATCGCGAACTTCACGGTGATGGGCCCCGAGACGAACCCCCGCAGGCCACTGGGGATGCGCACGCTGTTCTGCACGCAGTCGCGCTGTGCCTGCTCCGGCCGCTTCCAGCCGGCGCCCGGGTAGGCCGGGGCGTCTTCCACGCCAATGCCGGATCCCGAGGAGGCCCCACCAGCGGCGCCGCCGATGCCCCTCCCCTCCGCGCCCTCGCTCCCGCCGCCGTCCCCAGCTTCACGGCCATCGTCCGCGCTGTCCACCGCCGCCTCCTCTTCGGGAGCTGGGCTCGCGGGGGGCTGCTCCAGCTCCGGAGGCGTCCCCTTGGGCTGGATCATGGCGGGGGAAGTCCGCGGCCGCGATCGGATGCGCTCGATCCTCGGGGTCGGCTGCGCCGGCTTCGGGTGCTCCTCACCCCTTGCCATCGGTGGGCGCGGAGGAGAGCCCGGCGACGTAGCGGGCCGGACGAGCGTGACGGGCACCATGGGACCTTCGGCGAAGTTCGCGCGCATTCCGGCGCAAAGAAGGACGGCAGAAGTCAGCGCGACGGCCTGAACCGCCGTGGATCCCATGAGGTAGCCTGCGCGGCGGGCCGCGCGTCTGCCACCTTCTCGCCTCGTGACCTCGTCGAACACTGCAGGAGTCTTCGATCAAAACCTTCCGCGGTCCAAGCGGCGAGGGCGAGCCTCCGCGTCACGAGACCGGGCAGTGTCCCGTCCACGGAGGAGGGGGCAAAGCCCACCCGACGAGATTCGCTGGTTGGCGAGCGGCCCGGAGGCTCAAGACCTGTCAAAAAATACCTTTGGCTTCTTAGCCAGGGTGGGGCCCCGACGGCTGTGCCGGCGGGGCGGGGCGGCGCGAGCCCCGGGTACTCAGCCATCCCACATGTGCACGACCTTTCGCACACCACGGGCATGGCTCGCCGCGGCTCCCTGGGTCCGTAGAGATGACCCTTCCAGGTCTGATAAGTTAGGGACTCGCCCATGTCTCGGCGAGTCCGAGTGTAGGGGCACCCACGGGTCCGATCGACGGCGGTGGACTGCACACGGTGGTGCTGGCTGCGGCTCCGGTTTGGGGAACCATGAAGAAGTCGCGGGGCCTGTTGACACTCGCAGCGCTGGTAGGCGGAATCGCCTCCGCGCAGACGACCGGGACCATCGTCGGCAGTGTCACGGACGCGACAACCGGAAAGCCTGTCGCGGGCGCCGCCGTGGTCGCCACGAGCCCCCGCCTTCCGCGGGAGCAGACTGCGGCCACCGACGGCAGTGGCGCATTCCGCTTCGACCTCTTGCCGTCCGGACCGTACCGGCTCGTCGTCAAGGCCTTCACCGGCTCGACCCCGGGAGGCGAGCCCGTCGAGTACGGCGAGGCGCAGCGGAGCGACATCGCGGTCCGCGTGGACACGACCTTGCGCGTGAACCTGGCGCTCGTCCCCTCGTCGGTCCAGCTGGACGAGCAGGTCGTCCGAACCGGCGCCGCCCCCGTCGTCGACGTGGGCAGCGCCGAGACCGGAGCGGTCTTGACCAAGGACTTCCTGGCGGGTGTGCCCCTGCCCCGCGACTTCGCCGGCGGCGCCATCGTGGCCCCGGGGGCCCAGGGAGATCTCTACGGAACGAGCTTCGGGGGCGCGACCTCGCCCGAGAACGGGTACTTCCTCGACGGCATGAACGTCACCGACCCCGCCTTCGGCACGCAGGGGTCGCACCTCCTCACGAACTTCGTGGAAGAGGTGAACGTGAAGTCCGGATCGTTCATGCCCGAGTACGGCCGCGCCACGGGTGGAATCGTCAACGTCGTCACGAAGTCGGGCTCGAACGAGTTCCACGGATCGCTCTTCGGCAACATCACGCCCGGCGCGCTCTCACCGCCGGCGAACGCCGTCGGCCGCGCCGCGGAGGCGATCGCCACGCGGCCGGCGCAGTCGAAGGAGTACCAGACCGACTTCGGCTTCGACCTGGGCGGTCCCATCGTGAAGGACCGTCTCTGGTTCTACGTGGGGTTCGCGCCGGTCATCAACCATTTCGTGGACGAGCGGTACTACCAGGTGCTCAGCGAGGACCCGCAGCGGCCGGGCCAGGCGCTGCGCGATCCGAGCACGGGACTCCCCCAGGTCACGCGCCTGGGCCCTAGCCAGCTGTTTCCGGGCTGCCGCCCCGCTGGCGGCAGCCTCCCCTGCACGCAGTTCAGCGGCACGCAGTACCAGGTCGCGAGCAAGCTCGGCCTCCTCCTCGATGAGAACAACGACCTCGGGCTGTCGCTCTACGCCGCGCCCCAGACGCGCGAGTTCCTCTCGACCGGCAACGCGACCACCTCGGCCGGCCTCTTCGACGACCGGGCCAGCTCGACCGACCTCATCGGGCGCTACACCGGGAAGTTCATCGAGAAGCACCTCCTCGTCGAGGCGCAGGGCGGATGGCATCACCAGGCACTCTCGAACGGCACGGGCGTCATCGACGTGAACGGTGCGCCCGTCGATCAGCGGGCCGAGTCGGCCGTGCGCTGGGACCTCACGCACAACCTGACCGATTTCTACGACGAGGCGGCGCTCGGGTCGCAGCTCTTCGCCGCCTGCGACCCCTCGACGCACTCGAGCTTCAACCCGTGCCCGGTGACGCGCTTCCTCACCGGAGGGCGCGGCTTCATCACGGATGACAAGCTCGACCGCGTGTCGGGCAAGCTCTCGGCTTCGGCGCTGTTCCAGCTCCACGGCCAGCACATCCTCAAGGGCGGCCTGGACGTGGAGCGCTCGAGCTACGATCGCGCCAAGGTCTACAGCGGCGGCGTCTTTCTGCGCGAGCACGACAACGGCGCGTTCGGCGCGACGTTCCAGGACGCCGCCGACTTCGCCGTGCTGCCACTGCCCACCTCCACCGCCGCGGACGCGGTGCAGTACCAGGCGCTGAAGGTGAAATCGATCTCGCTCAGCCGCGCCCTGTTCCTGCAGGACAGCTGGACCATCGGCGACGCCCTGACCCTGAACTTCGGCGTGCGCTGGGAGATGCAGGACATGCTCAAGGCGGGCGCCGCCAACGCCAACCTCGCCATCCACGACAACATCGCACCGCGCGTCCAGGCCATCTACGACTTCACCGGCCAGGGCCGCGGCGCCATCAAGGCGAGCTGGGGCCGCTTCTACGAGAACATCCCGCTCGATCTCGGCGATCGCTCCTTCGGAGGCGAGACGCAGGTCGTCTCGGAGCGCGAGCGATGCGTCTCCGCGTCGCCGCGGGTGGGGGGCTCGCCGGCGAGCTGCGATCGGATCGCGGGCGCAAACTCCGACGGCAGCACGTATGGGGTCGTCAACGCGGGCACGGTGCCGGTCGCGCCCGATCTCAAGGGGCAGTATGTCGACATGTTCGGGGGCTCGATCGAGTACGAGTTCCTGCCCGACTTCTCCGCCGCCTTCGAGTATCAGGGGCGCCGCCTGGGCCGCGTCATCGAGGACATGTCGGTCGACGAAGGCGGCACGTTCTTCATCGCGAACCCCGGGGAGTCGAAGCCGTTCCGGGACGCGAACGGGATCCTGCAGGACCCCCGCGTCGCCACCGCCCTCGATCCGGTGACGCTACGCCCGGTCGCGATCGCCGAGCCCAGGCCCGATCGCCGCTACGACGGCTTCACCTTCGCGCTCCGGAAGCGCTTCTCCAGGAAGTGGCTCATGGAGGCGAGCTACACGTACTCCATCCTGCGCGGCAACTACCCGGGGCTCTTCGAAGAGAACGGGCAGCTCGACCCCAACGTCCTCCCCGAGTACGACCTCGTCTCCTTGCTCCCCAACCGGTACGGGCCGCTGCCCAACGACATGCCCCACCAGTTCAAGCTGTTCGCGTCGTATCTCTTCGAGCTGACGAGCCGCCTGCGGCTGCGCGCCGGGACGGCGCTCAGGGCTCGGAGCGGCACGCCGGTGAGCTACCTCGGAGCGCACCCGACCTTCGGGGAGGGCGAGGCGTTCATCCTGCCGCGCGGCAGCGCGGGCCGGACACCGTGGGTGACGAGCGTCGACCTGCGCGGCGCGCTCGAGTACGCCCTGACCCCGCGATACCTGCTCAGGTTCACGCTCGACGTCTTCAACGTCCTCAACCAGCAGCAGGCGGTGGCCGTGGACCAGAACTACACCTTCGACAACGTCCAGCCCATCGTGAACGGTCAGTGCAACAGCCGGAACGCCGCGTCCTCCTCGGCCCCGCTGGGGGCCGCGCTCGCCGACTGCCCTGATCTGCGTTACCTCCGGACGAGGGACGGCCGGGCCGTCACCGTCAACCAGAACTTCGGCAGGCCCACGCAATACCAGGCCCCGCTCGCGGTTCGCTTCGGGCTCGCGCTCCTCTTCTGAATGTCCGCCTCCGCCACGATGGAACGAACGACGTCTTTCCCCCTCCTCCTCGCGATCCCGCTCGCCGCGGCCATGCTCGCGTCGGGGGGATGCGACGACCGCTTCCGGTCCGCGGACGCCTCGCCGCCGCGGATCGTCGAGGTCATCCTGGCCGACCAGGACGGCAAGGTCCCGGCGCGCGAAGTCATCCCGAGCGGGGACGACATCCGCATCACGGAAGTCCCCCTCAACCTCTCCCGGATCCGCGTCCGCTTCAGCAAGCCGGTGGACGGCTCGACCATCCAGCGGAGCCCGAACCCCACGCTGGACGGCACCGACCCGGCAGGCAACCTGCTCCCGCTCGGCTGCGCGCCGGCAGCCAACGTCGAGGTGACGCAAACGGGCGGCAGCGACGCTGCGAGCTTCACGGCGAGCGTCTGCTACGACCCCACCGGCCCGGACATGGTCGTGGATCCGGCCGTCGCGACCTGCAGCGGCCCCGTCCCGTTGAGCGCCGCCCGGTCCGCCGCGGAGTCCAAGACCGCGGGCGGCTTCCCCGCCCTCGAGCGCGGTGCGACCTACACCATCCGCGCGACGGGCGTGAAGGACCAGCAGGGGAACGCCATCTCCTTCAGCCTCGTCCTCGTCACGGCCACCAGCCTCGGCCTCGCCTCGGACCCGACCGATCCGGCCGTGCACCCGGTCCAGATCGCGACCGAGTACGCCGCCGGCGCGGTCGCTGCCTACTCCGGCCTCGAGGAGGGAACCACCCTGGCCGACGTCCCGCCGGGCCCGCCAGCCGATCCCGCCACGGGCGCTCCGCTCTCTCCCAGCGTGAACGAGAAGACCTCGTTCACGGCGTTCGGGCCGGACATCCTGGTCCGCTTCGACGCTCCCCTCTGCAGTCCCCGCGGCGACGCGCCCGACCTCCCCGAGCTACCCGGT
>JBGQLS010000291.1:0-8107 GCA_041500205.1 Anaeromyxobacteraceae bacterium | reverse complement strand
GCTAGGAGCTCTCTCACCAGGAGGACGACATGGCCCGCTTTCACGTGACGATCACCGCCCGGGACGAGGACGCGGTGGCCGACCTCGTTCGCAAGCACAAGGTGACCGTTGCCCGGCACTGCATCGAGGAGCTCGCCAAGGGCTATCGCGTCGACGCGCACGCGACCGGCGCCGAGATCAAGGCTCTGGAGAAGGCGGGCTACAAGGTCAAGCGTCGGGAGGACGTCGACCGAGAGGGCCGGAAGCGCCAGACCGAGCACAAGCGCGCCGTCCGCGAGAGGCTTTCCCTGGAGAGGGTCTCGCAAGCGCGCGTCCCCCTGCCCGGGCCGAAGCGGGGCGACGGGACGCGCGCCATTGCCAAGGCCGCGGCTGGTTACCTGAGCGTCGACGAGGTGGAGGCCGCGCTCGCCGCCGCGGCGGGACCGCAGAACAGCGGGTTCACGGAGCTGATCCAGCTGCCCAACAAGACGTGGGAAGGCCGCGCGTGCTCGCTCCTGCGCATCGGGAAGGGAGCGGCGGGCGATCGGCCAGGCATCTATCTCCTGGGAGGAGTCCACGCTCGCGAATGGGGCAGCCCGGACATCCTGCTCCACTTCGTGAACCAGCTCGCCGGCGCTTACTCGAGCGGAGCCGCGATCAAGATCGGGACGAAGATCTTCTCAGCCGCCAAGCTCAAGGGCGTGGTGGAGGGCAAGGACATCTACGTCTTTCCCCAGGCCAATCCGGACGGACGGCTCTACAGCATGACGAAGGACCCGATGTGGAGGAAGAACCGGCGCCCCTCACCCGGCAAGCCGAGCTGCATCGGCGTCGACATCAACCGGAACTATGACTTCTTGTGGGACTACCCGAAGTACTTCTCCACGACGGCTCCCATCGCCAATTCGACTGCGTGCCAGGACGAGACCTTCATCGGCCCGTCGGCCTTCTCCGAGCCCGAGACCAAGAACGCGGCCTGGGCCTTCGGTGAGTTCCCCGGCATCCGGTACTTCATCGACGTCCACAGCTACTCCGAGGACATCCTCTACAGCTGGGGCGACGACGACCTGCAGACGTCCGATCCGAGCATGAACTTCGAGAACGCCGCCTTCAACGGGAAGCGGGGCGATCCCAACGACGCGACGTACCGAGAGTACATGCCTGCGGTCGACAGGACGGCCATGGTGAAGCTGGCCACCGGCATGCGGAACGCCATCAAGTCGGTCCGGGGCCGCGTGTACAAGGTGGAGCAGGCCGTCGGCCTCTACCCGACCGCCGGGACGTCGGACGACTATGCCTTCAGCCGGCACTTCGTCGACGGCGCCAAGCCGAAGGTCCACTCCTTCACGATCGAATGGGGCAGCCAGAACAATCCCACGCCATTCCATCCTCCCTACCCGGAGATGCAGAAGATCATCCAGGAGATCACCGCGGCGCTCTTCGAGTTCTGCATCAGGGCGGCGTGAGCCGTCGAGGACCAGCACGCACGAGGTCCCGTCCATGAACTACCGCAAGCTCGGCCGGAGCGACCTCCGGGTTTCCGAGATCGCCCTCGGCTCCTGGCTCACCTACGGCGGAGGCGTCGAGGCCGGCCGGGCCGAGGCCTGTGTCCGCCGTGCGCTCGACCTCGGCATCAACTTCATCGACACCGCCAACGTGTACTCTGCCGGCGCGGCCGAGTCCCTCCTGGGCGAGGTGCTGAAGGGCGTCCCGCGCGCGAGCTACGTGCTCGCCACCAAGGTCTACTTCCCCATGTCGCCGACCGACCGCGGCCTCTCCGCGGCGCAGATCCGCAAGCAGCTCGACGCCTCCCTGAAGCGCCTGCGTGTGGACCACGTCGACCTCTACCAGTGCCACCGCTACGACGACGCCACGCCGCTAGCCGAGACGATGGCGGCGCTCACCGAGGCGCAGGAGCAGGGCAAGACGCGCTACATCGGATTCTCGGAGTGGGCCCCGGCGCAGATCCGCGCCGCGCTGGCCCTGGCGGGCGCGCGCTTCGTGTCGAGCCAGCCGCAGTATTCGATGCTCTGGCGCGATCCCGAGGCCGAGGTGTTCCCGCTCTGCGCCCAGGAGGGCATCGGCCAGATCGTCTGGTCTCCGCTCCGCCAGGGCATCCTCACCGGCAAGTACGCGCCGGGCCGGCCACCGCCGCCCGGCTCCCGCGCGGCGAGCGAGGCCATGGGCGGCTTCCTTCAGGGGCGCCTGACGGACGACGTGCTCGTGCGGGTGGAGCGGCTCGCCCCGATCGCTCGCGAGCTGGGTCTGACGATGGCGCAGCTGGCGCTGGCGTGGGTCCTGCGCCGGCCCGAGGTGTCGTCGGCCATCATCGGCGCCACGCGCCCGGAGCAGATCGAGGAGAACGCGAGGGCGTCCGGCCTGAGGCTCGACGCCGGTATTCTGGCGCGCATCGAGACGGCTCTCCGCTGAGCTCGGCGACGTTGCGCTGGGGTCGCAGTTGATGGTGACCATCGCCCCCGGGTGAATGACGTCACCACTCTCCCACCGTTGCCGGCAGCGCGAAATCCCTTGCGCGCAGGGGGATCGAGAGCCCATATCGCGGCCATGCTCTTCGATCCGCTCACGATCCGCGGCGTGACGCTCCGCAACCGGATCGCGGTGTCGCCGATGTGCCAGTACTCCGCCGAGGAGGGACATGCCAACGACTGGCACCTCGTCCACCTCGGCAGCCGCGCGGTGGGGGGCGCGGGGCTCGTCGTGTTCGAGGCGACCGCCGTGGAGGCGCGAGGACGCATCTCGCCCGGGGACCTCGGCATCTGGGACGACCGGCACGTGGAGCCGCTGGCCCGTACCGTGCGCTTCATCGAGGCGCAGGGGTCCGTGGCCGGGCTCCAGCTCGCCCACGCCGGCCGCAAGGCGAGCGTGGCAGCTCCGTTCGACGGCGGTGGCGCGCCCCTCGATTTCGAGCGCGGTGGCTGGCCCGTCGTCGGTCCGAGCGCCATCCCGTTCGCTCCGGGCCACCCCGCTCCGGAACCGCTCGACCAGCCGGGGCTGCACCGCGTCGCGCGTGCCTTTGCGGACGCGGCCGGGCGGGCGGGGGCGGCCGGCTTCCGGGCCCTCGAGCTGCACGCGGCCCATGGCTATCTCCTCCACGAGTTCCTGTCGCCGCTCTCGAATCGGCGGGAGGACGCGTACGGCGGTCCGTACGAGAACCGCTCCCGGTTCCCGCTCGAGGTCGTCGCGGCCGTGCGTGCCGTCTGGCCGGAGCGGCTCCCGCTCTTCGTGCGCGTATCGGCGACCGACTGGATGGCAGGTGGCTGGGACGTGAAGGAGTGCGTCCGCTTCGCCCGCGACCTCGCCGCGCTGGGCGTCGACCTCGTCGACGTCTCCTCGGGAGGGCTCGTGCCCACGGCCAAGGTGCCGGCCGGCCCCGGGTACCAGGCGACCTTCTCCGAGCGCATCCGCCGCGAGGCAGGCGTCCTCACCGGCGCGGTGGGGATGATCACGTCGGCGGAGCAGGCGGAGCACGTGCTGCGCAGCGGCCAGGCAGACCTCGTGCTCATGGCGCGCGCCCTCCTGCGCGACCCGTACTGGCCCCTGCGCGCCGCGAAGAGGCTCGGCGCCGACGTCCCCTGGCCGAAGCAGTACCTGCGCGCCAAGGAGTGATGGCCGACTGTTTCTTGCCCCCGCGTCCGAAAACGGCGAGACGACTCCCGCGCGCATGCATACACATGCGCCGTGATCCTCGATCCTGCCACTTGCTACCGGGCGGTGTGCGCCCGGGACGGCCGCTTCGACGGGCTCTTCTTCGTCGGCGTCACGACGACGGGCATCTACTGCCGTCCCGTCTGCCGGGCGCGCACGCCCGGCCGGGACCGATGCGTCTTCTTCGGCACGCGCGCCGAGGCGGAGCGAGAGGGGTTCCGCGCCTGCTTCCGCTGCCGGCCCGAGCTGGCTCCGGGACAGGGCCCCGTCGACGCCCTCCCGCGCCTCGTCGAGCGCGCCGTCGCCCGCATCGAGGCGGGCGAGCTCAACGCGGGCTCGGTCGACGATCTCGCGCGCTCGCTCCAGGTGTCGGGGCGTCACCTCCGGCGCGCCTTGACGGCCGCCCTCGGTGTCGGCCCCGTCGAGCTGGCCCAGTCGCGCCGGCTCGCGCTCGCGAAGCAGCTCCTCCAGGACACTTCGCTCCCGCTCGGCGAGCTGGCGCTGGCGAGCGGCTTCGCCAGCGTGCGCCGCTTCAACGCGCTCTTCCAGGCGCGCTTCGGGCGGCCACCCTCCGCGGTACGGCGCGAGCGGGGCGCGGGCGGCGCCTCCATCGCGCTCCGCCTCGACCACCGGACGCCATACGACTGGGAGTCCATCCTGAGCTTCCTCGCCCCCCGCGCCATCCCGGGAGTCGAGGAGGTGGAAGGGGGCGTCTACCGGCGCACCCTGCGCGTCGGGTCGCGGCGCGGCTGGGTCGTGGTCCGGCTCGACTCCAGGCAGCCCGCGCTGCTCGCCGACGTGTCGCTCTCGCTGGCGGGCTCGCTCATGCCCGTCGTGGCGCGGCTGCGCGCGCTCTTCGACCTGGACGCCCATCCGGCCGTCATCGACGAGCACCTCTCCCGGGATCCCGCCATGCGACGATTGGTGAATATCCGCCCCGGACTCCGAGTCCCGGGGGCGTACGATGGGTTCGAGTCCGCCGAGCGCGCGATCCTGGGCCAGCAGGTGACGGTCGGCGCGGCCACCACGCTGGCCGGCCGCGTGGCCCTGCGCTTCGGCGAGCCATTCGAGACGCCCTTCCCCGGGCTGAGCAGGCTCTTCCCCTCGGCGGACGCCCTGGCGGAGGGCGGCGAGGACGACGTCGCGTCCCTGGGGATGCCGGGAGCGCGCGCCCGCGCCGTGCTCGCGGTCGCGCGCGCGGTCGCGCGCGACGGGCTCCGCCTCGAGCCGTCCGCCGACGTGGACCTGGCCCTGGCCCGTCTGCGAGAGCTGCCCGGGATCGGGGACTGGACCGCGCAGTACGTGGCGATGCGCGCGCTGGGCTGGCCGGACGCCTTTCCGGCCGGGGACCTCGGGGTCCGCACGGCGCTGGGAGGCGTCTCGGCGAGGAGGGCCGAGCTCGTCGCGGAGCGCTGGCGGCCGTGGCGCGCCTACGCGGTCATGCACTTGTGGTCGGACCACACGAAGAGAGGAGTCAGCCATGTCGACCGCAGTGGAGACGACGGTGCACACCCCCGTCGGCGGGTTGCGTCTGCTCGCGGAGGATGACGCACTGGTGGGCATCGAGTTCGTCGGGGGCGCGCCGGAGGCGAGCCCGCGGGCGGGAACCTCCCACCCGGTCCTCGAACAGGCGCGGCGGCAGCTCGCCGAGTACTTCGCCGGCGACCGAACCGGCTTCGAGCTCCCGCTGCGCGCGCGCGGCACGGGCTTCCAGGAGCGGGTGTGGGCGGCCCTGGCCGGGATCCCCTACGGCCGAACGCGTTCGTACCGGGAGATCGCGGCCGCGATCGGCCGGCCCGAGTCGGTGCGCGCCGTCGGCGCCGCCAACGGCCGGAACCAGCTTCCCATCGTGGTCCCGTGCCATCGCGTG
This sequence comes from Anaeromyxobacteraceae bacterium, assembly GCA_041500205.1. GTDB lineage: Bacteria > Myxococcota > Myxococcia > Myxococcales > Anaeromyxobacteraceae > Anaeromyxobacter_A. The sequence continues at coordinate 2,592 of JBGQLS010000291.1, read as the reverse complement.
ATCGGTGCGGACGGCTCGCTCACGGGCTACGGCGGGGGAATCGCCACCAAGAGATGGCTCCTCCGACACGAGCGAACGGTGCTCGAGGCTCGCGGAGAGCCACTCGCGCGCTCGCCGGCGGGTCAGGACCAGCTCGTCAGGTTGGTGCCCGGTTCGACGAGCTCGGCCCTCGACCTTCGTAGAGGTGCGCGGTGACCGCGCGGACGTCCGACGACGGGATGGTCCTGCCGGGCGGCACCGCCGGGGCAACGGCGCGCGGCGCGTTCGCGGCGGCGCTGCAGCGCTTCCGGATGTGGCGGGTGCCGCGCGTGCCCGCGCCTTCGCGCCTCTGGGAAGCCCCGCTGGACGGGACGGCGCATTGCGGCCAAGGGGCGATGGGTCTCGCCCTGACGTGCCGGGCCGGTACCTTCCTCGTCACGCAGGAGGGCGATCCGGTGGACCACGTGCTCGAGGCAGGTGATCGGTTCCGGAGCACCTCGCGCGGTCGCGTGGCCGCGTGGGCGCTGCGCGCCGGCACACTCGAGATCGGGCGCGCCCGCCCGGAGGCCACGGAGGATGGCGACGACCTGGACGGTGTCGAGGCGGGCCGTGCTGCACGCGGCGCTGAGAGGGTTGTCCAAGACACCGATCCCGTCGCCGCGGCGAACGATCCGCGGCGCATCGCTTCGTTGCGTCCTCCCTCACATAGCCTCTGGCTATGCTCGGTCGTCGCGCCTCGCCCTGCTTGCGTCTCGCTCGCCTGGCTCGGTCCCCGGTATCTTGAACAACCCTGTGACCGGACCGGAGCACGACGTCGCCGCTGGCCGAGCCGGTCCCGCACGCCGCCCTGGCTGAGCTCGCAGGGCTGACCTTGCCTGGAAGGTGCTCCGCGGACCGTCCCCGTCCGGTCCTCCCTCCCTGGCCTCGGGCGATCTAGACTGCGCGCATGTGGCAGAAGTGCAGCGTGTGCAAGAAGCCCATCGAGTACGGCGCGCCGTACCTCAAGTGCGCCATCTCCACCTGCAACCGAAAGCGTTTCCAGCTCTACTTTTGCTCCGACGGATGCTGGGACGCGCACAATCCCGGCCAGAACCACCGAAGCCCCAGCTACACCGAGCACCGGGCGCCCAAGGCGCCCTGACCACGTTGAGCGTCGTGTCCCGCGTCCATGGTAGATGCTGCCCCGGCCGGTTCGAATTCGGCTCGGCATCGATGGCCATTCCGTGACGGGACGCTCGCGCGCAGCCGACGATGCTCAAGCTATGCACGGTGCTCCTCGCGCTCATCCTGGCCCTCGCTGCGGCGGACCTTCCGGAGGGCGCGAGCCCGGGCGCGTTCCGGTTCGTCGCGGGTCCCGACACGAACTACGGCAGCGACGTCGGATTGACGCTCGGGGCGGGGGGGGCGCTGTACCGCGCCACCGACGTGCCGGGGCGCCTCGAACGCATCAGTATCGGCGCCACGTGGGCGAGCCGCGGGCCGCGATCGCTGCGGATGAGGTGGGAGGCGCCGCGGATCGGCTCACTCGGCTGGGGTCTGCAACTCGACCTGCGGCTCGCCGACGACAACCGCGAGCCGTACTGGGGTGAGGGCGCCGCGCTCGGGGGAGCCGCGACGGCGGCGGGCTTCGGCGCGCCTCCGGACCCGTACCGCTACCACGATCGCCGGGCCTTCCTTTCCCTGACCGCGCGCCCGCCGGTAGCCGCGACTCCGAGTCTCTACTTCCGGGCGCGCTGGCTCCGGCTGGAAATGGTCGACGCGGGGCCGCTCCTCGCCGCGACGCGGCCGCGTGGCGTCGACGGCGGTGGCGAGCTCCTCGCCGAGTCGGGCCTCTTCCTCGACACCCGCGACCGCGACATCGGGACACACCGCGGCTTGCTGGCGAGCTGCTCCGTGTTCGTCGCCCCTCCGATCCCGGCGCTGTCGGCGGGGACCATGGGTGGCGCAAGCGCCTCGTTGGCCGTGTACGTCCCGCTGGGGCGTCGCGCGACGCTCGCGGGCCGTGCCCTCTATGACCGGAAGCTCGGTCAGGTGCCGTTCTACGAGCGCGCTCTGTACGAGGGTATGTCCTACGGCGTGGGGATGGGCGGTGCCGAGACAATCCGCGGCGTTGCGCGGTCGCGCGTCTCGGGTGACGAGAAGGGGCTCGCCTCGCTCGAGGTGCGCGCGCCTCTCGCGGAGCTACACGCGCTCCACGGGACGCCATTGCAGCTCGGCATCGCCACTGGCCTCGACGCTGGATTCGCCCGCCAGGCCGGGTATGCCGTGGTGGCAGCCGTGGGTGGCTTCGCCGGCCTGCGCGCACTCTGGGACCGAGCGGTCCTGGTCCGCCTCGAGGTGGGGTATGCCGGCCAGGGCGGGACCGCCGTCTACTTCGTCACGGGCGAGCAGTTCTGAGTAGCCGGGGGCGAAGGCCGCCCCCGCCCCGCCGGCAGAGCCGTCGGGGCCCCACCCGGGCCCCTGCGACCGCAGCTGATTCTTCGACAGGTCTTGAGTCGCGGGGGGGGGGGGGCGCCCCCCCCCCCCCCGGGCCAGCCCCACGGGGGCCCCCCCCCCCCCCCCGGCCCAGCCGACCCCATTAAACAACGGGGGTTGGCGTGTAGTAAATCTCGC
>JBGQLS010000290.1:0-8118 GCA_041500205.1 Anaeromyxobacteraceae bacterium | reverse complement strand
GCCCCGCCGGGCAAAGCCCATCGGGGCCCCACCCGGGCCCCTGAGACCGCAACTGATTTTTCGACAGGTCTTGAGTCGCCGGGGGCGCAGGCCGCCACCGCCCCGCCGGGCAAAGCCCATCGGGGCCCCACCCCGGCCACGCCGCAGCGCGATCACATTTTTCGACAGGTCTTGACTTCGACGTCGCGCTAGACCTTCCGGTCCTTGAAGGCGAGCTGGCCGAGCAGCCTCGCGATCTCCGCGTCGCGCGGCGCGAGCGCGAGTGCCTGGCGCAGCAGGGCGACCGCCTGGTCGACGCGAGCCGCGCCTGCGGCGGCGCGGGCCTGGTCGAGACAGGCTTGAGCTCCGGACGGACGCCGGGCAGCGCTCACTCCGCGAAGGAGGGTGCGGTCGACCGCGGCCTTCACGGCCGCAGGGAGCGACGGCCGCGGCTGCGCCAGGTGAGGCTCGCGGGCCCGCAGGCCGCCCGCCGAAGGGGAGGGCGCCGGAGCTTCCGGCGCCGGCGGGACCGGATGGACCCCGCGCGCGCCGGTGTCACGCGCCAGCGGGAGCTCCTTGCCCGGATGCCCGGCGCCCGCCAGGGCAGCGCGCCACTTCCATGTCTCGCTCGCCTGACCCATCGCGAGGGTAAAGGCACTCTTCTCGAAGAGCGCGAAGATGGCCTTCACGGCGCGTGCTTCGGCGACCGCGGCGGAGGAAAGGAGGTCGTGCACCGTGATCCCGTTCTCGGCTCGTCGCAGGAGCGCCATCTCGTCGGGGCCGAGGTCGAGAGTCTGCCGGGGCGGGGGGAGGAGGTACAACGGAGCGTCGAGCGGGAGCCGATCCGGCGCTCTCCCGAGCAGACTCGCCAGACCGGGGCGCGTGCGCAGGATCCCCTTGAACCAGGCCTCGGGGCGGGCGGCGAGTCCCAGCTGCAGCGAGGCGAAGGCAACGCCGCCCCGAGTCCTGCCAGCCCACGCCACGGTGCCTGTGACGTTGAGCACGTCATCCACCCCGTCGCAGCGCAGGACGAGCCGCAACGGCGCGCGTGTGACGAGGACGCGCGGTGACGCCACCAGGCATCCCCCTGGACCGAAGTCCTCCGTCTCTGCCTGCCACGACTCGCCGCGGCGCAGGATCTCGACGGGTAGTCGGAGCGGCACCCGCGGCTGGCGGCGCGAATTGAGGATGAAGGATGCCATCTCCATCCACTGTACGTCTCACGAAACGCGCGAGCCCGTCCCGCGTTCGCGCGAGTGCGCCCGCACCCACCCTGGAGCGCAGATCAGTAAGAAATGCCTTTGAGTCCGTATCTGTCCCCTCTCCCGCGGGGCTCGGCATTAGTCACAAGCGGGCTCGAGGCTTCAAAGAGCGGGGGCAGCCGCCTGTGCACGCCTCCGCGAGAGGGGAGGTCAAAGGGATCGCGTCTCCCTCTCCCTCCGCGAGGGAGAGGGTCGGGGTGAGGGAGGCTCGGGGAAGCGTGTTACGAAAGTAGGGCCGCCCGGGATCGAACCGGGACTCCACTCGCGCGGAAGCGGATTTTAAGTCCGCTGCGTCTACCAGTTCCGCCACGGCCCCAAGCTCTCGTGCTTACGACGAATCTGTCTTGCCTTCCGCTATTCGCGAAGTCGCGCGCGAATGGTCCAGCTCTGGCCCCCTGGTGCGTCACTTGCCTGTGGGGAGATCCTACCCCGCTTTCGTGGACCGGCCGCTAGCAGAACTTTCCACGGGATACGGTGCCCCCGGGCGGCCGAGCGCGCGCCCTACCACCCGGTGGTTGCGTCGCGGCGCCCGGTGCTGCGCCAACCAAACGTCACGTATCCCTGCGAGATTCGAGTGCCCCGACCTGCTATGAACAGGCGGTGGCGCTTGATCCCCTCGCGCAGCCCGATGTCTCGCCGCGTTCGCCCCATGCGCGCGAGGAAGCGCTCCCTTTCGGGGAAGTCGAAGGCGCACGTGGCCCTCAGGCGCCCGGACGGCCCCGCGCCGAGCCAGGCATGGAGCTCGGCGATCCCCGCCTCTTCGTGAACCGCGAGCTCAGTCTGCTCGAGTTCCAGCGCCGGGTGTTCGAGGAGGCGCGCGATCCCGCCAACCCGCTCCTGGAGCGGGTGAAGTTCCTGTCCATCGTCGGGTCGAACCTCGACGAGTTCTTCATGATCCGCGTCGCCGGGCTGAAGCAGCAGATCGCGGCGGGAGTGACCGAGGTCACGGTCGACGGGCTCAGCCCCGTCGAGCAGCTCGCCGCCATTCACCGGGAGACCCTGGCCCTCTGCCGCGCGCTGAGCAAGTGCTTCCACGACGAGCTCGCTCCCCAGCTGGCGGCGGCTGACGTCCACGTCCTCGACTATCCCCAGCTCAACGAGAAGCAGCTGGCGCAGGTGCGGAGCTACTTCGACGAGATCGTTTTCCCGGTCCTGACGCCGCTCGCGTTCGACCCGGGCCGCCCCTTCCCGCACATCTCGAACCTGAGCCTGAACCTGGCGGTCCTGGTGGAGGGCGGCACCGACGCCGAACGCTTCGCGCGGATAAAGGTCCCGGACACGCTGCCCAGGCTCGTGCCCATCGGCCGTGCGTCCGGCGGACACAAGAAGGACGGCACCGTCCCTCACCACCATCACTTCGTCTGGCTCGAGCAGCTCATCGCGGCCAACGTCGACCGGCTGTTCCCCGGGATGAAGGTGACCGAGGTCCACCCGTTCCGCGTGACCCGCGACGCGGAGATGCTGCTCCAAGAGATGGAGGCCGCCGACCTGCTCGCCACCATCGAGCACGGGGTTCGGCGCAGGCGTTTCGGGCAAGTCGTTCGTCTCGACGTGAGCCCGACCATCCCGGCCCGGCTGCGCGAGATCCTGATGGAGAACCTCGAGGTGGAGCCGCAGGACGTGTTCGAGCAGGAGCCCCCTCTCGGCCTCTCCAGCCTGGCGGCCCTGGGCTCGATCGAGCGGCATGACCTGAAGTTCCCGTCCTTCGCGTCCGCGATCCCGCCCCGGCTCTCCCGGAGGGACGACCACGACGACATCTTCGCCGCCATCCGGCGTAACGACATCCTGCTGCACCACCCGTTCGACGCCTTCGAGCCCGTCGTCGATTTCCTTCGCCTCGCCGCGCGCGACCCGAACGTCCTCGCGATCAAGCAGACGCTCTATCGGGTTGGCCGCAACTCCCCCGTGGTCGAGGCGCTGCTGGAGGCGATCCAGAACGGCAAGCAGGTCGCCGTGCTGGTGGAGCTGAAGGCGCGCTTCGACGAGGAGAGCAACATCGGCTGGGCGCGGGCCCTCGAAGCGGAGGGCGTGCACGTCATCTACGGACTGCTCGGGTACAAGACGCACTCGAAGATCGCCCTGGTGGTGCGCCGGGAGGGAGAGCACCTGTTGCGCTACGTCCACCTCGCGACGGGGAACTACAACCCCGTGACGGCCGCTGGCTACACCGACCTCGGCTTCTTCACCTGCGATCCGGACATCGGCGAGGACGCGACGCACCTCTTCAACTACCTGACCGGATACGCGAGGGAGCGCGACTTCAGGAAGCTGCTGGTCGCGCCCATCAACATGCGGGAGCGGCTGCTCGCGCTCATCGAGCGCGAGATCGCCCATCAGGGCGCCGGCCGTGACGGGCAACTCGTCTTCAAGATCAATTCTCTCGTCGACCGGGAGATGATCCAGGCGCTCGTCCGCGCCGCGCAGGCGGGGGTTCGCGTGGACCTGCTGGTGCGCGGCATCTGCTGCCTTCGCCCCGACATCCCCGGTGTGAGCGATCGGATAAAGGTCACCAGCATCGTGGGGCGCTTCCTCGAGCACAGCCGGATCTTGTGGTTCAGGAACGGCGGCTCCGAGGAGGTCTACCTGGGGAGCGCCGACCTCATGCCGCGCAACCTCGACCGGCGGGTCGAGGTGCTCTTCCCCGTGCGCGACCGCGCGCTGGCCACGCATCTTCGCGCGGAGGTCCTCGAGACCTACCTGCGCGACAACGTCCGGGCGCGCCGGATGCGCTTCGACGGCAGCTACGAGCGCGCGTCCCCGCGGGAGGGCGAAGCGCTCTTAGACAGCCACAGCGCGCTCGTGGCGAACGTCGGCCGCCGCACCGGCGTGTGAAGTCCATCCCCGATCGTTCTTGACGCCGATCCAGGGCCAAGCCCGTTCGAGCGAACGTGGGCGATGGCTCCGGCGTGCCGCGGCCGGTGGGTCTCGCCTGCCTCAGCGCGATGCGCTCGCCTTTGTTCCACTATTGGTCGCATTGAAATACCGGCTAATTACGCGGCGGCTCGCGGGATCTCGCGGCGAAGCGGGGGTTGGGTCAATTCTGACTCGGCAATTGCGCGGTGTCGATTGGGCATTCACGGAGCAAAATACCCCAAGGACGTGGCACTTGACCCACCGCCACGACGCGTCAAAGTTGCCGCAGAGGGGAAACATCGGCATGGATCAGCAGCAGAGCGCGGGGGCCAAGTGCCCGTCGTTGCGCCGGCTCGGCCTGCATGATCACGCGTGCCTCTTCCACGAGCCCGGGGAAGAGCGGCTGGAGCTCGCGAGCGCGTTCCTCTGCATCGGGCTCGCCGGCGGTGAGCGGTGCGTCTACGCCGCCGCCGAGAATACCGCCGCACGCATCATGCACTGCTTGCGGGCCAGCGGCGTCGACGTGGGGCAGGCGCTCGCATCCGGCGCTCTCGACATCACGACCGACGCCGCGATCCTTCCGCTCGGCACGCTCGACCCCGCCGAGATGTTCGGGGCCCTCGAGTCGAGGATCGAGGCCGCGCTGGTCGACGGATACAAGGGCCTGCGCGTCGTCGGCCAGGCCACCTGGGCGCTCGCCCGGAATCCGAAGGTGGAGAAGCTGGCCGAGTTCGAGGAGAAGCTGAATGGTCTCTTCCTCGATCGGCCGGCTGTCGGGATCTGGCAATACGATCGAGCCAGGAGCGCTCCGGGTCTTCTGCGCAGCTTCCTGCGCGTGCACCCGTTCCTCATCGTGGGCGACGAGGTGTACCGGAACGGCCTGTTCACCCCCGCCAGCGGGCCGGCGAACAGGGGAACGAGCCAGGACGAGCTTCAAGGCGCCCTGGATGCCGTCCTCTCGCGCGCTCGCGCCGAGGACGCCCTCGCCCGCCACTTGGATCAGCTTCATCGGACGCTCGAAGGAGGCGCTCACGCGCTCTGGGAGTGGGACGTCGAAGGCGATCGCGTCCTGTTCGACCCGAGGTGGGCGGCGATGCCCGGGATCGAGCCTTCGGGACCGCCCGTGACGCTGTCGGAATGGGAGCAGGTCATCCACCCCGACGACCTGGCTTCTCTCTGGAGGAGCGCGCGCGACCACATCGAGGGGCGCGCGGAGCGCCTGGAGCTCGAGTGCCGGATGAGGGATCGTTCGGGGAGCTGGCGCTGGGTCCAGCTTCGAGGCAAGGCCATCGGGCGTGAGCCCGCGGGCCAGGGCGCCCGCATCGCCGGCACGGCCACCGACGTCACGTCGCTCCGCGAGACGCGTGAGCGGCTCATCGCCTACAACGAGCTTGCCGCCGCCGGTAGGTTCACCGCGAGGATAGCGCACGAGATCAACAACCCGCTCGCATGGATGACGACCAACCTCGGTTTCATGAAGGAGCTCCTGCAGAGGTCCGGGGACGCCAGCGCGCCGGCACCCGCGGGAGACGTTGCGCGCGTACTCGAAGCCCTGCGGGAAACGGAGGAGGGCACGTCGCGCATTCGCGAGGTCGTGGAGGCCTTGCCCAGGGCCTTGAGCACCTTCGAGAAGGGACCTGCAGTTCCGAGCGATGTGCGAGGGGAGCTCCTCGGCGCCGTGAACAAGGCGCGCGACAGGATCGTGCAACGGGCCCGGATCAGCCTGGCGGTGCCCGAGCAGTTGCCGCGCGTGGTCGCCCACGAGGGTACGCTCGGAAAGGTATTCCTGGACCTGCTCTTGAACGCAGCGTATGGGATTCCCGAAGGCGAGCCGGAGGACAACGAGGTCCGTGTCGCGGCGTACCTCCGGGGAGAGCGACTCGTCGTGGAGGTGACGGACAGCGGTGTCGGAATGAGCCCCCTCGCGAGGGAGCACATGTTCGATCTTTTCCTTGCCAGCGAGGCGAACAAGTCCCCAGAATTCAGCGCCGGGCTGTTCCTGTGCCGGGCCATCATCGAGAGATCGGGTGGGCAGATCGAGGTCGAGAGCGAGCCCGCCCGCGGCACGACCGTTCGCGTGCTGCTGCCCCTCTCGAGGGAGGACGTCGTCAGGTAGGGGAGGGAGGTCGCAGTGCCCAGCGAACGAAGGCGGCGCGTGCTCATCGTCGACGACGAGCTGCTCCTCGTTCGATCCTTCACGCGCATCCTCGAGCGCGACCACGACGTCACGGCGTTTTCATCGGCGAAGGAAGCGCTCCTGCGCATCCAGGCGGGCGAGTCCTGGGACGTCATCCTGTGCGACCTGCACATGCCCGAGCTGGATGGCATGGAGTTCTACGAGCGGCTGGTCCGCGCACGACCGGAGCTGGCCGAGCGCCTCGCCTTCATCACGGGTGGGGCATTCACGCCGCGCGCAAAGGCATTCCTGCAGAGCACGACCCGACCGACCATCGAGAAGCCGCTCTACCCGGATGCGCTCCGGGCCCTGGTGGAGCGCATGGCTCCTTAGATTCCGGCGCAAGATCGAGAGACGCCCCCTCCGGCCAGGGGGCCCGCCCTTCCCCTGGCTGCTCACCGTCGCTAGTGTGCTTCCGGTCTTCGGGGGTTCGCCGTGAAGAAGGCCCTCGCCCTTCTGGTGATCGTGGTCGCCGCCCGGACAGCGGGGGGTGAGCCTTACCGCCCTCTCCCACGCCTGCCGCCGGCCAAGGTCAAGGATCGCGCTGCCTCCCCGTCCAACAGGATCCCGGTACCGGCGGCCGCCTCCGCCGGGACGGAACCAGCCCCGGGCGATACACCTGCCTCCCCGACACCGGACGCTCGCCCGAATACGGACTCCGGCGTGGAAGTCGCGCGCCCGGCCCTGCGCCGCGCACGGAGAACGGGTCCCCCTCCGCCGCTGCAGGACGAGGTGGGCAGGACGGTCATGTTCGCGGCGGTGAACCCGCTCCAGGACGACGGCGGCGGATTCGTGGACGAACTCGGGCCGGTGCAGGTGATCGTGCTCCCCTCTCCAGGGAAGAGGGCGAGCGACACCGTGGCGCGGCCACGCGATCGCAAGCGCGCTCCCGCCTCGCAAGGTGATCCCGGCGCCGCTTCACGCCCTTGAGCTGAGCATGGACCGCCACGACCGCGAGCTGGAGCAAGCCTTCGACCGCCAGGCGGCGCAGTTCGAGCGGGCGCCCGTGCAGACCGACCCGTCTGCTCTGTCCCGCCTCGTCGTCTTCGCGGGGTTCGCGGCGGACGCGCGCGTCCTCGACGCGGGCTGCGGGCCGGGGCTCGTGGCGGAGGCCCTGCTCGCGGCGGGGCAGCGCGTCCACGGCGTCGACCTCTCGGCCGAGATGGTCAGCCGAGCTCGCCAGCGCTGCGCCCGCTTCGGAGATCGCGCCCGCTTCGAGCAGGGCTCGCTCCTGTCGCTCGCGCCGGCGGAGCCCTTCGACGGCGCGATGTCGCGCCTGGTCCTCCACCACCTGCCGGATCCGCTCGCGTTCGTCCGGCGGCAGGTGGAGCTGGTGCGGCCCGGCGGCGTGGTCGTCGCCTGCGACCACACGGGCGACCCGGAGCCCACGGCGGCGCGCTGGCACGAGCAGATAGAGCGCTGGCGCGACCGCACGCACGTTCGCAATCCCACGCCCGGCGAGATCGCCGACCTCCTGGCGCGCGCCGGGCTCGAGTCGATCGCGCTGGTGGAAGAGAAGTTCGAGCTCGACTTCGACGAATGGTTCGACCGCGGGACGCCGACCCGGCCCAAGGCGGAGGTCCGGGCGGCAGCGCTGGCCGGGAAGGCGCGCGGTTACGAGCCGGCGCCGCGATCCGACGGGGGAATCACCGTACGTTGCTTCCGCACCCTGGCGCGAGGCGTGAAGCCCGCTCCCCGATGATGACACTCAAGACCTGTCGAAGAATGTGATCGCTTTGCGGCGTGGCCGGGGTGGGGCCCCGATGGGCTTTGCCCGGCGGGGCGGGGGCGGCCTGCGCCCCCGGCGAATCAAGACCTGTCGAAGAATGTGATCGCTTTGCGGCGTGG
>JBGQLS010000289.1:0-8128 GCA_041500205.1 Anaeromyxobacteraceae bacterium | reverse complement strand
TGAGTCGCCGGGGGCGCAGGCCGCCCCCGCCCCGCCGGGCAGAGCCCATCGGGGCCCCACCCCGGCCACGCTGCAGAGCGATCGCATTTTTCGACAGGTCTTGAGCTCCCGGATGAACTGGAGAGCCCATGGAAGCGCGCGAGGTGACCGATCCCGCCTTCCTCGATCCCGGAGACGTGTTCGATATCCACGACCGCCGGCTCGCCAGGTCGGACGCACGAAGCCGCGACACGCTTCACGTTTCTTCGCTCAGCGGTAGCACCGAGGAAACGGGCCGGTCGCATCCTCGCCCCCGGTTGGCCCGCGGGCACGTCGTCCGCCGGTTCCGACAGGGGAGAATCATGAAGCTCACCCAGGCCCTGTTCGCGCTCCTTGGCATCGCGGCGCTCGTCCTGAGCTAGAGTGAACGAGTACAGGCGGCGTGCATCCGCCTGCCGGATTTCCCGACGGGAGCGAACCATGACGATGCGCCCGATGCTGGCGATCTCGCTCGCCGCGGTCCTGTCCGCCGTGAGCGCAGGGGCGGCCGAATCGTCCCTCGCCTGCGATCGCGGGATCGTCTCGCTCGGCGACTCGAAGCTCGACCTCCTCGCGAAGTGCGGCCCGCCGGCGCTCGAGGACGCGCGCGAGGTGGACCTCACGCGCGTCGACGTGGAACGCGATGGCCGGGCCTCGGTGCGCCAGGCGCGCGCGGTGATCGAGGAGTGGAGCTACAACTTCGGGCCGCAGCGCTTCCTGATGCACGTGACCATCGAGCGAGGGAAGGTGGTCGCCATCGAGCGCGGCGGGTACGGGTATCCGCCCGAGCGGCTCCGGCCGTTGGCGGAGGGCCGGCCGCGCTGCGAGGCGGCGGCCCTGCGCGTGGGCGACTCGAAGCTCGACCTCCTCGCGAAGTGCGGCGAGCCGGTGCTGCGCGAGCGTGGCGCGGAGCGCCCGCCCACCGTCGTGACTTCGCTCTCGAGCGCGAACTTCGGGTCCGTCGAGGTGGAGATCTGGAGTTACGACTTCGGCCCGCAGCAGTTCGTGCAGCACGTCACGCTCGAGAACGGCCGCGTGGTCCTGGTGGAGAGCGGCAGCTACGGATACGCGCGCTGACTCTCCGATGCGCGAGGGCTTCTCGCACTGAGTCGCCGGGGGCGCAGGCCGCCCCCGCCCCGCCGGGCAAAGCCCATCGGGGCCCCACCCCGGCCACGCCGCAGAGCGGTCACATTTTTCGACAGGTCTTGAGTTCCTGAGTTCGGGCGGACGATCAATTTGAGGGCCGCAGCGGCTCCCCTTCTCCGGGTCAGGCGTTCCCGTGGGCACGCCGCCGCCAGGGTGGGGCTCCGCGCGCCGGTCCTCGGACGGTCCAGCGTGGCGAGTGCCGTGCCGCGCGCCGCCGTCCCTTACGCGCGCGCGCCCGAACTCGCTCCGCGCGACGCTTCGCGGCGCGGAGCTTCGGACAGCGGGCGCGCGCGACATCGGGTCCGATGCGCGGCACGGCGAACGGTGTGTCCATTGGCGGCCCTGCGGAGGCGCGCTCCGCCCACCTGGCTCTGGCGTGCCTGGACCGTCGTGGAACTTCTCGTGCGCGACGCGGGCGGCGAGTTCTCGCAGAAGCTCCTGCTTCAAGTACTGCTTCAGCCCTTTCTTCCGTGCCATGCAGCCAAAGGATCACGCCGCGCTGGCTGTCGATCTTCCGCAGCAACATCGGGCACGTCGCGCGACGCCGCGATTAGAAAAGACGCTCAAGCCCGAGGATCGCTTGGCTGCTCGCCGTAACCCCGATCAGCTACTCAAGAAATCCCTCAAACCGGGCGTGCGCCCCCTGAGTTCTCATGTCGGACCCCTCGAGTAACTTCCGGCCCTCATGGAGCCTGGGACTGCTCTCAACGCGCCATGCCCTTGCGGCAGTAGGCGCAAGTACAAGAAGTGCTGCGGTGCGGATCGGCTGGCGCCCCGGTCCGCTGCCGAGCTTGCCGCCTGGGCCGCGGAGCGCGGCGTCGTCGACCAGCTGAGGACCACGGCCGACGCCATCCTGGCCCATCAGGACGGCCTGACGTGCGAGGTTCCACCCTGGGCTCGCAGCCGGATGACGGTCGCGGATCTCATCGCGCCCGGGGAACTGCTGCATTTCATGAACACCGGGCCGATGCGCGTCCTCCGGGAGGAAGCGTGGGCCTTTCTCCAGGAAGAAGCCGAATCGGTCGACGTGGCGATCGCGGCGGAGGCGCAACCGCGCCTGCAGCCCGACGATTCGACCCTGCGGACGCTCGCGGCGCGGCTTCTCGAGCTGCGGGCAGAGCTGCGGGCGCAGGCGGCGCCGCGTTCTCTCGATCGCATCGGCCCACACGCCATCCGCGTCGATGCCGGGCAGCGAGCGCTCACCTTCCGTGAGGAGCGCAAGGTCTCCGACTCGTCTTGCTGGAGGACGCGCGAGCCCTTGAGGTCGCCGAGCGGCTCAGGACCATGGACCGCCCGGGCGTCACCGTCGAATGGATCGGCAAGGCGCCCCGCGTCGTCCGGGCGGCGCAGCCACGAGACCTGCGGGTCGAGGTCCGGGACAGGCATGACTGGTTCGGGATCTCGGGCGAGGTGGATGTCGACGGCGAGCGCGTCGCGCTGGCGCTGCTCCTCGACGCGATCCGCGAGCGCCGCCGCTTCGTCCGGCTGGATGGCAAGGCGTGGCTCGCCATCGCCGGTGAGCTGGCCGAGCGGCTCGCGCCCCTGGCTCACCTCTCCCACTCCGGCAAGGAGGATGTCGAGGTCGGCCCGTCCGCGTTCTCCACGCTCGACGACCTCGAGCGGGACGGGGCAGCGCTCACGACACGCGGTGCCTTCGCGACGCTCTTCTCACGGATGCGTGCCGGCTCGAGCGAGACAGCCGCCGTCCCCGCCCCCTTTGTGGCCACCCTGCGCGACTACCAGGTGGACGGCTTCCACTGGCTGGCCCGCCTCGCGGCGTGGGGCGCTGGCGCTTGCCTCGCCGACGACATGGGATTGGGCAAGACGCTACAGGCGCTCGCGCTCCTGTGCCTCCGGTCGGGCGAAGGGCCGGCGCTGGTCGTCGCTCCGACATCCGTCTGCGCCAACTGGATGAAGGAGGCGCAGCGCTTCGCGCCCTCTCTGAAGGTCACGCTCTACCGCGAGGCCGAGCGCGAGGGTGCCGTCTCACGCCTCCATGCCGGGGAGGTGCTCGTCGCGAGCTACGGCCTCGTGACCCGGGATCTCGAGCGCTTCAAGGCAGTGCGGTTCGCCACGCTCGTCCTGGACGAGGCCCAGGCGGTGAAGAACGCGGCCACGCGCCGGGCGCGCGCGATCCGCGAGATCGACGCGGAGTTCCGTCTGGCGCTCACGGGAACGCCCATCGAGAACACCTGGGCGAGCTCTGGAGCCTCTACCGCATCGTCTTCCCGGGCCTGCTCGGGAGCTGGGAGCTGTTCCGTGAGCGGTTCGCGTTGCCCATCGAACGCGACAGGGACCCGGCCTGCCAGAAGGCGCTGGCCGCTGCGCTTCGACCATTTCTCCTGCGTCGCACCAAGGACGAGGTCGCGCGTGAGCTACCCTCCCGCACCGAGATCCAGCTGTCCGTCGCGCTCTCCCCCGAGGAGCGGCGGCTCTACGACGAGGCTCGGCTGGCGGCCGTGGCGCGCCTCACCGGGCAGGACCAGGCTCGGCCCGAGCAGCACCGCTTCCAGGTGCTCGCCGCCATCACCAAGCTCCGCCTCCTCGCCTGTCACCCGAAGCTCTACGACGCGGAGACCGCGCTCACGTCGTCGAAGCTCGACCGTTTCCGCGCCCTCGCCTCGGACCTGAAGGAGGCCGGGCACCGGGCCCTCGTGTTCAGCCAGTTCACGAGTCACCTGTCCCTGGTGCGCGAGGCGCTCGACGTGGACGGCGCGAGCTATCTGTACCTGGACGGCCAGACGCCGCCCGCGAAGCGCGACCGGCTCGTGGACCGCTTCCAGGCAGGAGAGGGTGACCTCTTCCTCATCTCGCTCAAGGCCGGGGGCACGGGCTTGAACCTCACCGGCGCCGACTACGTGATCCACCTCGACCCCTGGTGGAACCCGGCCGTCGAGGACCAGGCGACGGACCGTGCCCACAGGATCGGCCAGACGAAACCAGTCACGGTGTACCGCCTCGTCGCCCAGGGTACGATCGAGGAGGCCATCGTCACGCTCCACGCCGAGAAGCGAGACCTCGTCGCCGGTGTGCTCGAGGGGATGGACTCGGCCGGGAAGCTCTCCCCCGAGGATCTCATGGCGCTCATCCGTGCCGGTCCGGAGGAGACCGCGCCGACCGAGGTAGAGTCCGACCTGGAGGAGGCGCTGCCGCCTGCCTGGAGCTCTCCTCGACCCTCGCCGATCCCGGAGCGGTTGCCGGAGGACTGCGCAGCGCTGGTCGACCGCTTCGAGCAGCACCTCCGGGATGAGCAGGCACGGGGCAAGTTCCACAGCGATGGACCCGCCAAGATCTACCCCCGCTCTGTCCGCCGCTTCCTCGAGTTTCTGGCCGCCGAGCGCGGCCAGGGACGGCCGGTCGACGGCGACTTCGGCGGCCTCGTGCACCGCTACCTCGAGGCGCTCCAGACCAGGCGCTTCCCGGCGCCCTCGAGCGAGCACAGGGTGGCGCGAACGGCCCTGCGCAGGCTGGGCGAGTTCATCGCCGCCCGTCGACCAGGAGTCTGCTTGCCCACGTAGCTCGAACCTCGGCCGTGACGTCGCCGCCGACCAGCGCTTTCCTCTTGTGCATCGTGCCCATGCACCCGCGGCGAGCGGGTGCCGGACCGTGAGCCGTGGGGGAGAGCCAGCCCATGCCGGCGGCGTACCCCACGCCGCCGGCATGGCGCTGGCCGTCACTTCGTCGTGTCGGGCGAACCCTGCGGCGCGGGCGGGGCCGGCGGCGTGGAACCCGTACCCGCGGCACTGCCGGTGCCCATGCTCGTGCCGCTGGGAGTATCGGTGCCGGTACCCGTGCCCGTTCCCGTGGAGCTACCCGTGCCCGCTCCGGTGCCGGCCCCCATATCCGACGGGCTCGTCTCCTGCGAGGCGGCCGCCGCGGGCTTCTCCTTCATCATGTCGCCCCAGCCGCCCTCCACCATCGACTTCACGAACCACCTGCCGTCCTTGCGGACGAGGAGCGTCGAGTTGCGGGCCGTGGTTGTCTTGGTGCCGTGCGTGATCGTGCACTGGTCCGTCACGGTCGCGAGCGAGTCGGAGACCATGAAGATGGTAGGCCTGTGGGTCACCTTCATGCCCTGCATCGGGTGCTTGTAGAAGGGCTCCATCACCTGCGTCCACTTCTCCTTGTCCCAGGCACCGCTCGTCGCCTGACCCTTGGAGTCGTCCGTCACCATGAGCACGGGGAAGTCGACGAGCGCCGCCGCGGCGTCGAGGTCGCCCTTCTTCTCGGCGTTCTCCATCGACTTGAACAGAGACAGGATCTCCTTCTTGTCGGCCTGCTCGTTCTTCACCTTGGGCGGCACCCAGTTCGCCATCGGGTCGCCGGCAGGCGCCGTCGTCCCCCTATCGCTCCCCGCGAGCGCGGTCCCGGCGAAGGTGACCAGCGAAACCGCGAGCGCAATCTTCTTCATCGGTTGCCTCCCTCGATAAGCTTCATCGCCTGTTCGTGGAACTGGCCAGAGGTCTAAGCTGGGTCTCGGTGTCTCGTTCGGCGTGCCCTTGAAGGGTTCGGGATTCTTCCGGGCTCCCACATCCGGGCCTCTGCCACGTGCGCTCGGTCTCTCGCCGCCCCGGGTGAGGAGACGAGCGGCCGACTGACGCCAAGGCAGTAGTGCGAAGGGTCTGGGCGCCCCCGGATGCCCGCCAGGAGCGGGAAATACGTCAAGCCTCGCCCGTGCCCGGACCTACATCGGCGCACCCGCCACACCTCAGGTGCGAAAGGGCTCCCGGAGCCCTCTGTTTTGAGGGAGAATGTGAGCGAGGAGCGTCGTGTGTCCGCTCCGGTCTGGGCGACGGATGACCCTCTTAGCGACCGTAGCAGTCATGGCCGCCACGCTGGCTTTCTGCGTGAGCGCACTAAGCCATTGGCTCTCGGCCTCGCCCGGCTGGCGCGACCTGCGCCTCTTCTCTTACGTCGCATTCACGGCGGCTGTCTTCTGTGCGTTGAGCATCCCGATCAACCTGGGGATGGCGGGACCGCAGGTGGTCGTATGCGCGCGCATCAAGCTGCTCGTGGCGGGGGTCCACGTCGTGGCCTGGCTGCGCTACGCGAACGACCAGCTGAGGCTCACCCCGCCGCGCTTTGAACGCTGGTACGAACGGGCGCTCCTGGCCGCGTGCGCGTCTGCGCTCGTCCCGCGGCTCGTCTACCAGGACGAGCCGCGGACGCGCGCCTTCTCGGCGCAATGGTTGGTCCACGCCCAGCCCGTCCCGACGGCTTGGGGCGTCGTGCTGTTCGCGTCGTTGCTGGCGGTGCTTGGGCTCCTCGCCTTCCGGTACCGCCTCGCCTGGCGTCGCGGCGAGCCCCACGCGGCGGTGCACTGCAGCGGGCTGCTGGCGTTGATAGCCCTCGGTGCGAATGACGCGCTCGCTGTCTCCACCTCGCTAACGCTGCCGCACCTGCTCGAGCTGGGCTGTGTCGTCCCGGTCGGAGCCGTGGGGTACTCGCTCGTCGCCCGCTTCGCCGCCGACGCCCGCGATCTAGCCCGGCTGCGCGTGAAGCTCGAGACCCTTGTCCACGAGCGCACCCGCGAGCTCGCCTGCGCGGTGGACGCCTTGCACCGCTCCGAAAAGCTGGCCGCCATGGGGCAGTTCGCGGCCGGCGTGGCGCACGAGGTGAACAACCCCACTGCCGTCGTGATCAGCAACCTGCAGTACCTCGCCGAGGCGATGGAGCGCGGGCCGTCGCTCCCCCTCGACGCCCGGGCCGCCATCGCCGACTCGCTCACGGCGACCGGCCGCATCTCCCATGTCGCGCGCCAGCTGCTCGACGCGGGCAGGCTCGCCGCGTCGACGACGGCTTGCGAGAGCGTGTCGGTGGACGCGGCGGTCCGGGAGGGCGTCCGAGCGGCGCAAGCCCGCTGCGGCGCGCACGTCCGGTTCGAGTCCCACGTCGCTCCCGGTCTCTCGGTCCTGGCGCAGGAGGACACCATCGTGCAGGTGCTCGTCAACCTGCTCGTGAATGCCGGTCAGGCTGTCCCCGAGAGCATGAGCGGCGGCTGCGTCTCCGTTCGCACCGAACGCGACAGGAAGGTGCGTATCGTCGTGGAGGACAATGGCACCGGTATGGATGCGGAGACGCTCGCCCGCGCCTTCGAGCCTTTCTTCACTACCAAGCCTTTCGGCGGAGGCACCGGCCTCGGCCTGGCGGTGTCCCGCGGTCTCATCGAGGGCCTGGGCGGCGACCTCCACCTGGAAAGCAAGCTCGGCTCGGGTACGCGCGCCGTGATCGAGCTGCCCGCTGGCCAGCTCGAACCGGCCTCGAAGACCCGCTTCGACGCGGGCGGACGCGCGACCATGGCCGAGAGAAGCCCGCGACGGCAGGCGGTGTCTTCTTGATTGCGCAGCCGCCAGATGGCGTCTACGACGGCGAGACCGTCGCGGTCTGGCTGGTGGAGCCGAACTTGATCTTCACGCGCGTGCGGTCGGTGCACTACACGGTGGCGCAAGCCGAGACCTTCGTCGGACCGATCTGGTCGCGAGCGCGCGCGAAGCTGAAGGCGAAGCGCTACGTCTGGGTTTCGGACTCGCGTGCCATCACCAGCTATGACCCGGGTTCGCGGCTCGTGCTCACGCGGTGGAGCATCGACCACGGAGACGACCTGGACCGGATCGTCTTGCTCGTCTCCCCGGAGCACAGGTTGGTCGTGGCAGGCACCCGCGTTGGCTGCCTCGCGAGCGCGATACTGGGCATCCCGGCTTTCGTCGAGCCGTCCCCCGAAGCGCTCTTCGAGCACCACGGCATCCGGTTCCCTGTCACCTCGTGAGCTGCAAGCTCGAGGTCAGGCGGGTTCCATCGACTGCATGACGTCCTCGAGGGCGCGGCCGTCCTTCGTGAGCGAGTCGGGCGTGCGGTGAGATTCCTCGATGGTCGCGCGTCATGGTGGGCGTCGCCCCTTCGCCACGCGTGTGCGCCAGGGTCACGGCCCTGCTCGTGTGGCCAGCCCACAACCCCGCGGCGCGAC
>JBGQLS010000288.1:0-8131 GCA_041500205.1 Anaeromyxobacteraceae bacterium | reverse complement strand
TTGCCGGCCGATCAGATCAGTCGTCGCCGCTGACCAATGCGCGATCCGCGGTAGACTTCTCTCGCGGCCCCGCTGGACCGATGGCATTGGCTGGACCGGTGGGCGCTACCAGGGCATGCACACCGAGTTCGTGCACCAGTCGCCCGCCTTGATGCGCCGCGCTGGCGAGATAGACCAGCGCGCCCGCGTAGACGGCGAGGAACGCCACATGAGCCCCGAGCCGAACCAGGCGCGGCGGCTCTCGCCTGAGAGCCCAAGGGATGGCGATCAGCGACGCGAATACCAGCGTCAACACCGTGAAGACAGTCCGGGTGGTCTCGGCCATCTCCTCGTGACGTTCCAGGAGGGCCTTGACGCCGGGCAGGCGCTCCGCCAGCTCGCCGGCGGAGTTGCCTGTCGCCACCGCCAGCCACGCGCCGGCCGTCCCGAGCACCATCAGCAGCAGTGCGGAGGTGAGAAAGGTGCGCTGGCCCTTCAGCAATAGCCCGACCATCACCAGGATGGGCGCTACCATCAGCAGGGCGATGGGGAAGTGAACGATGAGCGGATGCAGGGCGTTCCAGCTGGGCATGGGCGGCATGGCGATTCTCCCGAGGCGGACCACGAGCTAGTCAATGCGCTCGAACTTCTCCTTCAGCGAGAAGGAGGAGGGGCACTTTGCGACTGGCAGGATCTTGGTCGTGTACCCGCAAACACCGCAGACGTACATCGCGCTGCCAGGCTGGCGCATGTCGTCGAGATGGGCGAGCGCCTCCTTGTAGAGCGTGGCATGCTCGATCTCCGCATTCCGCGCGAGGTTGAACGTGCGCACGGCCTTGGCGTCACCGTTCTTGCGGGCCTGAGCGAGAAAGCCCGGATACATGCTGTCTCGCTCGTAGCTCTCGCCGGCGAGGGCCGTCTCCAGGTTCTCGCGGGTGCTCTTGACGACGATCGGGCCGATCTGCGCCTTGGGCGTGCTCCCGAGCGACTTGATGACCTCAGCGTGGTTCCCGGCGTGGATCTGCTCCGCGCGTGCGGCGGCGCGGAAGAGCCGCCCCACCTGCTGGTAGCCTTCCTGGTCGGCCTTCTGCGCGAAGGCGACGTAGCGC
Source organism: Anaeromyxobacteraceae bacterium (assembly GCA_041500205.1). Lineage (GTDB taxonomy): Bacteria > Myxococcota > Myxococcia > Myxococcales > Anaeromyxobacteraceae > Anaeromyxobacter_A. The sequence goes on along the minus strand of JBGQLS010000288.1, from coordinate 7,043 downwards.
GCGTGCGCATTCGACTCGCCATCGAAGGCAGTCTGGAGGTTCGTGAGGGTGTTGGCCGGCTGCTCCGCGGCCAGCACTGGCGCTGCCAGCAGGACGACGCACAGGACCGCTGATCTCATCGAGGTATGCATGGGGACTGCTCCTCCTGTTGGGGTTCGCAGTCACCATTTGCGCGAGACGTGCCAGTCGATCGACACCGTGTTCTCGCTGGAGATTCGGCGCGGGGCAGCAGTCCGGCGGACCGACGGCGTTGAAATTCTCGAACGAGGCGTCATTCCGTTTTGACGCGCCGCCCCCCATGGCAGCATCAGCCTCCCCGTCCGGCCGCGACGTAGCTCCTCGGCCGGGGCGATCCGGCCGACCCGCTCGCGCAGCAGCAGGTTCTCGCGCAGGAGTCCAGCGTGCTCAAGAGCCCGGCGCACCGCCGCCTTCACGCCCTCCGGGTCCGTCCCGAGAATACCGAAGCGACCGCCAGCACACTGGTTTCGCGGAGTGCCCCGTAACCTGCGCCGGGCGCATTCGTCATTCACTACCGTGAGCTCTGCGATGCGGATGCCCGGCCGGTGATATACGCTCCTGGTGTGAGCGGAGCGCAAGGAGACGGCGGCGGCGGGCCGCCCAAGCTCGATCGCGTGGTGCCGTCCGTGCCCGGACCTAGCCGCGGGCTCGCCGCGCCGGAGGTCACCGCCGCCGCGGCCATCGCGGCGGGCCTGCCTTACCAGGGGACGCTCGCCAAGGATGGGCCGCTGAGGCTCTGTTACCTCGCCGCGGCGGCCCAGGCGTCGGGACGCCTCGACCTCGAGACCGAGCGCTCCCGGTTCGCCTTGCATTTCAGGCGAGGGTCGGTGGAGCACGCCGCCTCCGACGCGGCCGAGGGCGACCTTGGCCGGTTCCTCGTGAGCAGGGGCACCGTGAGCCAGGAGGCGGTCGCCGATGCCGAGCGTGTCCGTGGGGACCTGGGCGGCGATCTGGTGGCCGCGCTGAGCAGCCTGGGCCTCCTCAACCCCGCCGAGAGCTTTCGCGTGCTCCAGGAACACGGTATCGCCGTGCTGGCGCGCGCCCTCGGCGCGGAGAAGGGCAACTGCCGCTGGACCCCCGGCGGGCCGCTTCCCCCGTCGTCCTTCCCGCTCGGCTCGCGATGGGGAGTGCTGTGCGGCGCCGCCCGGGGGCTCGACGGCCTCGCGGTCCGCAAGCTGCTCGGCGACAGGATCCAGCGCGTCGCGAGTCGCACGGGAGGCCGCGTCCAGCTGCCCGAGCTGAAACTCACCGCCCACGAGGCCCGCGCCGCCGCGCTCTTCGACGGAATGTCGAGCCCGGCGCAGCTCGCCGCGGCCCGTCCGCTCGACGCCGAGACGCTCCTGCGGATGGCGCTCTTCCTCGGAGAACTGGAGCTGCTGGCTTTCGGGAATCTCTCCGCTGCGGCCCCCGCGCCAACTCCGACTCCTTCGGCTGCTCCGGCCCAGCAGCCGGCGCAGCCTCGCGGCCCTTCGGCTACGCCGGCAGAGCCGTCGCAGCTTCGTGCTCCTGCGAATGCGCCGACCCCACGAACGATCCCGGCGTCGGTCCGTGCCGCGAGCGGTCCACCGACCGCCTCGCCGCGCCCCGGGAGCAGCGCTACAGCGCCCCCTGCAGGGCCGCCTGGCCCGAAGCCAAGAGCCGAGCAGGAGCCCCGCAGGCCCGCCGTACCAGACGCGGCCTCGCTCAAGGACTTCTACGAGAAGGTCCGGGCCTCGGACCATTTCACTACGCTGGGCGTGAAGCGAGAGGCGACGACACAGCAGATCAAGGCCGCCTACTTCCAGCTGGCGAAGAGCTACCATCCCGACGCAGGGCTGCCCGGCGAGCCGGACGAGGTGAAGAAGCTTCGCGTCGATGTGTTCGCTCGTCTGGGCGCGGCGTGGGGCGTCCTCGGCGAGGAGGCCAAGCGCGCCGAGTACCTGCGCGAGCTCGAGTCGGGAGGTGGCGCGGAGCTCGACGTCTCGGCCATCTTCAAGGCCGAAGAGCTCTTCCAGAAGGCGACCGTCCTCGTGAGGACGCGCCAATACGACAAGGCCCTGGAGACGCTGACCGAGGCGAGCAAGCTCAACGCGGAAGAACCCGAATTCGACGTGTGGAGAGCCTGGGTGGATTTCCTCGTCGCGCAGGACCGAAAGCGTCAGCACCAGAAGAGCGCCGCTGTCATCGAGGCCGCGCTGAAGAAGGTGCCGCGCTGCCTGCCGGGGTACCTGTTCCTCGGGCAGATGGCCAAGATCTCGGGGGACATCGCGCTCGCCGAGCGGCACTTCAAACGCGGTCTCGCGCTGGATCCGGAGCACGCCGAGCTCGCCCGTGAGATGAAGTACCTCAAGAAATGAGTGCCAACGCCAGTCAAGACCCGTCGAAAAATGCGATCGCTCTGCGGCGTGGCCGGGGTGGGGCCCCGATGGGCTTTGCCCGGCGGGGCGGGGGCGGCCTGCGCCCCCGGCGACTCAGTTAAGGCTTCAGGCCTCGGGCTTTGGGCCTTAGGATGACCGCACGCGCGATGGCGGGTGTCTCTCAAGCCTCGATCCTGAGGCCAAGACCGAGACCCTGCATTGCCGCTGAGGACGACCTTGCCCGCGCCCACGAATCCGAAGAAGCGCTCGCTGATGCCGAGCGGTCCATTGCGCAAGAAGCTCCGCGCTGCCGGACACCACCTCTCGCCCGTCCTGCAGGTGGGCAAGGAGGGCGTGACGGCCCCGGTGCTCCATGCGCTCGAGGACGCCCTCCGGCAGCACGAGCTCGTGAAGGTGAGGATCGGAACCGAGAGCCCGGAGGACCGCTTCGAGGCCGCCGAGCGGCTCTCGTCCGGGGCCACGGCGCAGGTCGCCCAGATCCTCGGGCGGACCATCCTCGTCTACAAGAAGCACCCGGAGAAGCCGAGGTTCGAGCCGCCTGGCTAGTCTGAAGTCAATGCAGCGTGCGAGATCCACGCGCTGGCTGCGAGTCCTCGGGAAGATCGAGGCGCAGGCGCGCCGCCTCCAGGTCCTCTTCGTTTGCGAGGCCCTTCTCGAGGAGGACGTTCCCGGCAGCCTCGGCCCGGCTGGCGGCGTCCCCTGCACGCTTCTCGGCGCTCGCGAGACGACCGGAGAGGTCGCGCACGTGGTGCCGTAGGCGGAGAAGCTCCTCTCTGAGGGCGCGCTGCCTTCGCGCCAAGTGCACGGCGATGGCGATCGAGACCGCGGCGACGATGCTGGCGAGGGCGAGCGGCATGCTGCAGGCATCCTACCGACCCCGTTGGGGGCCTTCAAGTCGCGAATGAGCACGCGCGAGCGTATCGCGGGGGTTGTGCCTCGGCCGGCGGAGCGCTAACGGTCTCACGTGGCGGTGCGCATCAACATGACACTAGCTGTGAAGCGGCTCATCCGAGACGTGGCGCGACGTCTCCCCGAGCTGGGCCATGTGCGGGCGTCGCGCGTCCTCGTCCTCGCCGGCGAGGCGCGGGGCACCTCGCGCGCGACCATCAGGCCCGGGAACGTCGGTCCCGCGCGAGGGGGTACCCGCAAGCGGTTCATCCGGGTGGGGGGGCGGCGCATGCTGTACGTCATCACGCTCCGGCCGCTCTGGTTCGCTGCCTCGACGCCGGAGGACCGCGTCTCCACGATCCTGCACGAGCTCTACCACGCGTCGACGCGTTTCGATGGGACGCTCCATCGCGGGCGCCGGCACGAGGCGCTGCCGCGGGCCAGGTACGACCGGAAGGTGCGCGTGCTCCTGGGTCGCTACCTCGCGCGCGCTCCGGAAGAGATCCTGGCGCCGTTCGCTCGCGAGGGCGAGGTGAAGGTGCGCATGTGGCTGCGCCTGCCGCGGGCGGCCGATGCTGGTCGCCGTGGGGCGCTCGACGTGGACGAGCACCTGTTCCATGGTTTCATGCCGCTGGGCGCGAAGGCTCCCCGCGCGCGACCCACGACACGCGCCCCGGCGGGCGAAGGCGCCGCGTTCGTCACCCACCCAGGGAAGGGAGGGAACCAGTGAAGCAAGAGATCAGGCTTCCACTCACCGCGACCGGCCGCCTCGACCGCGCGCTCGCCGACGCGCTGGTCGTGGGCCGCGCCGCCATCAAGCGCAGCTTCGCGGCGGGGGAGGTGCGCGTGAGCGGGCGTCGCGCGCGCGCAGCCGATCCCGCGACGCCGGGTGCGCTCGTCGAGGTGAACCTCGAGGCGCCCGCCGGGCCGCCGCTCCCCGACCCTGAAGCGCCTCTGCGCATTCTGGACGAGGGGACGGGCTGGCTCGTCGCCGAGAAGCCTGCCGGGATAGCCACTCATCCCTTGCGGGAGGGCGAGACCGGCACGCTCGCCAACGCGGTGGTGGCGCGGAACCCTGAGTGCGCGCAGGCCTCGCCCGATCCACGCGACGGCGGCGCGCTGCAGCGGCTCGACGTCGAGACCAGCGGATGCGTGCTCTTCGCCAGGAGCTGCGCCGCATGGGAGGTGCTGCGAGCCCAGCTCTCGGCGCGCACGGTGGAGAAGCGTTACCTCGCGCTCGTCGCCGGCCACCTCGGTTCGGGTGGCGTCTGCTCGGTGGCGCTCGCCCAGCACGGCGCACGCGTGGTGGCGGTGCCCGACCCGGACCGCCCGCCGCGCGCAACGGGGAAGCCGCGCGAAGCGGAGACGCACTTCGACGTGCGGCGAGAGTATCCGCAGAACACGCTGGTCGAGGTCCGGATCGTCACCGGGGTGATGCACCAGATCCGGGCGCACCTGGCGTTCCTGGGCCACCCGGTGGTGGGGGACGTGCTGTACGGCGGCCCAGCCGCCGGTCTCCCTGGACTCGAGCGCCATTTCCTGCACGCCGCCGTGCTCGGGTTCGAGCGTCCCGAGGGCGGGCGCGTGCGCGTGGAGAGCCCGCTTCCTGGCGAGCTCGAGGCGTTCCTGGCCCGGCTCGAGGATGGAGTCTAGAGTAGCGATAAGTAAGAAATGCCTTTGATTCCGTACCTGTCCCCTCTCCCCCACCGGGGGAGAGGGTAAGGGGGCCGATCCTTGGGCGCCAGCCCCTCACCCCGGCCCTCCGTCGACCCCGCCGGCAGAGCCGCCGCGGTCTCGTCTCACATCTTCGATCGCGCCGGCAGAGCCGTCGCGATCTTGCGCCCCTGCTCCTGGCCGCGACGGGACCCGGCCAGGAGTTCGCCGCGACAAGCGCGGCCAGGAGTCCCTGCGCGGGGAGAGGGAGACCCTGTACTCCGGGCGGCCGGAATAGCCGGAGACACAATCACGCTCGTGTGGCCTTGTGCCGAACCCCGCGCCTGCAAGCCCACGGAATCAGATCGCGTTCAAACCGTTCGCTGCTCTAGTCTCAATACTGCTCACTTGGCGCCCGTGCTACTGCGGTGAACCAGCCGGCGCCGCGGTCGCCAGCTGCGGTGGATCGGTCATCATGCCGATCGTGTTGACGCCCGCCTGACGGGCGAGGTCGAGTACCTTCACCGCCAGGTCGTACTTGACGCTGTCCTCGGCGTTGAAGAACAGCACCTTCGCCGTGCGGTTTGCGTACGCGTCGTGCAGGTAGGCCATCGCCTCGTCGACGGACTTGTCCTGCCGGTTGAGCAGCACGCGGCCGTCTGCCTTCACGGTGAGGACGGTCTGGTCGGGCGGCACCTGGTCAGGCGGCACGATCTGCGCGTCCGGTTCGTGCTCGGGCACGCGCATGAACATCTGCTTCTCGGCCAGCGGCGTCAGCACCATGAAGATGATGAGCAGCACGAGCACGACGTCGATGAGCGGCGTGACGTTGATGTCGTTCATGGGCCGCTTGGTCCCGATCTGCATCGCCATGTCACTCCACCTCGCCGGGCTTCACCTGCGAGGCCGCCAGGGACAGGCCCACCACGCGGGACTTGGAGACCTCGAGGATCACCTCCCGCACCACCTTGTACTCGAGTGACTTGTCGCACTTCATGATCACAGGCGCGCCCGGCCGCGCCACCAGCTCGCTGGTGAGCGCCTCCGCGAGCGCCTTCCTCGGCACCTCCGACTTGTCGATCCAGGTGCGACCGTCGGGGGTGACCGAGACCATGATGGGATCGCCGCCGTGCTTCAGCTCGGACACCACCTTCGCGCGCGGGAGCCGCACCGGCTTCCCGCGCTGGAGCATGGGCGTGATGACCATGAAGATGATGAGCAAGACCAGCACGACGTCGACGAGCGGCGTCACGTTGATGTCGCTCTTGACACCCTTGCCGGCGAAATCCATCGCCATGAGCGGCTCTCCGGGGTTAGGCGGGCGCGAGAGCCCCGCCGCAGGACGCGTCCCCGCATCGGGGACACAGCCCCCGCGCTACTTGTGGGCGGGAGCCTCGCCGCGGCCTTCCTTCAGGAAGTAGTCGACGAGCTCGTTCGCCGAGTCGTTGATGTCGACCTGCATGTCCTCCACGCGGTTCGTGAGGTAGTTGAACATCATCACCGCGGGTATGGCGACGAGGAGGCCGAAGGCCGTCGTGACGAGCGCCTCCGCGATGCCGGCCGACACCGAGCCGAGGCCGCCCGATCCCGTGGCGGCCATGGCCTGGAACGCGGTAATGATGCCGGCCACCGTTCCGAGCAGCCCGACGAAGGGCGCGGTCGAGCCGACCGTGGCCAGGGCGCCCAGGCCCCGGCGCAGGTCGGCGACGGTACGCATGGAGCTGCGGTCGATGGCGCGGTTCACCGCCGCGACCACGTCGAACTGGCCCACCTCCTGCGGTCCCTTCTGTTGCACCGCGCTCATCCCGCGCTCGTACTCCTCGATGGCGAGCCCGAGCACCCTCGCGAGGTGGCCGCACCGGAGCTTCTTCGCCAGCGCCACCGCGTCGCTGTACCTCCGGGCAGGTAGGAGGGTGCGCAGCTGCTCCGCGTACAGGCGCGACGCCGAGCTGGCGCGCGCGTACGTGACGAGGCGCTCTGCCATCACTCCCAGCGAATAGACGCTCATGATCCCCAGGATGGCCGCGATGGACTTCGCGAAGAACCCCATCGCGTGCCACCTGGACACGAGGTCGAAGGACATGGCCGGGGCGGCCTCGGCCGCGGGGACGAGCTGACTCACGAAAT
>JBGQLS010000287.1:0-8140 GCA_041500205.1 Anaeromyxobacteraceae bacterium | reverse complement strand
CGACGCTCACGACGTGCCTGGTTGGCGGCAGAGAGGTTTTCACCCGGTGCTGCCCGAGGGCGCTCACGGCGACCCGCACCCCAGCCTGATCCTGCGCATGCTCGAGCTCAAGCGGGCACATCCGCTGCCCGACGGAGAGGACCTCGGCAAGGAGTTCACCTTCGACCTCGACCGCAAGCAGTCCTGCACCGAGGACAGCCAGTTCGACGTCTACGCCAGGGAACACCCGCTGTGGGGCATGCCCTATGGGCTCCCGGCGCTCGACGACGTCGAACGGACCGCTCTCGCCGCCTGGGTCACCGACGGCGCGCCGTACCCCGAGCCGCCGCCACTCCCGGCGGAGGTGAACCGGTCCATCGAGACATGGGAGTCGTTCCTCAATCAGCCCTCGCTCAAGAGCCGCCTCATGGCGCGCTATGTCTACGAGCACCTGTTCCTGGCCAGCCTGTACTTCGCGGGAATCGACGACGCGCTGTTCTTCCGGTTGGTGCGGTCGCGCACGCCGCCCGGCTCGCTCGTCGACGAGATCGCCACCCGCCGGCCGTTCGACGATCCCCGGAGCGAGCACGTCTATTACCGGTTCGTGCGCCGCGTCGGTCCGGCGCTGTCCAAGACCCACATGGCGTATCCGCTCGATGCGCGGCGCCTGGCGCTGTATCGCGCGCTCTTTCTGGCACCCGACTATGTCGTCGATCGTCTGCCGACCTATGAGCCCCAGGTTGGTGCCAATCCATTCCGCGCATTTGCGGCCATCCCGGTGCGCTCGCGCTATCGCTTCATGCTCACCGAGGCCGAGTTCACCCTCATGGGGTTCATCAAGGGTCCGGTGTGCCGCGGCCAGGTGGCGCTCGATGTCATCCAGGATCGGTTCTGGGTCACGTTCCTGGAGCCCGAAGCGCCCTGGATGGCCGACGAGGACGCCTTCCTGGCCTCGGAGCAGCTCGACCTCGACATGCCGGCCGAAGCCGGCAGCTCCTCGTTGAGCGTGCTCTGGCAAGGCTACGGAAAGGCCCACGACCGCTACATGAAGAGGCGCGGTGCCCTCCTGGCCGAGGGCACCGCCGGCGGCCACGGCATCGATCTGGCGAGCATCTGGGACGGCGACGGCAACAACGCCAACGCCGCGCTCACCGTGTTTCGTCACTTCGACAGCGCCACCGTGGTGCAGGGCCTGGTAGGTGGACCGCCCAAGACCGCCTGGGTCATCGACTATCCGTTGCTCGAGCGTATCCACTATCTGCTCGTGGCGGGCTTCGATGTGTTCGGCAATGTCGGGCACCAGTACTCGACGCGGGTGTACATGGACTTCCTGAGGATGGAGGGCGAGTCCAACTTCCTCTTGTTGCTGCCGCCGGAGCGGCGGGCAGCCCTCGTCGCCAGCTGGTATCGCGGGGTCACCGGAGCTGGAAAGGAGCGGGTGGAGGCCGAGCTCCTCGGCTTCACGGGCGCGCCGCGCATCGCCTATCGAACGGCTGCCCCCGAGCTCGAGCTCTTCGGGATGCTGCGTTCGCGAGTCAAACAGGTGCTCGCGCGGCGCTATGAGCTGGCTCCGCGCGAGAGCGCGCTGGCGAGGCTGGAGGGAGTGCAGGGGGTGGCCGCGTCGTGGCTGGCGGAGGCCTCCTTCCTGACGGTGCGCGAAGGAAACGAGCGCAGCCACTTCTCGATCCTGCGAGAGAGCGCGCACACCAACGTCGCTCACCTGTTCCGCGAGGCGGCGAGGCGCGTCAAGGAAGAGGACGCGCTGTCGGTCGTCCCCGGATTCCTGAGCTCGTATCCCAATGCGCTCTTCGAGGTCGACCGCGAGGAGCTCGACACCTTCGTGGACGCGGTCAGCAAGCTCGACAGCGAGGCTGGATATCGCGCGCTGCGCCGGCGCTTCGGGGTGTTGCGCAGCAGTCCGGACTTCTGGAAGCACAGCGACCACATCAACCAGTCAAACCACAAGCTCGGGCCCATCGATTCGGGCCTCTTCGACTACAATCACCTCGAACCGTTCTAGAAGCTGGCAGTCTTCGAAGGCGACATCGCCCAAGCCAGATTGCGCTTGACTCCCGGGGTGTGGGGCACACCCTGGGAGGCGATGAAGGTCTTCGCCTGCAGCACGTGCCAGCAGCTGGTCTTCTTCGAGAACGTCGCCTGCACGCGCTGCAGGCAGGCGCTGGCGTATCTCCCGGATCGAGAGCTCGTGAGCGGGATCGACCCCATCGGCGCCCCGGCGGGCACTCTCCCCGGTGCGGCTCCTCCGGCCCAGCTCTGGCGCGCCCAGCTAGGCGGCGGCGCGTCGTACCGGCTCTGCCGCAACTGGACCGATCACGGCGTGTGCAACTGGGCCGTGCCGGCCGACGATCCGCACGAGCTGTGCCGGGCGTGCCGCTTGAACCTCATCATCCCCCAGCTCTCCGATCCCGTCGCACGCGCGGCGTGGGCGCGGCTCGAGAGCGCGAAGCGGCGCCTCATCTACTCCCTGCTTCGGCTCGGGCTGCCGGTCGAGCCCAAGCCGGGGGCCGATGAGCAGGGGCTGGCGTTCTCGTTCATGGAGGACCGCGCCGAAAAGAAGGTCTGGACCGGCCACGACGACGGCGTCATCACCATCAACATCGCCGAGGCCGACGATCCGTTCCGGGAGAAGGTGCGCATCCAGCTCGGCGAGGCCTACCGGACCGTCCTCGGTCACTTCCGTCACGAGATCGGCCATTACTACTGGGCGCGGCTGGTCCGCTCGACCGGCTGGCTGCCGGGTTGCCGCGAGCTGTTCGGCGACGAGCGGGCCGACTACGCCCGGGCGGTGAAGCGCCACTACGAGGCGGGCCCGCCACCTGACTGGCAGGCGCGCTTCGTGAGCTCCTACGCGTCCACGCACCCGTCGGAGGACTGGGGGGAGACGTTCGCGCACTACCTTCACATGGTCGATACGCTCGAGACCGCGCGGGCCCACGGCCTCGTGGTACGACCCGAGCCAACCACCGGCCGGGCGAAGGTCCCGGCCCCGGCCGTCTCCTCGCGGCGGCTCGACTTCCACGACTTCGAGGATCTGCTGAACGGGTTCGCCCCCCTCACCCTGGCCCTCAACGACCTCAATCGCAGCATGGGCCTGCACGACCCGTATCCGTTCGTGCTCTCCCCCGCCGCCGTCGAGAAGCTGCGCTTCGTCCACGAAGTGGTGGAGGCCAGCGGCAAGGCCGCGGGTGGCGAGCGTCCTCGAGACGCCGCGCGGCCGAGGGGTGACGAGACGAGCTGACGCGCCGTCGCGGCGTGAGCGCGAGGAGGAGCCGTTCTTGCTTGGCGGCGGCAAGCGCGCGCAAGGCGTGCTGCTGCACCGCGAACCTCGGCGGAGCCGTGAGGCCGTTCGCGAACGTTCACGAGCGTTCGGCTGGAGGGCGTGGCGCCGCGCAGTCGCGGTGTTCTGCAGCGACCCGCGCGGCACCCCCTCACGCCCTGGTGCGGCGGTTGCTCGTTCGGTAGGTCCAGCACATGGCCACCGAACCGATGGCGCTCGACGAGCGCGCGGACGCGACGACGTGGGACGGGCTCTCGCGGCTCGCGTTCGCGGCCGACTGGGATCCCGAGGCGGCGATCGACTGGAGCCGGCCGATCGAGCTGGGCGAGGCGCGGGACGCCTGGGTCGAGATCCTCCACCAGTTCTACGAGGGCGAATGGCAGGGCCTCGAGATCATCCAGCGGCTCATGAACAGGGCCGCCCATCAGTATGGCCTCGACGAGATGGTCACGTACTACTCGACGCAGTGCTACGACGAATCGAAGCACCTGTTCGTCTTTCGCAGGTACCTCGCGAAGGTCGGCGCGCCCCCCGTCCGGCGGCGGACCTTCGACCTGCTCGTCGCGATCTCGGCGCGCGGCCCGCTCGCGGTGGAGCGCTGGATCCTGGCCACCTGGTTCACCGAGACGTTCGCGGCCGCGGTGTTCCAGGCTGCGCTCGCGGCCGGCCGTATCGATCCGACGGCCAGAGACATGATCCGCCTCATGCTCAAGGACGAGGCGCGCCACATCGCCGGGACGAGGCTCGCGCTCCATACGGCGCTCGACCGGGCTGGATCGTTGGAGACGGCGCTGCTCGCCGCGTGGTGGCGCGTCTTCTTCCGCCTCGCGGTGGCGCACGTAAGCACGCTTCGCGCGGCCGGCGAGGGCGTCGGCATCGACGCCGACGCCGTCCTCGCGAAGGCGCTCGCGCGGATGGCGACGATGGACGAATTCGCGCAAAAGTTCCGAAGGTGATCAGGGATCCGCGCCGGGAAGGATGGCTGAGGGGCGCCGCGTGGTTGCGCGGCCGCGATCTTGGTACGGCACGTGCGTGAGGCTCATCCGAAAGGGACGATTCCATGCGTAAGCTGCTCTTGTTGTCCGCCGGACTTCTGACGCTCGTGATGACCACGCCGACGCTTGCCGATGTCCCGATCCGACTCCGGATGGGCTTCCCGGCCGTTCTTCCGCCTCTGGTCGAGGTTCAGCCCGGGGTGCGCGTCGTCCAGGACTTCGACGAGGAAGTCTTCTTCATCGGCGGCTACTACTGGGTCCAGCGCGATGGGAACTGGTACCGCGCTCGCGATCACCGCGGCACCTGGCGCTACGTCAGGTCGAACGGTCTGCCGGCAGCACTCGTCAAGCATGAACCCGGCCGCTATCGCCGCTGGCAGCACGATGAGCGCAGGGCCTGGCCCGACGCGCGGCACGCCAGAGGCAATGCTCGCCACTGGAGACCGGCTGACCATCAGGAAAGGCGGCAGGCGGGGGAGGAGCATCATAAGAACGGCAACGGGCATGACGGTGATCGCCAACGGGGCAGCGGGCATGACGGTGATCGCCATGGGGATGACCGTCGTTGATCCGGAGAGCCCGGGCCGCGGGGGTGAATTCCCCCGCCGGCACCTTGCCTGGCCCGGCTCCTCGGGCCGGCCGAGTTCATGGCCGAAAAGGTGATGCTCCAGTGATGAGCGCCGCGGACCAGGTGCTTCTCGTACCGGGCTTCTTCGGCTTTGGCTCCTTCGGCCGCGAAGGGCGGCCGCACGTCGTCTACTTCGACCACGTCATCAAGGCGATGGTTGCCGCGCGCCCGGAGCTGAGCGGGCGCATCCACGTGCACGAGCCGCCACCGATGGGTTCGCTCTCGGCGCGGGTGCGAACCCTGCAGGACGCCGTCTTGCAATGCCTGGGGGGCGCGCTCCTGCGCGGCGAGACGAGGGGCCGAGGCCCCCGCATCCACATCGTCGGCCACTCGACCGGCGGCCTTGACGCGCGGCTACTCGCGAACCCCCGCTACCGCTTCCATGGAGAGGACCGCAAGCTGCGAAGGCACCTCGTCCGGCACCTCGGCACGCTGGTGACGATCTCGGCACCTCAACACGGCACGCCCATCGCGAAGAGCTTCATGCGTGGCCTCCCTCGCCTGGTGCTGGAAGGCATGTCGTTGGCGACCATCATGGCCAACGCAGGGCGGGTGACCCAGCGGCTGGGGCTGCCCGGGATCGGCCTCGCCTACACCCTCTTCCAGGCGGTGAGGCCACGGCCCAACGTGAACGGGCCGGTCATCGATCTCCTCACCGGCATGGACGAGGAGACGGCGCGCCAGATCGAGCGCTTCCGCGGGATGGTCATGTCCGACACCCGGATCCTGCAAGATCTCTCGCCGGCGCGGATGGCCACGCTCAACGATCGCCTCGGCGACCACGGAGGGCGGCTGGTGGAGATCGTGACCGTCGCCCCCAGACCCTCCTTCGCGCGAGGGGGCCTTCGTTCCCTCGACCGCCGTGCGGTGTACGCCCTCTGCTATGCAGGCGCGGCGCGGGGCGACTTCCCGCGTCAGACATTCCCCAAGGGCCCCTGGATCGCCGCGTGCACGAAAGGGACCGAGCGTCAGATGGTGGAGGACGCTCCGCGCGCCAACGACGGCATCGTGCCTGCCTCGTCCCAGACGCTCGCCGGTCACGCCGCGCGCATCGTGCTCGCCGACCATCTGGACGTCGTCGGCCACTTCGAGGGGCGGTGGAACACGACGCTCTTCAAGTCGGGCGCGGGCTTCGGAAGGCGCGAGTTCGAGGAGCTGTGGCGCTTCGTGGCCCAGGTGCTGTGATGGCCGTGATCGGGCGCAAAGGAATGGAGAGACTCTTGAGCAGGCTCGTCGCGGCCGTGGTCGGTGGGTGCTTCGCGGGGTTTCGGTGACCACAGGCCGCGGCGGCTCGCGGCTCTCGATGAGATGAACCGTCATGGACTTCGGCCTCTCCGCCTCGTTGACGAGGGCGTTGTCGCTTCTCGCGAAGCTGGCGACGGCGACCTTGCTGGTCGTCATCCTTTCTCGCGCTCGCCCGTTGCTGATGCCGATCGCCTTCGCTGCCGCCTTGGCCTTCATCCTCACCTCGCCGATGAAGTGGCTCCAGCACCGCATCTCGCGGCTTCCAGCGCTGGCCCTGGTGATGCTGCTCGCCGTGGGCACCCTGGGGAGCGCGGGGTACGTCCTGGCGACCCAGCTCAACGAGCTGACCACGCATCTGGGCAAGTACACCGAGTCGATGCGTCGGAAGGTGGCGACTCTGCAAGTTCGCGGCGGCGGACCGCTCGCGCGCGTCGAAGTCATGATGGCCCGGATCAGCGACGGCCTGCAGAAGAAGGTCGACAGCGACGCCATCTCGGTCCACGTCGTGCCGGCCGAGATCTCGCCCGCGGCGCACATGTGGAATCTGGCCAAGCCGCTTGCCGAACCACTGATCACCGTCCTCTTCGTCCTGGTGTTGTGCATCTTCATGCTCGGCCAGCGGGACGATCTGAGGAATCGACTGATCCGCTTGGTCGGCACGGGCAACGTGACGTCGACGACCCGCACGCTCGACGAAGGAGCGCAGCGGATCACCCGCTACTTGCTCGACCAGACGATGATCAACGCCACCTTCGGCGCGATCGTGGGCGCAGGGCTGTACTTCATGGGCATTCCGTACGCGGCGCTCTGGGGCGCCGTGGCGGCCCTGGCGCGTTTCGTCCCATACCTCGGCGCCATCGCTTCGATGCTGATGCCGGCGGCGCTCGCGTTCGCGATCTTTCCAGGCTGGAGCCGGACCCTCCTCACGATGGGGCTCTTCGTCGGAATGGACGTCATCACTGCCTACGCCATCGAGCCCTTGCTCATCGGCCGTCGCACGGGCGTCTCGTCGATCGCGCTCCTGATCTCCGCTCTCTTCTGGACGTGGATCTGGGGGCCCATGGGATTGGCCCTCGCGACACCGCTCACGGTCTCGCTCGCCGTGCTCGGCCGCCATGTCCCCGATCTGCAGTTCCTGGCCGTACTCCTCGGAGACGACCAGGTGATCGGCACGGAGATCAGCTTCTACCAGCGGCTCCTGGCCCGGGACGAGGACGAGGCCGGCGAGATCGCCCAGGCACAGCAGGCCGTGCTCGGGCCCACCGGCGTGATGGATCGGATCATCATACCGACCCTCGTCCTCGCCGCCCGCGACCTGGGGCGCAAGGAGATCACCGTCGAAGACGAGACCTTCATCGTGACCTCGTCGCGGGAGATCTTCGATCGCCTCACGCGGGGTGTGAGCAAGGTCGGGATTGCCTCGCCGATTCACGCGCTCGGCATCGCGGCCCATGGGACCGAGAGCGAGCTCTTGCTGGAGATGCTTGCGGTCGTGGTGGCTCCGGAGCACGCCAACCTCGAGGTCCTCCCGCCGGCGACCGCCCTGTCGGAGGTCATCGCCCGGGTGGAACACCTCTCGCCCGAGGTCGTGTACATCGCGGCGCTTCCACCGGAGGGCGGACCCTACGCGCGCCACCTTTGCCACCGGCTCAAGGCCCGCTTCCCAGGACTGACCGTCGTGGCGCTCCGGCCCAACGAGCCGGGCGTCGAGCCCACGCGCGCCGCCAAACGGCTGCAGGAAGCGGGTGCGGACCTGGTCGTGGCCACCTTGGCCGAGGCGAGCGCGGAGATGTCGCGGCTCTTGCGTCCGAAGCTCGCTGCCGCGACGTCGCGCTGAGAGGGTTGTCCAAAACACCGGTCCCGTCGCCGCGGCGAACGATCCGCGGCGCATCGCCAGAATGTTCGCAGGACGAATCCGTTCGCGGCTCGGGATCGACATCCCACGCTTGTTTGCCGAGCAAGGGCGCCGGGTTGCGGGGTGCGGCTCTTCCTCCT
>JBGQLS010000286.1:0-8161 GCA_041500205.1 Anaeromyxobacteraceae bacterium | reverse complement strand
CGTCGGGCGTCGTGTGGAGTGCCGCCGCGATCTTGTCGACCTGGTCCGGTGTGAGGCTCAGCTCCTTGGCGAGCTCCGCGAGCCGGCTGCCCCGTTCGTGTCCACCTGCCTTCGCCTCGTGATTGACTTGCCGCCAGACCTCCCAGTGCGCCTGAACCTTCTCGACGAGCTCCGAGCGTTCCACCGGCGAGAGGACCGCATGGAGCTGGTTCAACGCGTTGACGTTGCAGTCGTGCACCGCCGCGGCGGCGGTATCCAGCTGCGCGATGGTCGCGTCGACCTTCGCCGCATCAATCGCCCCGGCGGCGATGCCGTCGGCAAGCGTCAGATGGAGCTTCTTCTCGGTATCTCCAGCGGGCGCCATGCAGGTGTACAGGTCACTCTGGAGTGCCTCGATCTGGGCGCGCTTGGCATCGTCGGTGCCCAGCGTGTCGAGGCTCATCGCGATGAACTGCGTGACGCCACCGCGATGGTGGTGCCAGTGATGCTCCTTCAACTCGGCCGACGCCTGGTCATCGACTGGCTGAGCATCGGCCGTTTGCGTTCCGTTCGTTGCCGTCGAGGTTGCGCAAGCGGTGAACCCCAGGGCAGGTACCAGGGCAAGTCCTGCCAGACTGAACCATCTCATGTGCACTCCTAGTGGGTTGAACAGGTGTGCTGCGGAGGCCACCGACCAATCCCTCATCGCATGGCCGCCGTGACACGCTCCGAGAACGGATTTACCTCGGATTAGCGTGTGCTCCCGCAGGGCGAGCCGAGCGGGAAACGAGGTTGACTTCCAGGCGCAAGGGCGACCGCGCGCCTTGCTGTCGGCTCCGTAAGCATGGACCGCGCCACGCTCCGCCGGGTTGGCCTGAAGGGCGCGAAACGTTCCATCGGTCGGACGGTCGCCGAGCGGTCGCGGGCGTCACGCTAGGCGCGGCCACGCTCGGACGCCCTCCTTGGCCAGGTGGATCCTTTGTCAATCGGCGGCACCGCCGAGCTGGCGCCCCGCGACGCGTGACACCGCTTTGAGCTGAAGACGCCGGTACGCCTTGATCGACGCCGCGGCCCCTTCGGGGCTCATGAGGGCTGCACGAGAACGTTCACCAAGACCCGCCGAACGTTCACAGGGCCCCGGCAACCCGCGGCTTTCGGGGCGGAAGCCGAGGTTGTCCCTCGAGCGCCAGGCGTGGTCGCGAGCCGTCCGCTGGACTCCGCAGCCCCCGCGGGAAGACCGGGGAAGAACGCGCTGTTTGTGCTCCACGTTTAGTGAATATGGAAGTCTACGTGACGAGGCACAGGCGAGCCTCGACGCGCGTGATTATGGTCACGAGAACCAAGACCTGCTTGGGCTGCGTCTATCGGCGCGTTGCGCTGCGGCCCACTTCGTGTGACGCACCATCCTTCGGAGGTCATGCACATGGCAGCGATGTTCTGGATCCAGTTCTTCCTGGTCCTCGGGGCCATCCTCATCGGCATCCGCCGCGGCGGCGTCGCCCTCGGGCTGATTGGCGGGCTTGGCGTCGCCGTGCTGGTACTCGGCTTCCGGGTGGCGCCGTCCGAGCCACCCGTCGCGGTCATGCTCATCATCCTGGCGGTGGTGACGGCGGCCGCGACGCTGCAGGTGTCCGGTGGCCTCGACTATCTGGTGCAGCTCACGGAGCGCCTGCTGCGCGCGCACCCGAAGCAAGTCACCATCTTGGCGCCGCTCAGCACGTTCTTCCTCACCGTCGCGGTGGGCACGGGGCACGCGGTCTACGCGCTCCTCCCGGTCATCGCCGACGTCGCGCTGAAGACGAAGATCCGGCCCGAGCGCCCGATGGCGATCTCCAGCGTCGCGGCGCAGATGGGCATCACCGCGAGCCCCGTCGCGGCCGCGGTGACCACCTTCCTGGCCTTCTCGGTGAAGATGAAGACGCCGCTCACCATCTTCGACATCATCAAGATCACGCTTCCCGCCGGCATCGTCGGCGTCCTCGCCGCCGCGACGTGGAGCCTCAACCGCGGCAAGGACCTGGACAAGGATCCCGAGTATCAGAAGCGCCTAGAGGATCCGGACTTCCGGAAGCAGCTCGACGTCTCGGTCACCACGCTCGACAAGAAGCTCCCTCCCATGGCGAAGCCGTCGGTCGCCATCTTCTTCGGAGGGGTGGCGCTCATCGTCGTGTTCGCGCTCCGCGACACGCTCGTGAACGCGGGCTATCACCTGCCGCAGTTGCTCCCCAACGGCCCCGACGGCAAGCAGGTGCCCATGACCACGGTGGTGCAGTTCGTCATGCTCGCCTTCGGCGCCTTCATCCTGTTCGCGGGCAACCTCAAGGCCTACGACATCTCGAAGTCCTCCGTCTTCGGCGCCGGCATGATCGCGGTGGTGTCGATCTTCGGCATCGCCTGGATGAGCGACACCTTCGTCACCTCCAACAAGACGTACCTCATCTCCAGCATCAAGACGATGGTCCAGCTCGCGCCGTGGACGTTCGCCCTCGCGATGTTCGCGGTCTCGGCCTTCGTGAAGAGCCAGGCGGCGACGCTCACGGTGATGATCCCGTTCGGCATCGCGCTCGGCCTGCCGGCGACGCTCATGCTGGGGCTCATGCCGGCGAGCTATGCCTACTTCTTCTTCGCCTTCTACCCGTCGGATCTCGCGGCCATCAACATGGATCGCACGGGGACGACGCGGATCGGGAAGTACCTCCTCAACCACTCCTTCATGGTCCCGGGGCTCATCGGAGTGTCGGTGTCGACGGCGGTCGCCTACGCGCTGTCGCGCCTCGCGTTCTGAGGCACTAGCCAACGACGGCATTCAGTCGTCGCAGGGCAACCGCGTCTACAACTCGCCCAACCTCGCGCCGAGCGCGCACCAGCAGGTGCTGGAGTGTCAGGACATCGCGTGGGCCAAGGTGACGACGATCGCCATGGGCTACAACGACGTGTACGGGAACAACGTCGTGGTGAACTGGTCGCGCTGAAGGGCCCCAGGCGCGGTGTGTTCGACACCTGATCAGCGCCCGACGTTGTAGCGAAGCGAGGTGAGCTCGAACTCGCCGTAGGACCAGGCGCCAGCGGCGGGGTGCCACAGCGTCTCGGCTTTCGCCCCACTACAACGCGGCGCGGGTGGCTCAACACGCAGCAGCCGCGCGACCACCAGGAAGGCGTGCAAGCTCTTGTGCCCCCCGAGATTCCGACGCAGTCGCCTTGCGGATCTGGACCACCGTTGGCATGAGCTGCGACGGTCGAGCGGAGGTAATGACCGTCCTGCTCGACTCACAGCCCACCGCGCCGATCTGCTGCGACTCTTCGACTGCTTTGGACCCTGTCCAGACGGCTCAGTCGGAGAGTGACATGTCAGCCAGGCTGCGGGCGCGCGCTGCGCCCATGGTACTCGTCGTTGATGACAACTACGACCTTCGCGAAGCGCTCGAAGCGGCATTGGTGCAAGCTGGCTATCGTGTAAGTACCGCACCGAACGGCAAGGTCGCCTTGGAGCAGGCTCATGGGAACCGGCCTGACTTGATCGTGCTCGACTTGATGATGCCGGTGATGAGCGGCTGGCAGTTCCTGGAAGCACAGCGCGAAGACCCGGAAATCGCAACGATCCCAGTCATTGTGGATTCGGCGGCCCTTGAGTCCAACATCGAAGGCGCGGCCGTGGTCCTGCGGAAGCCGTTCGACCTGGACGCCCTGCTGACGGCTGCTTCTCGGCTCTGCGGTGGCGAACGTGAGCATCTTGATCAGTTGAATCAGTTGAGCGCGTGACTGAGTAGCCGGGGGCGAAGGCCGCCCCCGCCCCGCCGGCAGAGCCGTCGGGGCCCCACCCGGGCCCCTGCAACGCAGCTGATTATTCGACAGGTCTTGAGCTCCTTGCTTCCTCACCGCCCAGCCGATCACCACACGTCTTCACGGCGGCGTCCCAAGCTCAATCGCTGCTACGCTCCGGCCGCGCGGGCTTCCTGGACGCTGCCGAAGCACTTAATGCTCTTCGTCCCCTCGAAAGTCGCGAGCGCCTTTCGAAGCGCACCGGAGCCAACCGCCAGCATGCTCATCCCGTTTCCCCTGGCCTGCGCCGCCGCCGCGGCAAGCAGCTTGGGGAGGAGGTCGCCCTCGATGCTGACGCTGCCAAGGTCGACAATAGCTTCACCGTAGCTGGCGCGGGCGATCTGCGTCAGCGCCGCCGGGAAGATGAGAGAGAGTCGACTGAAGTAACGCTCGCAATGCTCCACGCTCTTCCCGGCGAACGGCGCCAGCGTGAGCACGTTGCCTTCGCGGGCGAAAAACTCCTGGGGGGTCTCGAGGTACTGCGCCAGGAAGTCGCCCACCTCGTCCTGCGTGAAGGGCTTGTACAGCACGGCTCCGAAGCCCTGGTCCATCAGCTTCCTCGGCTGGTCGGTGGCGTTCGTGCGCACCGCGAGCGCCGCGATGGCGGCGTTCGGCTGGAGCTGCCTCATCTGCTGCGCCAAGACGACGCTATCGATGTCGGGGATGTCGGTGTCGATGAGGACGGCGCGGTAGACCCTTTCGCCCGCGCTGACGAGCGCCGACTGGGCACAGGTGAAGCTGTTCATGGTGACGTGCCTCGGCAGCATGCCCCGCAGGCGCTTGCAGGCGTTCTCCATGTCGTCGATGACCATGAGGTCCACGAACTGCTTGCGCCGCGAAGGTTCCCGCCTCTCCCAGAGGCCCGCTGCGGGCGCGCCACCCGGTACCGAGTTCGCGACGACGTCCCCGCATCCGTTGCTCTGGAGCACCGAGATGACCTTGCGGCGGAGCTCAGCCAGGTCGAACGGCTTGATGACGTAGTCGGCGATGCCGCTCTTCATCGCGCCGGCGATGGTGGGCCGATGTGACTCCGCGGTGAGCATGATGACGGGTGTGCCATCGCCGCCCTCGCGCATCTTGGCGAGCATGGCCGGGCCATCCATGTTCGGCATCGTCACGTCCAGGATGACGAGGTCGAACCGGCATTCAGCCAGCGCGGCCAGACCCTCGACCCCATCCCGTGCCTCTGCGACCTGGAAGCCCAGACCCTCCATGAGCTTGGAAACGGCCGCGAGTATGCTGGGCGTGTCGTCGACCGCGAGAATGGAAGGCATGGGCGTCGGACCTCCTGTGGATCAGGAACGTCCTCTGAACCAAGGTCCCGTGCAAGGCTCACACCGGTGTCTTGGTGTGGAGCATCCGTAGGGCCACCGGGTCATGCGCGCTCATCGCCAGCCGCGCCGAGGTCGGTTGCCCTGCCGTGCGCCAGGCCGGTGAGTCGGGCCCATGGGACCCCGAGTCGAGGACTACCCATGTTGCTCCAATGGCAGCCTACCTGAGAACACGCCTTCTGGATTCCCGAGACGTCGGCCTCTTCGCCGGCAACGGCAGCAACGGCAGCGAGGAGGACTGAATGTAGGTGTTGCCTTGTGTTGCGCCGGGCCCGACGTTCGCAAGGACCCGGTCGTCGCCCTGCGTGTACTCCAAGGGGAGGCGAGCACCCGGCGAGCCGTCGAGGCGCCCGGTCATGAAGGCGAGTCATCTCGGAGAGGTGGGAGCAAGTAGGGAAGGCCCAGTATGACCTCGACACCGGATAACTCGTTGCGCGAGCGCGTGTCCTTGATCGGTGCGAAGGGACACAGCCGTGCGTCCAGCAAGGGCTTCTTCGGGACGCTACGCATCGTCCTGCGCAAGCAGGTCTTGCCCATCGCGATATGGATGTTGATTGCATGGATCGGCACACGGGTCTTCTTCAATTCGCGGCTGGCTACCCTCGTGAACGAGGGCATCGCGCGGGCCCAGCGTCGCGCAGATGACATCGTCCACCAGGTCCCGCGAAGCCTTTCCTACTTCCGGGGGATTCCCACGATCCTCGCGGAGAACTCCGTGGTCCTGGAGGCCATCGCACGCCCTCCCTCGCGGATGGACGAGGCGAGGGACAGGGCGTCCTCTCTGGAGCCAATCGACCGCTTTCTCGCGCGCGCCAGTCAGAGCCTTGGAGCCGACGTCGTCTGGCTCCTCGATGCCTCGGGGGTCTGCATCGCATCGAGCAACGCCAACACTCCGGCGACCTTCGTGGGACTCCACCTGGCCGATCGCGATTACTTCGTCGCGGCGAAGGCGGGCAGGCCCTGGCAGCAATACGCTGTCGGGAGGAAGACGGGCATACCAGGCCTGTTCTTCTCGGCCCCCATCTTCATGGACGGCCGCTTCGCAGGCGCGTTGGTCGTCAAGACCAACATCACCAATCTGTCCTTCTTGGTCAAGCAGGCGGACGCCTTCGTTGCTGATCCCAATGGCGTCGTCATCTTGGCGCAAGACGCCACGTTCGAGACGCGCTCCTTGCCTGGCGCAGCCATCGATCGCCTTTCGTCGAAGGCAAGGCTGGAACGTTACGCCCGGAAGAGCTTCCTTCCTCTCTCGGTCCGCCACTGGAGCGACGAGCGGTTTCCACGATTGGTGCGCGTGGGGGAGCTGCCCTATCCTGTCGCCCTCATCTCGAGGCCCCTGCCCGACGAGGGTATCGACATCTTCGTCATGGCCCGATTCCCGGAGATCGCCGCGTTCGACCGGGAATTCGTGTGGTTGTTCGCGATTCTTTGCGCCGGGGGGGCCGCGCTCATCGTCGCGGTGAACGGGCGCCTCGCGTACGCTCGGAGAGACAGACAGACCAAGGTGGAGTTGCAGCGCGCCCGAGACGAAGCGGAGGCGGCCAGCCGCGCCAAGAGCGAGTTCCTGGCCAACATGAGCCACGAGATCCGGACTCCCATGAATGGAGTACTCGGGGTGACGGAGCTCCTCCAGCAGACCTCGTTGAACCCCGAGCAGCGCGACTACGTCGACACCATCGGCCGCTGCGGCGAGTCGCTGCTGACCATCCTGAACGACATCCTCGATCTATCCAAGATCGAGGCGGGCAAGCTGCGGTTCGAGTCCGTCCCCTTCGACCTCGCGTCGCTGGTCTTCGACGTGGTCGAGCTGAACCGTCCCAAGGTGGCGGGAGGGCGAGTCGAGCTCCTGGTGGACATCGACCCGGATGTTCCTTCGCGGCTCATGGGCGATCCCGGCCGCCTGCGCCAGGTCGTGGGGAACTTGGTGTCCAATTCCGTGAAGTTCACTTCATCGGGTCACGTGCTGGTGACCGCGCGGCTCGGTGGACGTGCTGAAGGCAGGGTGAGCATCCAGATCTCGGTCACGGACACCGGCCCAGGAATCTCCCAGGAGGCACAGAAGCGCCTCTTCCAGCCGTTCTCCCAGGCAGACGCCTCCACGTCCCGGAAGTTCGGCGGCACAGGGCTGGGGCTCGTGCTCTGCAGGCGGATCATCGCCGGGATGGGGGGAGGCCTCGACCTCCTGAGCGAGGAAGGAAGAGGTTCCACCTTCACCGTCTCGCTGGAGCTTCCCGCGGACGAGGGCCGGCCGGCCGCGCTGCCGCCTCCCTCGGTCCTGCGAGAAGCGCGCGTGCTCGTGCTCGACGACAACGCCCTCAACCGCGCGATCCTGGAGAAGCAGCTGAGTCAGCGGGGTGTGCGCGTGGAGGCCGCCAGCACCGGCGGCGAAGCTGTGGAGAGGGTACAGGTCGCGGTGCGCGAAGGCCGCGCCTTCGACGCCGCCCTCGTGGACTATCACCTGCCCGACATGGACGGCGAGCAGGTCGGGGAGACCCTCCGGGCCGACGCGATGCTGGCGGGGCTCGGCTTGCTGATGCTCAGCTCCTCGGGGCAGCAAGGCGAGGCGGCCCGCATGGAAGCCGTCGGATTCGACGCCTACCTGGTGAAACCGGTGCGGGCGGAGACTCTGGCGAGCGCGCTCGCCATGGTCCTCGACCGGAAGCGCCTGGAGGAATGCGGAGCCCTCATCACCCGGCACACCGTGAGCGAGGCCAGCCCGTCTCGAAAGCACGAGCCATCGCTCGCCGTTCCGGTCCACGTGCTCCTGGCGGAGGACAACCTGGTGAACCAGCAAGTCGCCCGGAAGATGCTGGAGCGCCTGGGGGCGACCTTCGTGGTGGCCGCGGACGGGTTTCAGGTACTGCAGGCCCTGGAGCAGTCGGCCTTCGACGTGGTGCTCATGGACTGCCAGATGCCCGGGATGGACGGGTTCGTGGCAACGGCGCGCATCCGCGAGCGAGAACAGGCGCGAGGCGGCCACATCCCCATCATCGCCATGACGGCCAACGCCCTGGAGGGCGACCGCGAGCACT
>JBGQLS010000285.1:0-8174 GCA_041500205.1 Anaeromyxobacteraceae bacterium | reverse complement strand
CGCGCTGCTTGCGTCTCGCTCGCCTGGCTCGGTCCCCGGTATTCTGAACAACCCTTTGAACGCGCCCGGCAAACCGATCGACGTCGCGGCGCGCTGGCTCGCCGCGTGGCCAGGCGCGCTCGCCGCATGGTCGAGCTACACGCAGCTGCGAACGCCCCAGTTCTACGGCGACGACCGTGCGGCCCTGCGCGACGGGATGGCCGGCGAGATCGCCGCCATCCGGCTCCGGGACCAGGTGATCATGGTCAACCTCGAGACGATCCGGAAGCGGAAGCTCGAGGACCACGCGCTCGCCGTGCTCGCGCACGAGATCGGTCACCACGTCTACGCGCCAGGCAACCTGACCGACGACGCCCGCATGCTCGCCGCGATGAACCGTGTGCTCGTCGGGCTGCCGCCGCGCGTGGTGAAGCTCGCCGGCAACCTCTACCAGGACCTCCTCATCAACGACCGCTTGCAGCGCCGGGCCGGGATTGACGTCGCGGCCGTCTACCGGAAGCTCGCGGACGGAGGGGGAAGCGCCTCGGAGACCTGGAAGGTCTACGCGCGGACCTACGAGCACCTCTGGCGTCTCGCAGGTGGCTCGCTCGCGCCTCCCGGCATCGACGGCGAGATGGACGCCGACGCGATGTTACTCGCACGCATCGTGCGCCATTTTGCCGGGGATTGGCTGAAGGGAGCGCGGCGATTCGCAGCGGTCCTCTACCGCTACCTCGCGAAGGACGAGCAGGACAAGAAGCGGCAGACGTTCGAACGGCTCGGGCTGCACGACACCAGGAACGCGAGCGCGCCGGCGCCGGGCGAGGACGGCCCCGACGCGATCCCCGATGGACTCGCGAGCATCGATCCGACGGAGGTCGAGGACGATGGCGAATTCGACGGTGACATCCTCGATCCGCTGGGCGAGCGCAGGGCGAGCGTCCCCAAGCCCAGGAACACCGCGCCCGAGAGGGAGGGCCCGGGGCGCCCGGGCACACAGCATCGATCGCCATTCGAATACGGTCAGCTGCTCAAGGCGCTCGGCCTCGACCTCTCGGCGCACGAGGTCACGACTCGCTACTATCGCGAGCGCGCCTTGCCCCACCTCATCCCTTTCCCCTCGCGCCGCGCGCCGCAAGCCACCGAGCCGGTCGCGGAGGGGTACGAGGAGTGGGCGTCCAGCGATGCGCTGGACGCGCTGGACGTGATCGGTTCCGTGCTGCAGTCGCCCCACGTCATCCCGGGCGTGACGACCTTGCAGCGGGTCTACGGGGAGGCGCCGGGCGCCGATCCGGCGCCGGTCCCCATGGACCTCGACATCTACGTCGACTGCTCCGGCAGCATGCCCAACCCGGCCGTCGACGTGAGCTACCTCGCGCTCGCGGGGACCATCCTGGCGCTCTCGGCGCTGCGCGCCGGCGCGCGCGTGCAGGCGACGCTCTGGTCGGGGGCGGGCCAGTTCGAGACGACGGGCGGCTTCGTCCGTGACGAGAAGAGGATCCTCGCGGTCGTCACGGGCTACCTCTGCGGCTCGACCGCATTCCCGCTGCACGTGCTGCGCGACACGTACGACGCGCGCAAGCCCACCGATCCGCAGGCGCACGTCGTCGTCATCTCGGACGACGGGGTGACGACGATGCTCGCCTGCGACGAGCGGGGCGAGTCGGGCGATCGGATCTGCGCGCGCGCCCTCGCCCGCGCCCGCGGTGGCGGCACGCTCGTGCTGAACCTGCCGCGCGCAGCGTGGAAGGGGCGCAAGTCGTTCGAGGCGCTGGGCTTCCGGGTGTCCGCGGTGACACGGTGGGACGATCTCGTGGCCTTCGCGCGCGAGTTCGTGCGCGAGAACTACGTGGAGAGGACATGACGGTACCGCCGCTCGCGGAATGGCTGCGCTGGGCCGCCGAGATGCCGCCGGCCTTTCGCAGGACTCCAGACGGCGAGTCGGGCGCGCGGGTGCGCGTGCGCGCCGTCGTGAGCGACCTCCTCGAGACGCTGCACGGCGCGCCGGCGGATCCTCTCGTGCTCGCGGCCTTCGACGCCGCGCCGGGCGGTGGGAGGAGAGAGCAGAATCGCCTGGGCTGGGTGCTCGCGGCCTGCCACGTCCTGTGGCACCCGGCCGTGCGCGCGGCGCCGCCCTCTCCGCAATCGGTGGAGGCGTTCCTCGTGCAGGAGCTCGCCCAGCTCGGCGCGGCGGCCTCCGTCGACCTCCTGGATCGCGAGGAGGACCGACGCGAGGAGCTCGTCCGCCGGGTGTTGCGCGCGGCCCGGCTCGCGCTGCCCGGCGAGAGCCCCCACGAGGCGGAAGACCGCCTCCGCCAGGTGGACTCGGTCGAGCGCCAGCGGGTCCTCAGGGCAGCCGCGGGGCGGGAGAAACGCTCGCGGGAGGTCCGCGAGGCGATGGCGCGCAAGGCCGCCGAGGAAGCGGCGGCGAAGGTGAGCCGCGAATGATCCTCGACGACCGAACGCGCGAGCGCCACCCGCTCATCACAGAGGCAGGCGGGCAGATGCTCGAACGCCTCCGGGAGCACCCGGACGCGCCGCGCTTCAACCACGCGACGGGCGATCGCCTCCGCGAGGAGGACCTGCCCGCGCTCGCGAGCTATCGCGAGTCGATCGCGAGCGATCGCGGCCCGCGTTCGCCGGGGCCTCCGCCTCCCGCAATCCTCGGCCGGGTGGCCGGCTGGCGAGAGCGCGTACCCCTGTTCCAGCGCGCCCTGGCGGGGATCTCCCTGCTCGACCGCGACTGGGAACGCGTGCCCACGTCGTCGCGCGCCGACCTCGCGCTCGCGCCCTGGGAGTTCGTCCCCGCCGACGAGCCGCTCGATCGCATGGTCATCTACCGGACCGCGGGGACGACCGGGCATCCCATCACCGTTCCCCACCACCCGCTCGCGGTCCGCCTCTACGAGCCGCTCCTCGAGTACGCGCTCGCCCGCCACGGCGCGACGGCGGTCTTCGCGCGCGGGGAAGTAGCCTGCTTTCTCGTCGGCGCCCAGATCCGCACGTACACCTACGCAGCGGTCCTCACCGCGTGGAACGAGGCGGGCTTCGCCAAGCTCAACATCCGACAGACCGAGTGGCCGCGGGAAGGAAGCCAGGCCCGCTACTTCGCCGACCTCGCGCCGCGTCTCTTCACGGGCGACCCGATCTCGTTCGCCGAGATGATGCGGCTCGACCTGCCCGGGAGGCCGATGGCCCTCGTCTCGACGTCCGTCGCCATGAGCCCGGCGCTGAAGCAGCGCCTCGCCGCCAGGTACGGCGCGCCCGTGATCGACTGGTACTCGCTCGTCGAGACGGGCCCCATCGGCTACATCTGCCCTCGGGGCGACGGCTACCACGTGCTGCCGCCCGACGTACACGTCGAGGCGCTCCGCCCCGACGGGACCGCCTGCGGACCCGGCGAGCGCGGCGAGATCGCGGTCACGGGTGGCCGCAATCCGCTCGCGCCGCTGCTCAGGTACCGGACCGGCGACTGGGGCCGCCTCGATCATGCACCCTGCCCGTGCGGCGACGCGATGCCGCGCATCCTCGATCTCGAGGGGCGCGTTCCAGTCCTGTTTCGCGCGGGCGACGGCACGCCCGTCTCGACCGTTGACCTGTCGCGGCTCCTGCGCGAGCACCCCTTGCTCCTGCACGAGTTCGTCCAGCGCTCGGACCGGTCGTGCGAGCTCGTCTGCCGGCCGTTGCCGGGGGCGCACGTCGACCCGGAGCGCATCGCCACCGACCTTCGCCGCGCGCTCGGCGCGGTGAAGCTCGACGTTCGCCTCGAGCCGACGCTCGGCGACCGCCTCGAGGGCAAGGTGCTCCCCTACAAGAGCGAGCTGTTGCTGGAGGATTGATCCAGGTGCTCCCCCTCGACCACCCGTTGCCGGACCGGCCGCACCGGCTCTACGTAGCGCTCACGAACCAGTGCAACCGCAGCTGTCCGTGGTGCAGCACGTGCTCGTCGCCGTCCGGCGCGACTTTCCTCTCCCCCGAGGACTTCCGGGCGGCGCTTCCGCCGGAGGGCGCCTTTCAGGTCCAGCTGGAAGGCGGCGAGCCCACGGTCCACCCGCGCTTCTGGGACTTCGTGCGCTTCGCCCGCGATCACCCGAGGTGTACGCATCTCGTCCTGTGCACGAACGCCGCGGTCCTGCCGCGGAACCCCGGACGGCTGCGGGCATGGGTGGAACGGCTCGGTGCGCCGTTGACCGTCAAGGTCTCCGTGAACCACCACTTGCTCGAGCGTGATGGCGGTCTGCTCCCGCTGTGCCAGGCTCTGCGCGACGAGATGGACGGGCATGGCGCGGATCGACAGCTCGTCGTCAACGTCCGCCTGCGCCGCGGATACGAGGACGACGACCGCCGGGTACGCCAGGCCGTCGAGCGCGCCGGGTTGCTTCCGCACGCGAACGTCTTCTTCCTGCAAGCGTACGGTTTCGCGAGGGATGAAGCGGGATGGGAGCCCCCGCGACCGGTGTCGGACCGGTTCACGCTCGTGAACCCGGACGGCCGGGTGTTCGGGCCGAACCTGGTGGAACGGTCCGAAGCGATGAGGGTGCTGCCTTGAGAGAGGCGCGTCCCTTCAGCGATCCGTGGCGCCGGCGCAAGAGCGCCGCGTTCGACCTCACCGCCAGCAGCTCCGCGGGGCGGACGGTGAGAGTGGACCTCTGGGGCCGGCGGCTCGAGATGTACGCGAACGCGAACCTCTCCATCTACAGCGGCCAGGCATGCAACGCCTGCTGCCCGTTCTGCGTGGAGGAGCTACGCCCCGCCTCGCGCGGCGCGCGGCTCGACAAGACCGTGGAGCAGGACGACGAGCGCTACTTCGGAGCGCTGCGGGCGACGCTCGCCGCCCTGCGCCCGCTCGATCCCAGCGTCTCGGTGACGGGTGGAGAGGCGAGCCAGGATCCACGTCTGCCGCGCATCCTTCGCACCATCGCGGAGCAAGGCGCACGCAAACGAACCCTGACGACCAACGGCTCGGGACTGCTCGATGTGCGCGAGGGTCGGCCGGTCATCGAATGGATCGCGAGCACGGGCGTTCGCCACCTGAACGTCAGCCGTGCCCACCCGGACGAGGCGCGCAACGGCCGCATCATGGGCGCCCCTGGGCAGCTGCTGCCCGCGCAGGGCCTGCGCGAGGTGGCCGCTCGCGCCAGAGCCTCCGGAACGCGCGTGAGACTTTCTTGCGTCCTCCTCGATGAAGGGGTCCACGACCTGGACGGCGTCCTGGCCTATGTCGACTTTGCGCGCTCGCTCGGCGTCGACAATGTCGTCTTCCGCCAGCTCATGAAGACCGACCCCGAGAGCCACGCGGCCAGCGAGGTCGTGCGCTACTCGGAAGCCCAGCGCGTCCTGCTCGGGCCGCTCCTGGACGCGATCTCCCTCGACCGCCGCTTCGCCTTCGAGCGACAGATCGTCGGCTATTACTACTACGTCGAGGTGTGGCGGGCGTTCGGCGCGGACGTCGTCTTCGAGGAGGCCGACCTCGCACAGCTGGAGAGGACGAAGCACGCGACACCCGGAGTCGTGCACGAGCTCGTGTTCCACCCGAATGCGCGACTCGCCTCCACGTGGCAGCCGTGGGACGGCGTCCTCGGGCCGCCCTGAGTCGCCGGGGGCGCAGGCCGCCCCCGCCCCGCCGGGCAAAGCCCATCGGGGCCCCACCCCGGCCACGCCGCAGAGCGATCACATTTTTCGACAGGTCTTGAGTTCAGGGGATAGGTCCCCGGAGCCCCCTACATCGGGCACGCGAACCCTACCCCGGCGAGGGAACGGTACCGGTTTCGGGTGGTGCTCCCCGCGAGGAAGCGGGATCATCTCCAGACGCGGCCGAAAGCTGGTGGCGGCAAAGGGGATAAACATGGGACACCTGGTCGGGAAGGATGTGTTCCGGAAGCTCGGTGAGAAGATCGACGAGCTCGAGACGAGAGCGCCCTGGAACGCCAGGCTGCACGCGATCCTGAAGGAGCTCTACTCCTCCGAGGAGGCCGACGTCGTCGTGAAGATGCCGTACGGCCTCTCCACCCTGGAGAGACTGGAGAAGGTCACCGGCTACGGGCGGTCCGAGCTGCAGCGGATCCTGGCCAGCCTGACGGCCAAGGGCCTGGTCACCGACCTCTGGATACACGACGCCTATCGCTACGTGCCCTCCCCCATGGTCGTCGGGGTCTTCGAGTTCACCATGATGAGGATGGGCCCTGACGCGAAGCCGAAGGAATGGGCGCGTCTGCTACACGACTACATGGACCGTGACTTCCACGCCGCGAACGTCGGGAACGGGGAGCGGTACTCGGCCTTCCGAGCGCTGCCGTACGAGAGCGCGATCGCGCCCTCGGAGCACGCGGAGATCCTGGACCACGAGAAGGCCGCGGCTCTCATCGCGGGAGCGGAGCGATTCTCCATCAGCCTCTGCGCCTGCCGCCACGAGCAGCAGCACCTGGGCACGAAGCAGTGTGACGTCCCGCTGGAGAAGTGCTCCCAGTTCGGCCTGGCGGCGGACTTCTTGATCAGGCACGGCCTCGCGCGGGAGGTCACCCGATCCGAGATGGAGGAGAACTTCGCCCGGTCGAAGGAGATGGGGTTGGTGATGGTGGCCGACAACGTCCGGGCGAACATGAAGTTCGTCTGCCACTGCTGCCGGTGCTGCTGCAGCCTCCTGAGGACCATCAACGAGCACGGCTATACCAACCTCGTCGTCACCTCGAACTACGTCGCCGAGATTGACGCGAAGGCGTGCAGCGGCTGCGAGCAGTGCGTCGAGGCCTGCCCGATCCACGCGATCTCGGTCGAGCCGGTGAAGCGGGTGCCAGGGGCGCGTCCCGGCAGCGCGGGAGCCACGCCGGCCCCGCGGGTGGACGCGGCGCTCTGCCTGGGATGCGGCGTATGCGCCCTGCAATGCACGGCCGGTGCCTGCGAGCTGAAGCAGCGGGGCCAGCGGGTGATCCATCCGGAGACCACCTTCGAGAGGCTCATGCTGCAATGCCTGGAGAAGGGAACCCTGCAGAACCAGATCTTCGACGATCCGAGCAGGATTGACCAGAAGTTCATGCGCGCGTTCGTGGGCGGGTTTCTGAGGCTACCTCCGGTCAAGCAGGCCCTGCTGAGCGACAAGATGAGGTCGCGCTTCCTCGACGCCATGCGGGCCGGCGTGAGGAAGCAGGGCAAGGGGTGGGCGCTGGAAGTGTAGGCTAAGCCGCTGGATCTGACGTTGCCTGGCGGGAGCCCGGGAGGCACGTTGCCTCGAGGAGGCGGTCCCGACGGTGGCGCACGTCCCCGGATGCGCGCGCCTTGCCGGGCTCCTATACCGTCTGGCGCATCCAGGCGGGGTCGGGCCCGGACGGCAAAGGGGGTGCACCATGAAGGTCGGAGTGATCGGGTCCGGGGCAGTCGGTCAGGCCCTCGCCGACGGGCTGCTGAAGCACGGCCACGAGGTGACGCGTGGTTCACGCGAGCCCGCCAAGCTCCAGCCGTGGAAGTCGGCTGCCGGCGCCAGGGCGCACGTGGGCACCTTCGCCGAGGCGGCGCGCTTCGGCGAGCTGGTCGTGCTGGCGGTGAAGGGCAGCGCGGCGCTGGCGGCGGTGGAGGCTTGCGGCGACGGCCTGGGTGGGAAGGCGATCGTGGACACCAGTAACCCGATCGCGGACGCGCCACCGGTGAACGGCGTCCTCCAGTTCTTCACCGGGCCCAACGAGTCGCTCATGGAGAAGCTGCAGGCCCGCGCGCCTGCGGCCCGCTTCGTCAAGGCGTTCTCCTGCGTGGGAAGCGCGCTCATGGTGAATCCGCAGCTGCCCGGCGGGAAGCCCACCATGTTCATCTGCGGCAACGACGACGGGGCGAAGCGGCAGGTGGTCAGCTTGCTCGAGCAGTTCGGCTGGGACGTGGAGGACATGGGCACGGCCGAGGCGGCGCGCGCCATCGAGCCCCTCTGCATGCTGTGGTGCATCCCGGGCTTCCGGCAGAACCGCTGGGCGCACGCGTTCAAGCTGCTGCGCGCCTGACCCCTCGCCTTCAGCATTTGGCGACCTGGTGGACGAGCGTCAGCTCGGCACCGAGGCGTCGCACGACCGCCTTCCGATAAGGTGGCCCAGCTCGTAAGGAACGACGATCGGGTGCATGAATACGGGGTCTCGAAGCGACGCCACCAGCTCGGCGTGGCGTGGATGCCCCGGGTTGACGACGTCGCGCGCGAGGAACTCCTCGGGCGGGTAGGT
>JBGQLS010000284.1:0-8185 GCA_041500205.1 Anaeromyxobacteraceae bacterium | reverse complement strand
CCCACGCGGACACCGATGACGCGGTGTCGGTGATGAGGGAGGGCGCGCGCGACTATATCCTGAAGCCCTTCCAGATGGAGGAGCTCGTCCTCCGCATCGGGCGGGTGCGACAGGAGCTCGAGTTCCGGCGGCGCATGGAGGCGGGTGGGCCAGCACCGGAGGGATCCCACAATCCCATCCGCGGCGTCTCGTCGGCGGTTCGCCGCCTCATGGAGAGCGTCGAGGCGGCGGCGGCCAGTGACGTCAGCGTACTCATCACGGGGGAGACCGGGACCGGGAAGGACCTGTCCGCGCGCGTGATTCACGAGGGCAGCCGGCGCGCCGGGAAGCCATTCGTGGCCGTCAACTGCGCAGCCATCCCGGAGACCCTCTTCGAGGCCGAGCTCTTTGGCCATGAGAAGGGCGCCTTCACGGGTGCCGACCGCCGGCGCGTCGGCCGGTTCGAAGCGGCGAACGGCGGCACCCTCCTCCTCGATGAGGTGGCCGAGCTCGCGCCCACGGCCCAGGTGAAGCTCTTGCGCGTGCTCGAGGCGGGCGCCTTCGAGCCTGTCGGGTCGAGCCAACCGGTGCGTGTCGACGTGCGGGTCATCGCAGCCACCAACCGCGATCTCGCGGCGGAGATGGCCCGTGGCACGTTCCGCAAGGATCTCTATTTCCGGCTCAACGTGATCGACATCGTCACGCCGCCGCTCCGGGAGCGCCGGGCCGACATCCCGTTGCTCGTGCGCGACTTCCTGGCGGAGATCGCGGCGCGGCAGGGGAGGGCGGTGCCGGCGCTCGATCCGGCCGCAGTGGCGGCGCTCGCGACCTACGACTTCCCCGGAAACGTACGCGAGCTGCTGCATGCGCTCGAGCGTGCGGTGGCGATGGCGCGGGGCGACGTCATCCGGCTGGCGCATCTCCCTCCCGCGCTGGGTGGAGGACAAGCCGCGGAGCCGGGCTCGGACGAGGGAATCCTGCCGCTCGAGAAGGCCATGGAGGAGTTCGAGCTCCAATACATACGCAGGGTGCTCGCCAAGGTGGGCGGTCACCGGGGCCGAGCGGCAGAGCTGCTCGGGATCTCGCGCAAGAGGCTCTGGCTGCGGCTGCGTGGCGAGCCCGAGCCAGAGGAGTAGGGACGGGCCCGGTCAGGCGGAGCGCGCCCGCGGCGTCGACGATGCGGCGGCGTCGGACGCTTCCCGGAGCCAGAGCGTAGCCGCGGTCCCCCGCTCGGGGAACTCGAAGACGAGCTCGCCACCATGCGCCTCGGCGATGGTGCGCGAGACCGAGAGGCCGAGTCCCGTACCCTCGCCCTCGGGCTTCGTGCTGAAGAAGGGGTCCATGATGCGGTGGCGCATGGCGAGCGGGATGCCAGGACCGTCGTCCTCGACCGCGATGCCACAGCCTTCCGGCCGGCATCGCCGTCGCAGCCGGATCTCGCCTCTTTCCGGCGTCACGTAGGCAGCGTTGAGGAGCAGGTTCAAGAGCGCCTGGCCCACCTGCTTGCGATCCGCGTAAACACTCGCCTCGGCGGCGCCGTCGTCGATCTCGCGCAGCACGATGCGTCGCTTATGGAGGAGCGGCTGCATCAGCAGCGCGGCGTCGCGCGATAGATCCGAGAGCCTGGCGGGCTCGAGCCTCGTGGGTCGTGGGCGCGCGAAGTCGAGCAGCCGCGCCATGACGTGCTCCACGCGCTCCACGCCATCTTCCATGAGCTCGAGGTACTCGTCGCGCGTCTCCGGCGAGACCTCCTCCGTCAGGAGGCGGTGCAGGCAGCTCTTCATGCCGGCGAGGGGATTGTTCACCTCGTGAGCCACGCCGGCGACGAGCGACCCCAGCGCCACCATGCGCTCCGTCGCCACTGCCTTCTGGCGCGCGCGGACCTGCTCGTCGTGCGCGGCGCGCAGGCGCGCCATCATGAGGTTGAACCGCTCCGCGAGCACCGCGATCTCGTCCTGGCCGCGCGGGGCCACCGGAATCTCCTCGCCGGCGGGATCGAAGCGGTCGGCCGCGGCGAGGAGTTCGCCTACCGGGCGGGCGACGCGACGGCCCACGACAAACGCGGCGGCGAGGCCCGCCAGGATGACGCCGAGGGCGAGGAGACCGAGCAGCAGGGCCAGGTCGCGACGCGTGGACTGGAGGATGCCCATGTCGAGCCCGACGCGGACGACGCCCAGCTCGCCGTCGAGGATGGGTTCGGCGAGATCGAGGTAACGCCTGCCCTTCGTAGTGACCACGACCGGTGCGACGTCCCCCTTCTCGCGTAGAGCCACCAGGGTGGGCGGCGTATCCTCGCGATACGAACTCACGACGACACGGTCGTCCCGAACGATGAAGCAGTAGCCGATCCCGCTTCCTGCCGCCGCGCTCGCGACGACCTCCTGGAGCGTCACGACGTCATTCACGAGCACCGCCTCGGCGGCCTGGCGCGCTACGAGCTGTGTGATCCGCCGGCCGAGTGCTTCCTGATCGTTCGCGAGCGAACGGCTTGCGACCCGGGCCGCCAAGGCCAGCGAGACGGAGTGCGTGACGAGGACGCCGACGGCAGCGAACGCCGCCAGCTTCAGCCAGAGCGGGAATCGTGGACGCGAGGCGTCGCCCGGGTCACCACGGGTCACCGCCTGGCCTCCACCACGACAGCGGCCGTGTCGTAGAGCCCTGGTGGTGGTAGCGCGAAGCGGTCGATGTGCAGGACGTGCAGCGTCTCGGCGGTCTCGGGATCGCGGTCAAGGCCGAGGAGGACCGCGCGGATGCGGGCCCGCGTCTCCGGCGGCAGCCGGGTCGAGACGACGACCGGCATGGTCCCGAAGGGCGTCGAACGATGGACGATGCGCGTCGCGGAGGCGAGTCCGGGATCGCGTCTCACCATATCCTCGTAGATGAGGCTGTCGACCGCCGCGCCATCCATGAGGTGCTGGGCGACTGCGTTCACCGAGCGATCGTGGCTGCGTGTGAACGTGACGGTCCCGAAGAAGTGCCGCGGCTCCTCCCCTATGTCGCGCAGGAGCTTCGCGGCATAGGCATAGCCAGAGAAGGAGAGTTCGTCGGTGAAGGCGAACTTTCGACCCGCAAGATCGCCAAGCGCCTTCGCCCCGCTCGAGGCAGGCACGATGATGAGTGACTGGTAGGTGGCCTTGCCATCCCGTAGCGGGACGGCCGCCACTTCGATCTTCGACGGTGCGCGGTCACGCAACTCGAGATATCCGCCGGTGCAGAGGAACGCGACGTCCACGCGGCCCGCGAGGAGCAGCTCGTTCACTTCTGCGTACGTGCGCCGCTGGACGAATTCGACCTCGACCCCCAGGCGTTGCCCCACCCGCTCGAACAGGCGCGAGTACGAGGTGTACGTGTCGCGCGGCGACAGCATGGCGGCGACGGAGACCCGAAGCGTCTTTCCGGGCACCGGGGCGGCGCGCGCGGGACGAGCCTCAGCTTTCGCGTCCAGGTTCACCTCGCGGTAGGGGCTCCCATCGCAAGCGAACAGCGCCCAGGAGGCAGCGGCCGCGAGGGCCAGCTTGCACGCGCGACGGCGCAACATGGAGCCATCCTATC
Source organism: Anaeromyxobacteraceae bacterium (assembly GCA_041500205.1). Classification (GTDB taxonomy): domain Bacteria; phylum Myxococcota; class Myxococcia; order Myxococcales; family Anaeromyxobacteraceae; genus Anaeromyxobacter_A. Next base: position 4,654 of record JBGQLS010000284.1, on the reverse strand, counting down.
GGATTTGCGTGGACCCGTTTCCGAGGACTGGCGCTGCGCGGTTGTTCCATGGGCGAAACATTCTCCGGCGCTCCCAGGAGACCGTTCTTCCCGCGCGGGAACATGCCCTCGCGCGTTGCGACGTCCATCGAATGCATAACTCTCCGCCGCCATTGGCGATTCCTTAATGGACCTGTCCGGGAGGTTCGGTGGATGCAGTTCTGCTCCGCCATCGGTGACGGCATTCACGAGCAAAGACCGGCCGGCCACGCGAGCCCTTGGAGGCATCATTCATGAGTGATCCCGTTCAGCAGGACGTGATCGTCCGCATGCAGGAGGACGTGAAGCGGGCGCTGCGACGACCGCGGAGCGAGCGCCGCTGGGTGATGGCGATCGACCTTCGGAAGTGCATCGGCTGCCACGCCTGCACCATCGCGTGCGTCGCCGAGAACAAGCTTCCGCCAGGCGTCGTCTACCGGCCGGTGATGGAAGAGGAGGCGGGGACGTATCCGAACGTCAGCCGCAAGTCCCTGCCGCGCCCGTGCATGCAGTGCGACAACCCACCCTGCACCGACGTGTGCCCGGTGAACGCCACGGAGAAGGGACCCGACGGCGTCGTCACCATCGATTACAAGCAGTGCATCGGATGCCGTTACTGCATCACGGCGTGCCCCTACGGCGCCCGTACCTTCGACTTCGGCGAGGCCTACACCGACACGACGCCGCAGGGATTCGCCGCCGTCATTGGGCAGGCGAAGGCCAGCTCGATGGAGCGGTCGTCGACCTTTGAGTACGGCAAGGCGTGGCCGCGCGATGGTGACGAGTCGCCGGTCGGCAACGCCCGGAAGTGCCACTTCTGCCTCCACCGGCTCGCGGAGGGGATGCTGCCCTCGTGCGTCACGAGCTGCGTCGGCCGCGCGACGCTGTTCGGCGACGCGAACGATCCCGAGAGCGTCGTCTCGAAGCTGGCCGCGCTGCCGAACGTGATGCGGCTCAAGGAAGACCTCGGCACAGCGCCGCGGGTCATCTACCTGGTCTGAGGGGAGGCTGACCGTGAACGCGAAGCGACTCGTCTACCAGCTGTCCGCGATGCTGGCCCTGCTCGGCCTCGTCGCCCTGTTCGCGCGATTTGCCCACGGGCATCGCGACGCTGCCTACGGTTCCTACGTTGTCTGGGGCCTCTGGGTGGCGATGTACCTCTTCTTCGCCGGCGTCGCCGCCGGCGCCTTCCTCGTGGCAACGCTCGACCTGCTGTTCAACGTCGACACCTTCAAGGGCACGGGTCGCATCGCGCTCTGGGTCGCGCTCGTGAGTCTTGGTGGCGCGCTCACCTCGATCGGCCTCGACCTCGGCCACATGGGCCGGATCTGGAAGGTGTACCTGCAGCCGAGCTTCGGCTCGGTGATGGCGCAGATGGTGTGGGGCTACACGCTCTTCGGATTCTTGCTCGCGGGAGCGCTCTACCTCTCCATCAAGAACCCGGCAGGCAAGGGCCTCCGGACGCTCATGATCGTCGGGCTTCCGCTCGCCCTGTTCGTGGCTGGCGCGGTCGGTGCCCTCTTCGGCGTCGCGGCGAGCCGACCCGCCTGGCGCGAGGGGCTCCTTCCCGTGCAGTTTCCCGTCCTCGCGGCCGCATCCGGCGCCGCGGCCTTGCTCGCGGTGATCGGGCTCTTCGGGCCGAGCGAAGACCCGCGCAGAGCCCGTCAGATCCGGGTGCTCTCCATTGCGACCGTCATCTTCGTGCTGGTGAAGCTCTACTTCGTCTGGGCAGACTACTCGCTCGCGCTCTACGGGAAGGTACCGAACAGCACGTCCGCCGTGAGTGCAGTCCTCTTCGGCTCGAACTGGTGGGCCTTCTGGCTTCTCCAGATCCTCGTCGGGACCCTGATCCCGGTGGCCGTCCTCCTCGGGGTCAAGCGACTCGGGCCGGCGCTCGCCGGTTGGATGGGCGTGCTCGCGCTCATCGGGTTTGCCGTCGCGCGCGCCAACGTGGTCATCCCGGCCCTCACGGTGCCGGAGCTTGACCTGCTCAGCCATGCCTTCTCCGGGAGCCCGCGGCTCCAGTTCACCTATTTCCCGAGCCTGATGGAGTGGGGCGTGACCCTGGGCATCACCGGTTTCGTCACCCTCGCTTTCCTCATCGGCTCGGATCGCCTGCCCCTTCGCAGCAAGGAGGTTGCCTGAAATGAAGACCAAGAAGCCCGACGGCGCTCCCCGGAGCGAGAAGCCGAGCCGCGTCGAGCAGCGGCTCTTCCACGGTGACATCTCCCGGCGGCACTTCCTCGAGATCTCCGCCGCGGCCGGGGGGACCGCCGCGTTCCTGGGTGGCTCGGCCAAGGCGGCGGGTGCGATCGAGGAGGTCCTCGGCGGGAAGAAGGGGCCGTTCTTCGAGACGCTCCCCGAGAACCAGATCTACAGCGTGTGCCTGCAATGCAACACCGGCTGCGGCATCAAGGTGAAGCTGCAGAACGGCGTCGCCGCGAAGATCGACGGCAACCCGTACAGTCCGTGGACACTGTGGCCTCACGTGGCCTACGCAACGCCTGTGAAGGACATGGCCCGGACCGAGGGCGCCCTCTGCCCGAAGGGACAGGCCGGTCTCCAGACTGCTTACGATCCATACCGCATCATGAGCGTGCTGAAGCGCAAGCCCGGCACGAAGCGGGGCACGGGCGAGTGGGTGACCGTCTCCTTCGACCAGGCCATCGACGAGGTGGTGAACGGCGGCAACCTGTTCGGCGAAGGACAGGTGGACGGCTTCAAGGCCGTGTACGCGCTCAAGGACGCCAAGGTCGCGAAGGCCATGGGCGAGGAGGTCGCCAAGATCCTCGACGAGAAGGACAAGGAGAAGAAGAAGGCGCTCATCGAGCAGTTCAAGGTGACCTTCAAGGATCACCTCGGCACGCTCATCGATCCGGAACACCCGGACCTCGGGCCGAAGAACAATCAGTTCGCCTTCGTCTGGGGCCGCATGAAGAACGGCCGCGAGGACCTGGCCAAGCGCTTCGTCCTGAACGGCTTCGGGTCGCAGAACGCGAATGGCCACACGACCATCTGCCAGGGCAGCCTCTACTTCACCGGAAAGGCGATGAGCGAGCAGTTTGACCCCGCCAAGGGCAAGTTCGGCGGTGGCGACAAGTTCTACTGGCAGAGCGACGCCGGAAACAGCGACTTTGTCATCTTCGTCGGCGCCAACGTGTTCGAGGCGAACTACGGTCCTCCGCACCGCGCACCCAAGATCACCGAGCGCGTCGTCCGCGGGGAGATGAAGTACGCGGTGCTCGACCCGCGCTGCTCCAAGGCTGCGGCAAAGTCGTGGCGCTGGGTGCCGGTGCAGCCCGGCACCGACGCCGCATTCGCCATGGGGATGATCCGCTGGATGGTCGACAACCAGCGTCTCAACGTCCCCTTCCTCTCGAACGCCAACAAGGCGGCGGCGGTGGCGGCGAAGGAGGCCTCGTGGACCAACTCGAGCTGGCTCGTGAAGGTGAAAGACGGCAAGCCGGGCGCGTTCGTCCGGGGCAGCGAGCTGGGCCTCGTCGAGAAGAAGGTGAAGAAGGACAAGGACGGGAAGGAGGAGACAAGCTACGTCGTGAAGAAGGGCGCGACGTACGCCTTCGACCCGCTCGTCACGATGGTGGCGGGCAAGCCGGTCGTCTTCGACCCGAATGACGAGAAGGCGCCGCCGGTGCAGGGCGAGATCTTGGTCACCACGAACATCAACGGCATCGATCTCAAGTCGGGCCTCCAGATCATCGCCGACGCTGCGCAGGCGAAGCCGGTGGCCGAGTGGGCCAACATCGCCGGCGTTCCTGAACGCGACATCGTGGACCTGGCGCGCGAGTTCACGAGCCACGGCACGCGTGCGGTGGCGGACATCCACCGCGGGCCGTCTCAGCACACGAACGGCTTCTACAACAACATGGCCTGGTACACGCTGAACTGCCTCATCGGCAATCCTGACCACAAGGGCGGGATGATCAAGCTCAGCGTCTACGACCGGATGGGCGGCAAGCCCGGACAGCCGTTCAACATAGGCAAGCTCGCGAACGCGAAGGCGGCGCCATTCGGGATCGACCTCGTCCGCTCCAACACCTCCTACGAGAAGAGCACCCTCTTCGCGGGCTACCCCGCGAAGCGGCCTTGGTTCCCGCTCGCCAACGACATCTACCAGGAGGATCTACCCTCGGCGGCGGACGCGTACCCGTACCCGATCAAGATCCTCTTCACGTACATGAGCGCGATGGTCTACAGCCTCCCGGCGGGACATACCGGGATCGAGATCATGTCCGATCCGAAGAAGATCCCGCTCATCATCACGAGCGACATCATGGTGGGCGAGACGTCCACGTATGCCGATTACGTCTTCCCGGACCTGACGTACCTCGAGCGCTGGGAGTTCCACGGCTCGCACCCGTCCGTGCCGTGGAAGGTCGAGAACGTGCGCAACCCGGCCATCGCCATCCCGGGCTGGCCGACCGTGAAGGTGTTCGGCGAGGAGGTGCCGGTCTCGTTCGAGGCGGTCTGCCTCGCGCTGTCGGAGCGCCTGTCCTTGCCGGGCTTCGGCCCGAACGGCTTCGGCGAAGGCAAGCCCTACACCCGTCCCGAGCACCTGTATCTCAAGCAGGTGGCGAACATCGCAGCCGGCGAAAAGGAAGACGGGAGCGACGCCGTG
>JBGQLS010000283.1:0-8194 GCA_041500205.1 Anaeromyxobacteraceae bacterium | reverse complement strand
CTACGAACGGCGCGATGAGTACGGTCGGCATGGCGGGACACCTCGGCTTGTCCGACTTCTCTCCCTATGTGAGGATCATGCACATGCAGTGGGCCAAGGTGCTATCCAGCGGAGGTGGGACACGTGGTCGCGTCACCGCGTCCCTGTGAAGTCGCGCTGGGGATGCTCTGTCGTCGTGATCACGGCTTGTTACGGGCCTGACGGACGCCGAAGACGCAGCGCGGTGGCAGCCCGAAGCATCGAGCTGGTCAGCGAGCTGCCTTGACGTGCATCAGCTCACAAGTTGCTGGCCGAGCGACGAAGGACTGCAGTTCGCGCTCCAGGGCCAGCGCGACGTCGGGGCGGCGCGCACCGCCGGCGAAGCTCTGGAAGAGCACCTGACCAGTGACTCCCGAACCTCTCTCTCGAGCAAACAAGTCGTGAGCAAACAGCCCCACTACTTCCAAGGAAGACGCCGAGCGTGAGTTGCGCCGCGGGCGCGCTTCACGTAGGCACCGAGGATGACCTGCCGCGCCCTCCCCGGCCGTCGCAAGCGAGCATCGCTCCGTGTCCTCGCGCCATAACGACGAGGTGATCGAGGTCGCCGGCCGCGAGGTCCGGGTGACGAACCCCGACAAGGTCTTCTTCCCGACCATCGGCCTCACGAAGCTGCAGCTCGTCCGCTATTACCTGGCGGTGGCCGACGCGGCCCTGCGCGGGATCGCCGAGAGGCCCATCGTTCTGAAGCGTTACGTCGACGGCGCGGACCAGCCAGCCTTCTACCAGAAGCGCGCCCCCGAGAAGCGGCCCGACTGGATGGAGGCCGTGGAGCTGCGCTTCCCCTCCGGGCGCGCCGCCCGCGAGCTGGTCCTCCGCGACGCGGCGCAGCTCGCCTGGATCGTGAACCTCGGCTGCATCGACCTCCACCCGCATCCTGTGCGCGCGAACGATCTGGAGCACCCCGACGAGCTCCGCATCGACCTCGACCCGGTGCCCGGGGTGCCCTGGTCCGACATCGTCGAGGTGGCGTTGCTCGCACGCGAAGTCCTCCTGGCGCATGGGCTCACCGCCTGGGGGAAGACGTCCGGCTCGCGCGGGTTCCACGTCTACGCTCGGGTCGAACGGCGCTGGAGCTTCGACGAGCTCCGGCGCGCCGCGCTGGCCGTGGCCCGGGAGGTGGAGCGTCGCGCCCCGGCGATCGCCACGAGCCGCTGGTGGAAGGAGGAACGGCGGGGCGTGTTCCTCGACTACAACCAGAACGCCAAGGACCGCACCACGGCCTCCGCCTACTCGGTCCGTCCCACCCCGGACGCCCGCGTCTCGACGCCGCTCGAGTGGGACGAGGCCGAGGCGTGCGATCCGGCGGCGTTCACGGTGGCGACGGTCCCCGGCAGGCTGGCGCTGCGAGGCGATCCCTGGGCGCGAATGGACGCGCATGCAGGGTCCCTCGAGCCGCTCCTCGAGCTCTCCCGGCGCCACGAGGTGGAGGGGCTAGGGGATGCGCCCTGGCCGCCCCACTTCCCGAAGCAGGCGAGCGAGCCGAAGCGCGTGCAACCTTCGCGCGCGAGAGGGAGCGGCCGGCGCCAGCCCACGAGACCACTCGTGACGGTAGCCCGGGCTGCGCGCCAGACCGACGCGCTAGCGGGACTGGAGCGATGGAAGGCGCGCCATCCCAGCGCGGCAGCGGCACTGCGACCCGCGGACGTCCTCGTGGACTCGATGCGTGGCCGGTCCTCCACCTGGACGCGCGTCCGCGTGAATCTCGAGGCGGTACCGGAGCTCGACCGGCCGGCGGAAGAGCCGCCGGAGCCGGACTACGATCCGTGGGGCTGAGGTCCTCTTCACCCCCTCCCGAAGATCTTCCCGAGCTCCTCCGGAGGCGTCTGCTCTAGCTGATCGTAGCGGCAGTCCTCGGGCCGCTTGTCCGCGCGCCATCGCAAGAAGTGCGTGGCGTGCCGGAACCGATCTCCTTCCAGGTGGTCGTAGGCCACCTCGCACACCCGCTCGATCCGCAGCGGCTCCCAGGAGAGGTCCTTTCCGCGGTTCCAGCGGCTGGTGGCGCCCGGGAGCCGCTGGCCGCCCGAGGCCCCCTGCCACTCGCGCCAGGGGTGGGCCGCGATCGCGCCCTCGCGGAGAGGAGCGAGCTCATGGGCGAGCTGCTTCTGCATGGCGGCCGTGAAGCTCGAACAGACCCCGACGTGGTGGAGCACGCCCGCGTCGTCGTGGAGGCCGAGCAGGAGCGAGCCCACCGCCGCGCCTGGTCCGCTCTTGTGCCAGCGGAATCCCGCCACGGCACAGTCTGCTGTGCGCTGGTGCTTCACCTTCACCATGGCACGCACGCCCGGCTGGTACGCGCCGTCGAGCCGCTTCGCGACGACGCCGTCGAGCCCCGCGCCCTCGAAGCGCTCGAACCACTCCGCGGCGAGGGCGCGGTCCTCGGAGGCGGGCGTGAGGTAGACGGGCGCGCCGGCTCGAGCGAGCGCGTGCTCGAGCCGGCTCCGGCGCTCTCGAAACGGACGTCCACGGAGGTCCAGCTCGCCTTCTGCGAGCAGGTCCCAGAAGACGATGGACGCCGGCGTCTCCCGCGCCAGGAGCGCCACGCGCGACGCCGCCGGGTGGATCCGCAGCGTGAGGGCTGTGAAGTCGAGTCCCTCCGGGCCCGCGATGACGATCTCGCCGTCGAGCACGCACCTGGCCGGAACCTGGCTGCGGATGGGCCCTTCCAGCTCGGGGAAGTAGCGGTTCAGCGGCTTCAGGTCGCGGCTCTGCAAGAGCAGCGAGTCTCCTTCGCGGAAGACGATGGCGCGGAAACCGTCCCATTTCGGCTCGAAGAGCCAGCCGTCCCCTGGCGGGAGGGCGTCTGCGACCTTCGCCAGCATCGGGGCGAGCGGGGGTGCGAACGGGAGCGCCATGGTGAAGTGGTGTGCAGAAACGAAAGCTCGCCGGGGCGCCTTGGCGGGGGTGGGGCCCCGACGGGCTTTGCCCGGCGGGTGCGGGGGCCGCCTGCGCCCCCGGCTACTCAGAACCCCGCCGTGGAAGGGCGGGGCTCTTCGGTCACGCGCCCGCGACTACGACGGGACGGCCTTGAAGTGCCCAGCCTTGGCGCGGCGCTCGGGCCGCTCGAATTCCTTGGGATCGATCTGGGCGAACTTCTCGTCCAGCGTCATGAGGACGGCCTTGAGGTGCTCGCCAGTCCTGGCCCGGCGCTCGCGGGCGACCTCCTTCGGATCCACGGCCACGAACCTCTCGTCCGGCGTGATCTTGAAGAGCGGCTGCCCCTTCTGGACGATCGATCCATCGGCGCCCAGCATGACGATCCTGTCGACCCTGCCGGAGAACGGCGCGCGGACCGTGTTGAACATCTTCATGACCTCGATGACGTAGAGCGGCTGGCCCTTCTCGAAGTGCATGCCCTCGTGGACGAAGGGCGGCCTACCCGGCGCCTCTTGCCCGTAGTACATGCCACCGCACACCGCCACGATCTCGTCCGCCTTGGTGGAAGGGGGTGGCACGAGCACCTTCTTCATGCGCGCCTGGAGGTCGGGGTCGTTGAGATGGGCCGGGATGGTGACCTCGAGGTCTTCCTCGACCGTGAAGTCGAAGAAGTCCACGCTCTCGGCGATCATGAAGAGCAGTCCGAGCAGCTCGTTCCCCGCCTCGTAGCCGAGGTGCGCGGCGCGGATCTTCGCCCAGGTCTCGGCGTCGTATCCACCCTTGGGCGACTCGCTCTTCAGGATGTCGTTCAGCTTGTAGTACTCCTCCCTGCGTAGGTTGAAGGTGGCCCGGAGCTCCTTGTAGAAGCGGATCGACCTCTGGAGCAGCTCGTGGTCGTGCTCCCAGATCACCTCCGAGGCCGGCGCCTTGGGATCGTAGGCCATGTCGAGGTACGCGTAGGTGTCCTTCAGCACGCCCAGAGGATTGCGGATCCAGACGAGCTTCCCGTTCACGATCCGGTAGTTGTTGCGGTTGAGCGAGAGCCACCCCGCGAACAGGTGCGGATCCGCGAGCAGCCGGTCGATGGGCCGGGTGAGCAGGGTCCCCTTGCGATCGAGCACGTCCGACATCGCCTTGGCCACGGAGGGATCCTCCGGCCATTCAGTGGCGATCTGCTTCGCGTAGTGCTTCTTCATCTCGAGGAACGCGAAGACGGTGTCGAGCTTGTTCGCCTCCTCCTTGAGCTGGCCGACCAGCGTCAGGTACGGGACGACGAACCGCGTCGTCGGCTTGGCCATGACGTTCTGGCCGAGGAACCAGCTGACGAGACCGTAGTGGAACTCGAGGTTCGTGGCGACGTTGACGCCACGCAAGCTCGTCCTGCCCAGCACCTTGGCGAGCTCCTGGTACGAGTCGAGGCGGTCCGTGCCCTTCGTCAGAAGCAGCGCGATGTTCGAGTCGTACGCGCCGGCGATCCGGTAGGGGATGAACAGGCCGGTGTCGGGATTGACGCGGCTGATGCCCTGGTCGTCGCGGATCTCGCCCTCGACGGGCCGCGACCAGAACCGGATGAAGCCGCCGGCGTGTGGGGAGAGGGAGGCGTCGGTGGCGTTGAGGCGCGACTCCACGCTCGCGACGAAGCGCGGGATGCGCTCCGGCTTCGGGAGCCGCTCCTTGTGGCGAGCGAGGAGCGCCATCGCTTCCACCAGGGACTCGACCACGAAGGCGTCGTTCGGGTCCTCGGGGTTCGTGAACTTGAGGCTGTAGCAGAGCTCGGTGACCCGGTGCTCGACCTGGATGCGGGTGTTGACCTCCATGAAGTAGTAGCGATCCCGGTCGACGATACACTCGAAGGTCGACGCTGAGTCGAGGCCGACCGCCTCGCCGAAGCGGGCAGCGTCGCCCTCCATGCGCCTCAGCGTCTCGAGGTCGGTGGCCAGGGCCAGGGCCTCCTCCTTGTTGCCTGCCCTCTCGGCCTGCGCCAGGCCGGCGGCGAGCCCCTCCTGCGTCACCGAGACCTCGAGGAGCTTCTGCTCGTGCATCTGCAGCGAGCAGTCGCGGCCACCCAGCGAGACGCACCACTTGCCGTTGCCGAGGAGCTGGATCTCGTTGTGGCGGGTCTGCTCGATGTTGAGCTCGATGAGCACGTTCTTGTTGTCGCCGACGCCCGCCGCCTTGGCCTCGTTGAGCGTCTCGCGCAACATGGCCGGCGCCACCGCGGCCGCCTCCGCGATCATCTTGTCGTCGGGGTCCTTGGCGGTGAGCAGGCTCCCGCCCAGGATGCGCTGCCCCTTGCCGCCCCCGCCGCCGATGGCCTTCAGGCGCACGCGGCTGCGAGGGTACTTCTTGAACATCTCGGTGACCTCGCGCTGCACCTGCTCGCCGAGCTCGTCGATCGTGAAGAGGTCCATCCCCTTGGCGTAGGACGCCATCAGGATGTGGTCGGCCAGGTCCTCGAGAGGCAGGCTCTCGTCCTCGAGGACCTTCCTGTCGAGGTGGAACTCCCGCGCCTCGTCGACCAGCAGCAGCTTCTTCCGCGTGTCGAACTTCCTGAGGAGCGCGCGGGCGGTGACGTTGTTGATGCCGGGGGTGACGCTGACGTTCACCGCCAGCGCCGTCTTCTTGGCCTCGTCCTTCTTCCCGGCGCGCTCCTGGGTCCGCGAATTCGGGCCGATGAACTTGAGGCCGGCCTTCTCGACGGTCGCGACGAACTCGCCATCCTCCGCCATGAACCCGTAACCGGCGAAGACCGCGTCGTAGCCGTTGTCCTTCGCGATCCCGACGATCTGGTTCATCCGCTCGACGCGCTCTTCCTTGGTGGCGCCGGTGTAGTCGGGGACGCGGTGGACGCGGGTGTTGTCGGTCAGCTGGCGCAGCTCGGGCGCCAGGGCGTTCGGGTAGACGATGGAGTCCTTCTCCGAGAGGAGGATGCCGTAGTGCTTCATCCCCATCTCCTCGAAGACGTCCATCGCCTCCTTGCGGATGGGTCCGCGGCAGACGATGAGCGGCTTCAGGTCCTCGCAGGCGAAGGAGCGCACCCAGGCCGAGGGAGACTTGCTCAGGCGGCGGTCACGGTGGGTGAGGGGATTGTCCTTGTACCAGTCAACGGTCGGAGCCATCGGTGTCTATCTCCAATCTGGATTGCAGGTCGTATGGCCGGGGGCTCAATGGAACTCGCGCTGCGGCCCGCTCATCGGCGATGGCTTGTAGTGTCGGAGCAGGAAGTTGAGGTTCTCGCCCAGGACCTTGCGCAGATCGGTCGGCATGACGAGCGAGGAGATGGACCCGAGGGCGAGACCCTCCTTCGGGTTCATGAGCTCCTTCTCGTACCGCCGGTTGAGCGCGGCCTCCTGCTGCTTCTGCCACTCGGCTGCTTCCTTCTCGGCGTCCCTCTTGGCCTCCACGCCGTCCATCCCGGCGGCGGTGCGCTGCTGGATTCCCTTCTTCACCAGCTCCGTCACGGCGCCGCGTATCTTGCGGAGCTCGTCCTTGTAGACGAACTCCTTGCCGGCCGGCCCCATCACCGCGAGGCGGGTGGTGGGGAGCGCCAGCACCAGGTCGGCTCCCGTGGGATAGTTGTTGAAGGAAGCGTAGGCGCCGCCGAAGGCGTTGCGCAGGATGAGGAGGATGCGCGGCGTGCGCACGTCGACGATCGAGTCGAGCATCGAGCGTCCCGCCTGCACGATGCCGCGCGCCTCCTGATCGCGCCCGGGGAGGAAGCCGGTGGTGTCCTCCATGAAGATGATCGGGATGTTGTAGATGTTGCAGAAGCGGACGAAGCGCGCGATCTTGACGGCCGAGTCGCAGTCGATCTGGCCGGAGGCGACCGCGCTGTTGTTGGCCACGAACCCGACCACGTTCCCGCCGAGGCGGCCAAACGCGGTCACGACCTCCTTCGCCCGGTCTGCCTGCAGCTCGAAGTAGTCTCCGTAGTCGCAGACCTGCTGGACGACGATGGAGACGTCGAAGGGCGTGTTGAAACCGGTCGGCGAGTTGAAGGCCTTCTTGAGGAGCGTGTTGATCTCCCACGTCTTCCGGTCCAGCGGATCGCTCGTCTCCTGGTAGGGCGGGGAGACGCCGTTGCTGTCCGGCACGTAGCCGAGGAGGCGCACCGCCTGTCGCAGGGCAGCGAGCTCGTCCCACACCGTCACGTCGGCGACGCCGGAGTTGCCGTGGACCTTGGGCCCGCCGAGCTCCTCGGGGGTGATGTCCTCGCCCAAGACGGACTTCACGACGCCCGGGCCGGTCAGGCCGAAGAACGTGTCGTCCGGCTGGATGAGGAAGCTCCCCTGGCGCGGCAGGTACGAGCCGCCGCCGGCGTTGAAGCCGAACATGCACATGATCGATGGGACGACGCCGCTGATCTTGCGCAGCGCCGTGAACGCCTCGGCGTAGCCGTCGAGCCCGCCGACTCCGGCCGGGACGAAGGCGCCTGCGCTGTCGTTCATGCCGATGAGGGGCATGCCCTTCTCGCCGGCGAGGCGGAAGAGGCGGGCCAGCTTGTTGCCGTTGGTCGCGTCGATGGAGCCCGCGCGCACCGTGAAATCGTGGCCGTAGCAGGCCACGTCGCGGCCCTGGATGTTGAGGATGGCGGTGACGAGCGATGCGCCGTCGAGGTTCTTTCCCCAGTTCTGGTAGAGGACGTTGGGTTCCTTGTCGGTGAGGACCCGGATCCGTTCCCACACCGTCATCCGCTTCTTGAAGTGCTGCTTTTCGATCTGGTCGATGCTGACCGACCGGATGGGGCGCTGGATGAGGTCGTAGCCCTCCTTCATCGCCTCTTCGTACGGCCCGGTAGCGCGGGAGATCTCGCCGGGAATGGTGAACTCGACCTTCTCGGGCGGGTCGAGCGGGTTGGTCAGGATTGGCTTGATCGCTTTCGTTGGCATCGGCTCGGTTCCCTCTGGAAGGTTCAACGTCCGGTGCAAGGCGCGCTGGTCGCCCCGGCCTGCCTGCGGGGCCTGACCGCTGAGAGGATGGGTTGAAGGAAAAAGTGAGACATTCTGACAAGGTCCAAGCCGTGGGGCAATTCAGCCCGATGACGCGTCGCGACGTCCCCGCCGTGCGGCCCAGGCCCGCGAGGCACGCTTGCGCAAACGCGGGGCGCCCTCATGGCGGAGCTCTGAGAGGGTTGTCCAAGACACCGGTCCCGTCGCCGCGGCGAACGATCCGCGGCGCATCGCTTCGTTGCGTCCTCCCTCACATAGCCGCTGGCTATGCTCGGTCGTCGCGCCTCGCCCTGCTTGCGTCTCGCTCGCCTGGCTCGGTCCCCGGTATCTTG
>JBGQLS010000282.1:0-8211 GCA_041500205.1 Anaeromyxobacteraceae bacterium | reverse complement strand
CGTGGCAGCTCGCCCGCGGTGGCGCGCGTGACGAGGAGGCGCGACCCGTCCCTGGAGAGCGCGGCCTCGACCGCCGCCGGGCCGTCTCCCGTCGCGACGCGCTCGGGTGGCGCCCCGTCCTTCACCAGGAAGAGCTCGGTTGAGGTGGGGTCGGTCCCGCCCGTGAACCAGAGCCAGCGCCGCCTGTCGTCGAAGCCCGCCAGCGCGGCGAAGCCGTGCTCCGGACTCACCCACGATGCGCGGAACGCGCCGTCGGGGCCGCGCAGCTCCACCTCGGAGCCGCCGTTTCGCTCCGTCCACCACAGGAAGCCGCTCCCGTCGGCGAGCCAGCGCGGGAAGCCGGACGCAAGGTTGAGCCAGGCCAGGTCGCGTTCCTCGAGGAGCGCGTGGGTCGCGCCAGTCCCGGGATCGGCCGCCAGGAGCGCCTCCTCCGACTGCGCCCGGTTCATGACGAGCAGGCTGAGTGGCCCTCCTCCCTGCCACGCGACCGCGCACAGGTACGGGTAGCGCTCATGGTCCCAGCTCACCCACGTGGTCGGTCCTCCCGCGGCGGGCACGACGCCCAGGCGTGCCTCTGCGTTCTCCTGGCCTGCGCGAGGATACGGGAAGGCATCGGCGCCGCGCTCCGGATGCATGACGTCGACGACGGCCAGCTTCTCCACTGGGCGGTTGTCCGCCTCCTCGAAGGCGATGAAGCGCCCGTCCGGCGACCACCAGTACCCCTCGAACCGTCCCATCTCCTCCTGCGCCACGAACTCGGCGAGGCCGTGCGTCACCTCGGCGCTGCCTCCCTGCGTGAGGCGTCGCTCGGCGCTCGACGTGAGGTCGAGCACGTGCACGTCGTGCCCGCGGACGTAGGCGAGCTCCCCTCCGCCGGGCGAGAAGCGCGCGTCGAGCGTTGCGCGGCCGGCGGAGAGCGTCCTCGCCATGCCGGTCAGGCGCTCGAGGAGGTAGAGCTCCCCCGAGAAGCCGAGCACCACGCGCTCCCCGTCGCGCGACAGGTCGAATCGCGTGAACCCGCGCGCCGACACCCGTTGCCGCTCGAGCTGCGAGCGCTCCTCGCTCGTCAGCGCCTGGCCGGCGCCGGAGAGGAGCTCCTCGGGGTCGAGCACGAGGCGCGTCCTCCCTGTGCGCAGGTCGGTCTCGTGGAGCGCCTGGACGTCGGAGCGCGGGCCCGACCGGAGGAAGAGCGCGGCCCCGCCGTCAGCGGTCAGCCGCGCGCTGGCCGGCCGTCCCGCCATGAACCGGCGCGTCTCGGCGTAGTCGCGGAGGAAGGGGTCCACTCAGACTCGCCTTGCGCCGTTTCTCGTGCTCGTACACGGCTTATTGAGCACTGAACTGTTTCGGTTTCCGAGAGGGGACAAGGCGACAGGCACGGGCTCGGGAACAGGCAAAACACAACTCACAGATCCGTCACCATCACGATCGCGTCCTCGCCCTCCTCGGCGTAGTAGTTGGGCCTCACCCCCACCTGCCGGTAGCCCAGCTCGCGATAGAGCGCGATGGCCGCGGCGTTCGAACGCCGGACCTCCAGCGTCGCGAGGACCGCGCCTGCCTTGCGCCCGCGCGCGCCGGCCTCGAGCATGAGCGCGCGGCCCACCCCGCGGCGCCGCTCCTCCATCGCCGTCGCGATGTTGAGGACGTGGACCTCGTCGTGGACGAGCCAGAACACGATGAACCCGAGGACGACTTCCCCGGAGAGCCCACCCGGCCCGTGTCGCACCTCGGTCGCGACGAGGACGGTGGACCAATCGTGCGTCATCTCGCGTCTCAGGAGGTCGGCTGACCATGGGTGCGAAAAGCCGTCCTTCTCGATCGCTATGACCCGCTCGAGGTCCTCGAGGGCCATGCGCCGGAACCCGAGCGGAGGGGGCGGCGGAGGCACGCTCGTGCGGGTGGTGTCCGGTGGACGCCGCATCAGTTCGTCCCTGGCCGCCCGGAGGGCACGGTCCGTTTCTCCAGGTCCTCGAGGACGCGCACCTCGGAGCGCGAACGGAGATCGCGCACGAGGGCAATCACCTCCTGCTTCATCCGTTCCTCGGCGAGGTGGGAGCGGGCCGCCTCCCGATCGCGCGAAGCAGGCTCGGCAGCGTGCTTGTCGAGCCACGCGGTCAGCTCGGCGTCGGGCACCTGCGCCGCGTGGGAGACGCGGCTCTCCACGTAGCGCTTCACGCGCAGCATCCGCCGGAGCACCGCCTCGAGCTCGGCCTCGGAGAGATCGCAGCGCGCGAGAAACGCCTGGTAGTCGGCCAGCCGCGCGAAGTGCGCCTTGAAGCGCGCCAACTCGGCGAGGCCGTCCGCGCGGTCGATCTCGAAGACCTGGAGGCGGGAGGCCTCCTCCGTCAGCAGCGTCTGATCGACGAGCCACTCGAGTCCCGCCTTGAGCGCAGGGCCGTCGAGCGGCTGGGTGGCGGCGAGGATGGCGCCACGCGAGACGAGCGCGATGCGCACCTCCTCCTCGACGTTCGTGAGCGTGATGATGCTCGGCTCCGGCGCGGCCGGCGAGCGGATCACGGCCACTACCCGCTCCACCTCTTCATCGGCCGCCGAGGCGGCCGGCAGCCCGAGGAAGAAGGCCGCCGCAGCAAGCGCGGTCAACGCGGGACGCACCATGTCGGCATTCTAGCCATTGCGCCCACAGGGGGCGAGCGGAAGGGGGCCGGGGACTCGGCTTGGCCGCCCTGGAACATGCGCCCGGGGGAGCGGGGTCGCCGGCGCCTCGTCCCGATCGACTCGACCCGAGGCCCATCCTCGAGATGGTCGACTCTAGGCGACGTCCGCGTACACGGGAAGCACCGGGGCCAGCGCCTGATTGACGCGCCCCGCCGCGGCGTTACCCTTGTACCGTGCCCGATCGAGATCTGTACGACATCCTTGGGGTGCCACGCACCGCGAGCGCCGAGGAGATCAAGAAGGCCTATCGCCGGCTGGCGAAGAAGTACCACCCCGACGTGAACCCTGGCGACAAGCGCGCCGAGGAGAAGTTCAAGGAGCTAACCGCCGCCGCAGACGTGCTCAACGATCAGAAGAAGCGCGCTTTCTACGACGAGTTCGGCGCCGACTCGTTACGCAGCGGCTTCGACGCCAAGAAGGCCGACGCCTACCGGCAGTGGAAGCGGCAGGGGGCGCCCCGAGGGGGGATGCCGTTCGACTTCGGCGGCTTTCAGGAGGTCAACGTCGGGGACTACGGGACCTTCGACTTCGGCTCCATCTTCGAGGATCTGTTCGGTGGCCAGGCGCCGCAAGGACGAGCGCGCCGTGGATCCGTCCCGCGGCACGGCGCGCACGCAGAGGCGGAGATCGAGGTCGAGCTGCGCGACGCGGTGCTCGGCGCCGAGCGGGACGTCAAGGTGGGTGGCAAGACGCTCCGGGTGAAGATCCCGAAGGGCGTGACGGACGGCTCGAGCGTGCGCCTGTCGGGACAGGGCGCGCCGGGCGCGCATGGCGGCAAGGCCGGCGATCTCTATCTCCGGGTGAAGCTGAGCGAGCACCCGTGGATCCGCCGCGAGGGGAAGGACCTCTACCTCGACCTGCCGCTGACCGTGCCCGAGGCCGTGCTGGGGGGCGAGGTGACGCTCCCCACCTTCGAGGGCCCGGTGCGGCTGCGCATCGCGCCCGGGACCCAGAGCGGGAAGAAGCTGCGGCTGCGCGGCAAGGGGATGCCCGACCTCCGCGGTGGCGTGCGCGGCGACCTCTACGCGAGGGTGGCGATCGTCCTCCCCGAGCGGACGGCCGACCTCGAGAAGGCCGTGAAGCCGCTCGAAGAACTCTATAGTGGCGACCCGCGTGCCGAGATCTCGTTGTAAGAACAGCCCGCGATCGGGGTAAGGGCCCCGGCCCAGGCCACGGGGGGGCGTCCCCCGATACGGAGAGCACTTGGGATTCCTCGACTTCTTCAGCTCGAAGGGCGGCGGCAAGTCCGGCCTCCGGAAGCAGGCGCAGAAGGTGACCGAGAAGTACGGCCCGCCGGAGAACCGGCAGAAGGTCATCCAGCAGCTCGCCGACATGGACACGCAGGAGGCGCTCTCCGTCCTGTGCCTGCGCTTCACCGTCCGGGCAGACCCCGGCATCACCGACGACGAGGAGAAGGAGAACGTCCGGCAGATCCTGGTCGACGCGGGCGAGAAGGCTGTCGGTCCGGTGAAGGAGTTCCTGGAGTCGCACGAGTCCGGCGTCTCGTGGGGGCTGCGCGTGCTCTCGGCGCTGCGGCCGGCCGAGGACCTGGTGGCGACCACGCTCGGGCTCCTCCACAAGCTCGGCCGCCAGTACTCCCGCGATCCCGAGAAGAAGCTCGTGCTCCTCTCCTGGCTCGCCGAGCACCACGGCGATCTCACCACCCTCACCCGCGCGACGGGTGGGAGCACCTCCGCTCCCGCCAGCGCCTCCGCGGCCGAGACGTCCTCCGCCGTGGCCGAGGGTGAGATACCCGTGCTGGAGGACACCCTCCTCCCGCTCCTCGAGGACTTCTCGGACGACGTCCGCATCGCGACGGTGCGCCTCGTCGCGCTCCAGCCGCTCACCGACCGGCTGCGCGTGGCGCTCGTGGAGCTCTTCCTGCGCGACACCGACAACACCCGCGTCCGCGGCGAGGTGCTGCAGGCGCTTGCAGCGCTGGGCGCCGACGTGAAGGGCTATCGCCCCAAGATCGAGCCGCTGCTCGTCGAGCCCTATTTCCTGGACAGGGAGGGGAAGGTGAAGCGGCGGGGGTGAGGGCCCCGAGCGTCGTCGTTAGGCGGCGCAAGGCGTCGTAGGTCCGTAGCGCGGGGGCTTGTCCCCCGCTCGGTGTGTGCAGGCGAAGAGCGCGCTCGTCCCACGACACCAAGGCAAGATCCCGCTGAAGGTGTTACATTTTCACCGTGGCGCGTGACCTTCGAGACCTGCAGCGCCTGGTTGACGAGTTGGCGGCCCTCACGCCCGAGGAGCGCACGCGCGTGCTCACGGACGTGCAACGGCGCTCGATCTTCCACCCGCTCCCCCAGGGCTTCAAGCCGCCTGTATTGAAAGACAGTGGCGGCAAGTGGATCGGCGGCGACCTGCGGCGCGAGGACATCTACGGCGACGATGGCCGCTGAACTGGTCTTCATCGACACAAATCTACCTGGAGTCGCTGGTATCGTAGCCGCGGGTCACCGCCGAAAACCAGGGCACAAGACCCGCCCTACGTGAACACCAGGACCGTAGCGCGGGGCTTGTCCCCAGCTTTCCTGGACAGGAATCGCAGGCACAACGGCGCGGGTGAAGAGCGGCCAACGCCGTTTCGAGCGCTGCCCGCCCAGGCAGCGCCGTCACCGCGCGCCACGCCCGATGAGCACCACCGGGATCGTCTTGAAGAAGATCTTGAGGTCGGCCCACAGGGACCAGTTGTCGATGTACTCGAGGTCGAGGTCCATCCACTGGTCGAAGTCGATGTCGCTGCGGCCGCTGATCTGCCACACGCAGGTGATGCCGGGCCTCATGCTGAGGCGGCGCCGCTGCCAGCGCTCGTACTGGCGCACCTCGCTGGGGATGGGCGGCCGCGGGCCGACGATGCTCATCTCGCCCTTGAGCACGTTCCAGAACTGCGGCAGCTCGTCGATGGACGCCTTGCGGATGAGCCGCCCGACGCGCGTGATGCGCGGGTCGTTCGTCATCTTGAACACCGGCCCGCTCGCCTCGTTCCTTTGCCTCAGCGCGGCGAGGCGCTGCTCGGCGTCGACGGACATGCTGCGGAACTTGTAGAGGAAGAACTCACGCCCGTTCATGCCCACGCGCCGCTGCCTGAAGAAGACCGGCCCGCGGGACTCGAAGCGGATGGCGGCCGACACCGCCGCGAACAGCGGCGCCAGCGCGAGGAGCGCGAGCCCGCTCACCACCACGTCGAAGGCGCGCTTCGCCGCGAGCGCCAGCACGTCGGAGGGCGTCGACGAGAAGGCGAGCAGCGGCAGGCCGTCGAGGTCCTCGATGCCCGCCCTGGCGATGCGGTTATCGATGAACTTCATGCACACCTTGACGCTCACGCCGAGCTCCTCGCACGCCTGCACAGCCTTCTCGATCGTCTCGATGGGCTCGCCCGGGATGGCGAAGTAGACCTCGTCCACCACCTCGCGCTCGAGGATGCGCGAGAGCTCGCTGACACGGCCCAGGACCGGCCCGCGGACGGCCTCGTCCGGCCCGTCTTCCTCCACGATGTGGCCTGCGAAGTGGATGCCCCACTCGCGGTGACGCTCGACGCTCGCCACCACCTCGTGCGCCAGCGGTCCCGTTCCCACGACGACGAAGCGACGGACGTTGTAGCCGCGGCGGCGGGCGGCACGCGCCACGAGCCGCACGACCAGGCGGTTCACGATGAGGAAGGCGAGCGCCGTCGCGAAGTAGAGTCCGACGAAGAGGCGCGAAAGTTGGTGCTCTCGCGCCATGTAGCCGACCGCGGACACGGCGATGGCGACGAGGACCATGGCGCGCGCCAGCCGCCCGATCTCCACCCAGAGCGGACGCGTGCGGTAGGCCTGGTAGACGGAGCCGAGCGTCGCCGCTGCCAGCCAGAGCAGCATCGCCAGCGCCGCGAACGCCCAGTACTCCTTGATCGGATAGAGGCTAGGCAACGTGTCGGCAAGGAAGCGGCCGCGGACGAGGTACGCCGCCGGAAAGGCCAGCCCCATGACCGCCAGGTCGAAGACCTTCAATCCCGCGTCCACGGCGCGGGCTTGTTCTCTCAACATCGGCTCCCCCCCTCAAACTCCAATGCCCTGAGGAGGCGAGTTCTGCGCCGATGTGAGTGGAGCGTCTATCTCACGACCTGGGGATACCGATCACAGTGCGTCACATGGGGTCACTCGTGTGCGCGGTGATCCCCTGGAACTTCAACGCTGTTGGAGACTCAGGGGCACAGCACTCCGCACGCTGTCCCGTGACCGACGGACACGTTTGACGAATAGTCACAGCGCGGACGGCAGCAGCGCAGATGGTGTTCGGAGCGGTAGTTCCCGAAGCGCTTCGCTCGAGGACGAGAGGAGGGGCGACGCGTCCAGCTAGTCGGCGACTCGAGGCCTGGGGATGGGGGTGCTCGACGCGTGATCGACTCCCACGACCGAGTCCCTCCACGTCGAGTCCTTCCAGACCCTGGCGTCGCGGTGACCACCCATGAACGTCTCCGCGCAGTACAGCCCGAGGCCGAGCCAGACCGCAAGGAGGCCGGCGCCAACAGCGAGCCACATCATGGAATCACCTGTCCACGCGTCGATTTCATAAGGCACGCTGCCGATGCACTGCCCGGGCGGATGCCGACGAGGTCGGTACTATGACGCCACCTGGACAGGCTGTCACTTAATGCACCCCAGCAGCCAAGCAAGCGGTGCGCCACCCCCGAGCGGTTCTAAACGTCAGTATTTGGAGATGGTGCGCCTGATCCGACCGCGGATGCGCTGTAATTTGTTTAGACCCGTTTGGGGCTGTAGGCTGTAGGTGATTCAAGCGACACTTTTCCATGCCCCCTAGGGGCTTCAGTGTCGCTGGAACCGTGGACGCTCCTCCCTCAGCGGTCAGGGCCCGGGCCAGCGGCTCCGTATCGAGAGTCCGAGCCATGCACAGCAGCGGACGCTCGCCGGAATAGCGGAGCGGGCGCGGCTCGTCGCCCCGCGACGACCGAGGCCAGGCGCGCCCGGGCTCCGGGCTGCGAACGCACGTTAACTCCCGGTCTGCGCCCCATCCTCCTCGCTACCCGGCGGCCGTTGCGGCATACACTCCCGCCCCGTGAGCGACCAGCCCACCTCCCAGGCAGCGGCAGGTCCCGCCCCCGCGCGCTTCAGCTTCCTCGATCGCTGGTTCCGGCCCGTCCGCGTTCCCCACGAGGCGTCGCGCGACCTGGCCGACCTGGCGCGGCGCGGCAGCATCGTCTTCGTGATGCGCTCGGCGGGGGTTCTCAACTTCCTGTTCCTCGCCTGGCTCCTGCGCCAGATGCGGCTTCCCCCGCTCCGCGCCGCGCTCGGCCTCACCGGGCTCATGCCCTGGCTCGCGCGCGTCCGTTCCACGCAAGCGGCATTCGAGGAGTCGCTCGCGCGCGGCGAGGCCTCCGTGGTGTTCCTCGACCGCGCCGGAGGTCCCGATCCCTTCCCGCTCCTCGCCTCGGCGCAGCGCCGCCTGGGCCGCCCCATCTTCGTCGTCCCTGCCGTTCTCGCCTGGACCCGGCGGCCCCGGAAGCTGAAACCGACCCTGGGCGAGATCCTCTTCGGCACG
>JBGQLS010000281.1:0-8221 GCA_041500205.1 Anaeromyxobacteraceae bacterium | reverse complement strand
GTCGAGGAGCGCCGCTGCCCGTTCGGCGACCATGCCTGGGGCAAGACGCAGGAGACGCGCGAAGCCATCATCGGCGGGGTGCGGGTGTGAGGAGCGGAACGCAATGGTTCTCATGTACGCGAGCGTAGCGAGCGCGCCGGGGCGCCTGAGCGGACGCGGCGTAGCAGCACGCGAAGGCGCACGGGACCCGGCCAGCAGGGGCGGGGCGGCACGCCCCGTTCCAAGGACGACCTGCCCATGAGCGACGTCGCCGAGAAGTGGGTCTTCTGGGTGTTCGCGGTGCCGCTCATCATGTCGGCGGCGGGCGTCGTGGTGGCGCGCAATCCGGTCAACGCCGCCATGAGCCTGGTGGCCGCCTTCTTCTTCCTGGCCGGGATCTACGTCCTCCTCACCGCGCACCTGCTGGCCTTCCTGCAGGTGCTCGTCTACGCCGGCGCCATCATGGTGCTGTTCCTGTTCGTCATCATGCTCCTCACCACCGGCGACGAGGACTTCGGGCGCGCCCGGATCAAGGCCATGCAGGTGGCGGGTGCGTTCGGGGCGGCAGGCGTGGTGGCGGTCGTCGTCCAGGCGGTCCACCAGGCCGGGCCCATGGCCATGGTCCGGGTCGGCCCGGACTTCGGCACCGTCAAGGCGGTGGGACGGCTCCTCTACACCCAATACCTGTTGCCCTTCGAGGCGACGAGCCTGCTCTTGCTCGTGGCCATCGTGGGCGCGGTGGTCGTCGCCAAGCAGAGGATCTGACTCGTGCTTCGCACTTCCGGAAATCAATCAGACTCGCCTCTGAAGCGCTCGATGATCACAGGTAACGGCGAAAGGCGAGCCTGACATGGTCTACGCGAACCAGTACCTCGCGCTGGCGGCGGTCCTCTTCGGCGTTGGCCTCGTCGGCGTCCTCGTGAAGCGCAACATGCTCGTCGTGTTCATGTGCATCGAGCTCATGCTCAACGCGGCGAACCTCACCTTCCTCGCCTTCGCGCGCCAGGCCGGCAGGATGAACGGCCACGCCATCGCCTTCTTCGTCATCGCCGTGGCGGCTGCCGAGGCGGCGGTCGGGCTCGCGATCGTCATCGCCGTCTTCCGCACCCGCGGCACGCTCAACGTGGACGAGGTCTCGAGCCTCAAGAACTGAGTACCCGGGGCTCGCGCCGCCCCGCCCCGCCGGCACAGCCGTCGGGGCCCCACCCCGGCTAAGAAGCCAAAGGGGTTTTTCGACAGGTCTCGAGTCGCCGGGGGTGCAGGCCGCCCCCACCCCGCCGGCAGAGCCATTGGGGCCCCACCCCGGCCACGCCGCAGAGCGATCACGTCTTTCGACAGGTCTTGAGGCGCTCGGGCTCGTCGCAGCCGCCTCCGCACGCTGGGCAACCTCGCTGGCCATTTTTCGGGGGCGCCGGCCCAGCGAGGCGGTAAGCTCCCGCGCCATGCGCGCCCGCTGCTTCCGCTGCCAGGAAACCTTCGACACCGACCGCTTCGGCACCCAGACCTGCCCGAAGTGCGGGTCCGAGATCTACCTCCCCGATCCCGGCGCTGCGGCGCCCGCGCCCGTGGCTCAGGTCGAGTCCCCGCCCTTCCCTCCGCAGGGGGCCGGCGGCCCCGGTTGGGGCGCGCCGCTGCCTGGGTGGACGCCGCCCGCGGTACCGCCGCCAGGATGGGGAGCCCTCCCTCCCGGCGCGGTGCCTCCCCCCGCCGAGCAAAGCGCCCCGTTCGCCGAGCGGGCCCGGCGTGGCTTCTTCCACGGCTTCGTCGATACCTGGAAGCTGGCCGCGATCGAGCCTGCGCGCTTCTTCCGGCAGGTGCGCATCTCCGAGACCAGGTCGGCGGTGCTCTTCGGCGCGCTGGCGCTCACGCTCGGCAACTGGGTCTCGCTCGTCTTCGGTTATTTCACCGCGAGCGCAACCATCAACATCGTCGGGCAGATAACGCGCCGCATGGACGGGCGCGTGGACTCGCTCCCTCTGGCGCAGATCATCCGGGGGTTCACGCTGCAGTCGTTCATCGCTCAAGCCATCGCGACGCCGATCCTGGCCCTGATCGCGGTCTACCTCACCGCGGCCGTCTTCCACCTCCTGCTGCTCGTCGTCCACGGAGCGCCGCGGGGTTTCGATGCGACGCTCACCGTCGTCGGCTACGCGTCCGGCATCTTCCTCATCCGGGCGCTCCCCGTCTGCGGTGCCGTCATCGCCATGGTGTGGTTCGCCGTGGCGGCCATCCAGGGGCTGGGCGAGGCCCAGCGCACGGGGACCGGCAAGGCAGCCTTCGCCGTGCTGATGCCCGTGCTGCTCGTGTTCCTGTGCTTCTGCGCTGTGGCGGGAATGGTCGGGCTGGCGGGACTGAACGGCCTCCACAGTGCGGGGCCCCCTCCTTCGACGGGGATCTAGACCCCCCTTTGGCTGTTGTCGTGCCTGCGCATGTCCTTTCGAGGCAGCCGGAGCGAGTCGAAGAAAGGTGAAACGCGAGTCTGAGATGGCAGCGCAATCGCCGGCGCGGGTGTTCGGGCACGCCGAGGTGTTCGCGGCCATCTTCGCGCTCTCGTTCCTCGCCGCGCGCCTCCTGCCGCTGCTCGGTTTGCCTTACGCGTGCCCTTTCAGGGCACTCACCGGCCTTCCCTGCGCCACCTGTGGCATGACGCACGCGTTCGTCTACCTCGCCCATGGCCAACTTCGCGCGGCGCTGGAGGCGAGCCCTCTCGGCGCGCTGCTCGCCGGCGCCGCCTGGCTTCTGGCGGCGGCGGACGGGGTGCGGCTCGCGCTGGGGCTGCCGCTGCCGTTTCCGCCGCCCCGGGCGGTGCGCGCCCTCGCGTTCGCAGGCCTCATCGCACTGCTCGCAAACTGGGCCTTTCTCGTGATAGCCCATCGGACATGAACCCAGCGGTGAGGGCGCTCTTCGTGGTCGGGGCTTACCTTCTCGGCTCGGTGCCGTTCGGCCTCGTGCTCACGCGCCTCGTCACGGGCCAGGACGTTCGCAAGGTGGGCTCCGGCAACATCGGCGCATCGAACGTCGCGCGCGCCGCCGGCAAGGCCACTGGGGTCCTGACGCTCGTGCTCGACGCGGCCAAGGCCTCGATCCCCATGCTGCTGGCCTTCCGGGTGTTCTCGCCGGACGGTCGCGCTGTGGCGGAGAACTGGGCGGTGGCGGTGGGGCTTGCCGCGTTCACCGGCCACATCTATCCGCTGTGGCTCGGGTTCAAGGGCGGCAAGGGCGTCGCCACGGCGCTGGGCGTCTTCCTCGTGCTCGCGCCCATCCCCTCGCTCATCGCATTCGTCGCCTACGGCATCGCCTACGCCACGACGCGCATCTCGTCACTGGGATCGCTCTCGGGCACAGCGGTGTGCTGCATCGGAACCTTCGTGCAGTGCTTCATCGTGGGTGGAAGCTCAGCCTGGTCGAGCCCGGTGCCCTGGGCTGGCCTCGCCATCGCCATCGTCATCGTGATGCGCCACCGGGCCAACATCGAGCGGCTCCTGAAGGGCTCCGAGCGCAAGGTGTAGCGGCGTTCACACGTTCGGAAACGGGTTCGACTCGCCCGCGGGGCGAATGAGGACCTGCCGAGGCTTCACCCCGTTGGCGGGGCCGACGATGCCCTCGCGCTCCATGCGCTCGACGATCTTCGCGGCCTTGTTGTAGCCGAGGCGCATCTCGCGCTGGAGCTTCGAGACGGAGACCTCCTCCATCCGCGAGACGAGGTCGAGCGCCTGGTCGTACGCGGGGTCGTCCTCGTCCGGATCGCTCGCGAAGCCGCTCGAATCGCGCGCCTTGAGGATGGAGTCGTCGTAGACCGGCCTCCCCTGCTCCTTGAGGAACTTCACGACGCGCTCGATCTCTCCTTCGGAGACGAACGCACCTTGCACTCGCGTGACAGGCTGTGTGGCCGTCATGACCAGCATGTCGCCGTCGCCGAGGAGGGCCTCGGCGCCCGGGCCGTTGATGATGGTCGCCGAATCGTGGCGGGAGGCGAGCCGGAAGGTGATCCGCGCCGGGAAGTTGTTCTTGATCATGCCAGTCACGACGTCCGTGGACGGGCGCTGGGTCGCGACCATGAGGTGGATGCCGGTGGCGCGCGCTTTCTGCGCCAGGCGCGCCAGGGAGATCTCGACCTCGCGCGGCGCGGTCATCATGAGGTCCGCGAGCTCGTCGATGATGACGACGATGTAGGGCAGCTTACGCGGGAGCTTCCGCTGCTCCTGGCCGCTCGATTCCCCTGTCGCGCCTCGCTGCTCGGGGTTCCCCGGCGGAGGCGGCAAGGTCGGATCCTCGTACTCCGCGGACTGCGGCGTTGCGCGATTCCCACCACCGACGTCGGCGGGCGCGGAGACCGCCTCCCGGGCCAGGCGCGCTGCGGCGCCCTCCTCCGTCTCGCCCTCGGTGACGTCCACCACCAGGAGCTTGCGCGTCGGCAGGGCGTCGGCAGCCTGTTCAAGTCCGCCGCCACCGGCGCGCAGCTTCTCCACCTTGGTATTGTACGACTTGAGATCCTTCGAGCCGGTGTCGGCGAGGAGCTGCGTGCGCCGCTCCATCTCGTCCACGGCCCACTGCAGCGCCCGGGACGCCTTGGCTGGATCGGTCACCACCGGAAGGAGCAGGTGGGGGACGTCCTCGTAGATGGAGAGCTCCGTCATCTTCGGGTCCACCATGATGAAGCGGACCTGATCGGGCGTCTGACGGTACAGCAAGGACAGGATCATCGTGTTGAGTCCGACCGACTTTCCGGAGCCGGTGGTGCCCGCCACGAGGAGGTGCGGCATCCGCTGCAGATCCACGCAGTAGGGGATGCCTTCGATGTTCTTGCCCAGCGCGAGCGGGAGGAGGCCGCCCGCCGTCGCGAAGGTCTCCGACTCCAGCACCTCGCGCAAGTAGACGGTGGCGCGGTTCCGGTTCGGGACCTCGATGCCGACCACGCCCTTTCCCGGGATGGGGGCGATGATGCGGATGCGCATCGCCGACAAGGCCATGGTCAGCTCCTTGTCCAGGTTCTCGATGCGGGCGAGCTTCACGCCGGCGACCGGGATGAACTCGTAGAGCGTCACCACCGGCCCGGGCCGGATGTGCTTCACGACACCGTCCACGCCGTGCTGGCGCAGGGTGGACACGATGACCTCGGCCGTGCGCTGGAGCCCGCCCTCGTCCACCTCCTGCTTCACCGTCTCGCGCTGGTCGAGGATGTCGGCGGAGGGCAGGCGGAACACCTCGCCCGATTGCGTGAAGGCGAAGGCTGGCGCGTCCTTGTCGCTCTTCTTCTTCTTGCCCCTTTCCAGCATCGCCTGCGAGAGGACGATCTCGGGCTTGTCGGCGGGCGGCAGCGGCTCGCCGTAGGCGCCCGGCTCGACTTCCTCGGACGCCTCCTCCTCCGGCGCTGCTTCCGTCGCCGGGCCTGTGTCGGTGGCGTCGCAGGCGGACCGGGGCTCTCCGCCAGCCCTGCCCCTCTTGCGTGGCCGGTCTGGCTCCGCCTCCTCCAGGGTCAAGGCGCGCGCGGTCGGCAGTTCCTGTACCCAGGCCGGATCGCCTGCGAACGCCATGCGGCGCGCCTGCTCGCCGGCGAGCGCGCCCAGCGTCGCGCGCCCGTTCAGCTCGTCGTCGGCGTCCTCGGCTTCCACCACCTCGTCCTCGGCCCGCTGGGCGCGATCGAGCGCTTCGGTCGCGCGCAGCTCGGCGATGGCGGCGCGATGTCGATCGACGGCGTTGCCAAGGCGCCTTCCGACGAAGGCCGCCACCGCGTGCGCTGCCCGGAACACGAACGCCGCCGCATCGCGCACCTGGAAGTCGATGGCGAGGATGAGCGCCACGACCGCGCAGGCGCCCACGATGAGTCCGGTGCCGACCGGCGAGAAGAGCGCCTCGGCGCGCGTGCAGAGCAGGCGCCCGACGGCGCCCCCTGCCTGGAAGCTCGTGAGGTGGCGTGTCGCGAGGAGGAGGTGCGCCAGCGTGGCGATCGAGAGGGCGAGCACGACGTGAGCCACAGAGGCGATGAGCGTGATGCGCCGGGGAGCATCCCGGAAGAGCTTCCAGCCGAAGAGCCCGAGGCCGACGGGGACGACCAAGGCCGCGAAGCCGAGCGCCCGGTAGAAGGCGGTCGCCAGGCCATGGCCTACCGGACCGACCAGGTTCGAGCCGGCGGGTAGCCCTCGCGCCACGAGCGGCGCATCGTGGACCGAGAACGTGAGGAGCGCGAGTCCGAGCACGAGGGCGGCTGCCATCACGACCACGGCCGCGATGTCTCGCCCCATGCCGGTCCGGGGCGCGTTGCCCTTGGGGCTCCCCGCTCTCTTGTTGCCCTTGGAATGGCCCATTGCTCCCCTTTGCCCGAGGCAGCTCGTCTTCTCGGCGATGCGCTGGACGAGGCGTCGACGAGCCGGCGGCAGCGCCTCCGGCGCGTCGCTCGCTGGCGCGAGCGGGCCGCCGGCTACGCCGTCTTCGGGTACTGCTGTCGGAGGATATCGGGGGGGGGCAAGGGGTCAATTTTTCTGGCCTTGCGGGCGCCGGGCTGGCGGCGGCCTATCGGAGGCGGTGGCGCATCAAGTGCTTGCCTACAATCACTGGCGAAGGCTAACCTCCCCATTTCCATGGACGTCCGCTGCGAACGCTGCAGGGTGCAGTACGTGTTCGGCGAGGATCAGGTCGGGCCGGATGGCCTGACGGTCCGCTGCTCGAACTGCGGCCACGTCTTCCTCGTGAAGAAGAAGGCGCTGGTGGTCACGGTACCCGTGAAGCCGAGCGACCTGCGCGAGGCACCGGTTTCCACGGCCGACCTCGATCGAGGGAACGCCTCAGCGGGCGCCACCGCAAGCGGGCGTGGGGACGCCGAACGGGCGCGCCCGTGGAGCCTGCGCAACCATCGCGGCGACCTGTATCCGTTCAAGGACCTCTCCACGCTCCAGAAGTGGATAGTGGAGCGCAAGGCCGCACGGGACGACGAGGTCTCCCACCTGGGCGGGTCATGGCGACGGCTGGGTGACATGCTGGAACTGGAGCCCTTCTTCGCTCTCGTGGAGCGCGCGGAGCGCGTCGTCGCGGCGCCCGCTCGGGCGGAGCGGAGCAAGGCGGCGGCCGGGGTGGAGTCGCGAGGTCCGGTGGTACAGCCGACGCTCATCGACTTCCCGCCGGCGCGCCCGGTCTTCCCCGGCCCCGGTCATCAACCCGCACCCGCGAAGACGGAGCGCTTTCCGGTCGCGCCAGAGGAGCAGGCGGAGTCGCGCGCGAAGGGCGCGCCGTCCGGTCCCGACTCTTCCCCGAAGGCGGTCATCGCCGACGAGTGGCCGGTGCACGGAGAGATCGGCCCCGTTTCCGGGCGCGAGCCCGCCTGGACCTCACACCCGAACAAGCGGCCGGCGGAGAACCCGGCCAGGCAGGAGCGGGAGGCTCCTCGCGCCGCGAAGCGTTCGCACCTCGCACCGATTGTCGTGGCAGTCGGGCTCGCCGCGGCTGCCGCAGCTGTGTATCTGACCAACCCTGGATGGCTCGGGCTCCAGGCGGGTAAGGTGGACCTCCAGGCTGCGAAGTCGGACCTTGCCCAGCCCAGCTCGCCAGCGCAGGCGGAGACGCCTCCAGCGCGACCCGCGGTTCCAGTGCCCGGCGTGCCACCTGTGCGACCACCGCCTGTGGCCCAGACGCCCCAGCAGCCGTCAGGGACCCCCACCCCAGCGGGAACCCCGGGTTCACCGTCTTCGGCTGCGCCCTCTTCGGCGGCCCCGAACTCGAACTCGAGCCCGACTCCTTCGGCTGCGCCGGCAGAGCCGTCGCAGCCTCGCGACCCATCTTCGGCTGCGCCAGCAGAGCCGTCGCAGCCTCGCGCCCCTGCTCCTGGCCGCGACGAGACGCGGCCAGGAGTCCACCGCGACAAGCGCGTTCAGGGGTCCCCGGCAGAGCCGTCGCAGCCTCGCGACCGCGACGAGCGCGGCCCGGGGCCCGCCCCGACGTCGCCCCCGCGTCAGGCCCCAACCTCGGTCCGGCCCTCGAGCAGCCCACCGACCGCCTCGACTCGCCCCGGGAGAAGCGCTACAGCGCCCCCTGCAGGCCCGCCTGGCCCGAAGCCAAGAGCCGAGCAGGAGCCCCGCAGACCCGCCGTTCCAGACGCGGCCTCGCTCAAGGACTTCTACGAGAAGGTCCGGGCATCAGACCATTTCACTACGCTGGGCGTGAAGCGAGAGGCGACGACACAGCAGATCAAGGCCGCCTACTTCCAGCTGGCGAAGAGCTACCATCCCGACGCAGGGCTGCCCGGCGAGCC
>JBGQLS010000280.1:0-8235 GCA_041500205.1 Anaeromyxobacteraceae bacterium | reverse complement strand
GAACCTTTGGATCCGAACCTCGCGAGTACGCATATATGCCTCGCGGGCTCGTCCTTCGTCCGTCCGTGCTGCGACACCGAAGCTGACGCCTGAAGGCGAGCGGGGCGAGAACTGGCACGCTGCCAGAATGCGCGGGAGGTCCGTCATGGCGTTCTCGACGCTTCGGGCGTCCCCGAGCCTCCCTCACCCCGACCCTCTCCCTCGCGGAGGGAGAGGGAGACGGGATCCCTTTGGCCTCCCCTCTCGTGGAGGCGTGCTTAGCCGACTGCCCGCGCGCTTGAGGCCCTCGTACCTTCCTGTGACTAATGCCCAGGGCACAGCCGTCGGGGCCCCACCCCGGATAGGAAGCCAAGTAGCCGGGGCTCGCGCCGCCCCGCCCCGCTGGCCTCGCCTCGGGCCCCGAGTGAACGTCCGCCACGTTGAGCGGCCCGGGAATGCGCGGGAGTGCCCCATGTTATTCGCCAACGAGCCAGCCATTCGGCCGTAGCGTGCCGCCCATGAAGACATCAGGGACACAGCGTGGCAGCAGAGAATTCGACGAGCTCGCTCCGTATCTCAGAGCGGCCCGGCGGTTCCCGCCGCTCGCGCGCGACAGGGAACACGCCTTGGCGTTGCGCGCGCGGAGAGGTGACATCTCGGCTCAGCAGACGCTCGTCCGGCACAGCCTGGCCTTCGTGATCGCGATCGCTTCCAAGCAGCGCCGCGGCGCGGTGCGCCTCGATGACATCATTCAGGAAGGCAACCTCGGACTGCTGCGGGCGGTGGAGAAGTTCGACCCCCACGCCGGGACCCGTTTCCTGACTTACGCGGCCTGGTGGATCCGCGCGTATATCGGACGGTACCTGATGGAGGCGCGGTCCGCGGTGCGGCCGCGGAGCGGCACCGTCGCGCAGCACGACTTCTCGCTCGACAAACCGATCGGCGAGGAAGAAGACCTCTCCTACCTCGAACGGCTCGAGGACGAAGGTCCAGGTCCGGAAGACGTCTGTCTTTCGGCCGAGGTCGACCGCGAGGTCCGCGAGGCGATCCGGGGCGTCCGCAAGCGCATGGGCGAGCTGGGTTGGGACATCGTCCAGAACCGGCTGCGCCAGGAATCACCCATGACGCTCCAGCAGATCGCGAACCGCTGGGGCATCTCGCGCGAACGGGTACGCCAGGTCGAGGTGAAGACCAAGCGGCTCCTGCACCGGCACCTGGACTCGCTGGAGTCCGTCGGCGCTCGCGACGCGGCGTGATGGCCGCGTCGCGTGCCGTCGCGCTCAAGACCTGTCGAAAAATGCCTTTGGCTTCTTAGCCAGGGTGGGGCCCCGACGGCTCTGCCGGCGGGGCGGGGGCGGCCTGCACCCCCGGCGACGGGCGGCCTGCGCCCCCGGCGACTCAAGACCTGTCGAAAAATCAGCTGCGGTCGGGGGCCAGGGTGGGGCCCCGACGGCTCCGCCGGCGGGGCGGGGGCGGCCTGCGCCCCCGGCGACTCAGAACTCCTTGAACGTCGCGCCGTCATCCAGCGGGATGACCGCGGCCGGACTGAAAGCGTTCTTGCTGGCCCCTGGCGACTTCCTGGCCGACGCCGCCGTCCTCGGTGAGGTCGGCTGCTTTCGCGTCGCAACGACGCCCTCGAGCTGGAAGGTGCCCACCATCGCCGCGAGCTGCTCCGACTGGCCCGAGAGCTCGGCCGCGGCCGAGGAGGACTCTTCGGAGCTGGCCGCGTTTTGCTGCGTGACCGAGTTCATCTGGGCCATCGCCTGGTTGACCTGGTCGATGCCCGCCGCCTGCTCCTTCGCGGCGGCCGCGATCTCCGCCACGATGTCGGTCACCTTCGACACCGACGCGACGATCTCGGAGAGCTTGACGTTCACGTGCTTGGCCGTCACCTCGCCCTCGCCCGCCTCCTTCACCGATTGACGGATGAGCTCCTCCGTCTTGTTGGCCGCATCCTTCGATCGCAGGGCGAGCGAGCGGACCTCCTCGGCGACCACCGCGAAGCCACGTCCCGCCTCGCCCGCGCGGGCCGCCTCGACCGCTGCGTTGAGCGCGAGCAGGTTCGTCTGGAAGGCGATCTCGTTGATGGTCTTGATGATCTGCGAGGTGCCCTCGGCGGACGCCTTGATCTTCCCCATCGCGCCGGTCATCTGCTCCATGGCCGCGCTGCCCTCGGTGGCAGCGCCCCTCGCCGTGGCGGCGAGCGCGGAAGCCTGCTGAGCGTTGTCGGCGGACTGCTTCGTCATGCTCAACATCGACTCCATGCCGGAGCTCGTCTCCTCGAGAGAGCTCGCCTGCTCGGAGGCGCCGCTCGCCACCGCCTGGCTCGACGAGGCGATCTGGGCGGAGGCCGAGGAGACCTGGTCCACCGTCTGGGCAACTTGTGACATCGCGTCGTGCAGCGCCTCGGCCGTCGCGTTCAGCGCCTCCTTCAACTTGGCGTAGTCGCCCTGGTAGTCGCCCTTCACGCGGGTCCGGAGGTTGCGCCCGGCGAGCTCTTCCAGGACCGCCGTGGCCTCGGTGATGGGCTTGACCACCACGTCCAGGAGCTGGTTCATGCCCTGGATGATCTTGGCGTTGCCGCCTTGATACTTGCTCGGGTCCGCGCGCGTGTCGAGACGGCCCTCGATCGCCCCGGCGATGAGCATGTCGAGGTCACGGCCGCGGGTTTCCACCAGGTCGACGAGGGCGTTCAGGCTGTTCTTCAGCTGGCCGAACTCGCCCTGGGCGTCCTTCGTCACACGCGGTGGCAGCTCACCTCTTGCTATCGCGTCGATGAACCCGGCCGTGACGCGGAGGGGCGCCACGAAGGCGTCCATGGTCTCGTTCATCGCCCGCGCGATGGGCGCGAACTCGCCCGGTAGCGCTTCCGGCGCGGCGCGGTGATCGAGCTCGCCATGCGCCACTGCCGCGCCCAGCGCCTTCGAATCCCGCACGAGTGCGCCGATCCCGCGCTCCACTTCACGCACTGCCATCCCCCCCATCACCACCCCGATCGCGAGGACCAGGAGCGCCACCGCCACCAGCAGCGTCACCCGCGAGCGGATGATGTCTCGCCCGCTCTCCTCGTCGAGCTTGTTTCGCTCCTCGCACAGCTTCACGAGCTTGAGGGTCTCCCTCCGATGCGTGTCGAACAGCTTCTCCGCGCGAGCCAGGGCCTCCTTCGCGTCCTCGCCCCGCAGCCGTGCCGGGACGACGTCGTCGAGGAGCACGGCCAGGAAGGCGTGGCCGGCGCGGTAGTTCGCCTCCATCTGCTCGCGTAGCGCGCTCGCCTCGAGGTCCTTTCCCCAGAAGTCGTGGCGGGCATCGAAGTCCTTGCTCAAGGCGCGCAGCCGCTCCACCAGCTCCGCGCGCCGGCCCGCGTCCGCCTCGCGCACGAGCTGGAGTCCCGTGTCGTGTGCCTCGAGCGCGTACTCGGGCGGCGGCAGGATGTCGCCGATGAGATCCTTGCCTTGCACGATGCGGTTGTAGAGCGAGCCGTTCACGCGGACCTCCTCGAGCGTCCACAGCCCGACGCCCATGAGCGCGAGCAGCCCCGCGAGCAGGGCGGCGCCTACGATCGAGAGCCTCTTCTTGGTGGTCATGAGGGGGTGCCTACCAAAGGGTGGAGGAACGGGAGCAATTGCGGCCGATGTGAGCCAAGCGTTCGTCTGCCGGCACGCAGCTGCAAATGCCTCATCCGTGCCACCACCTCCCATTGGGGCGGACGGCACACGGCTTCTATAGTGAATCCAGGTGCTTGGTCACGCCGCCTGGGCATCCGTCCCGAGATGAGGAGGCTGGGTCGTCAAGACCCCGAGTCCAGACCTCCTGACGCGACCCCGGAGCACTCTCACAGGGTTGCTCAAGATACCGGGGACCGAGCCAGGCGAGCGAGACGCAAGCAGGGCGAGGCGCGACGACCGAGCATAGCCAGCGGCTGTGTGAGGGAGGACGCAACGGAGCGATGCGCCGCGGATCGTTCGCCGCGGCTTACGGGACCGGTGTTTTGGACAACCCTCTCAGAGCCTGTGAGTTTATCTCCGGACCGAGCCAGACGGCCCAGCTACAAGCCGCGCGAGGCGCAAGCCCGAAGCTGTAGTTCGTGCTACTGCGAGGGCTTGCAACGATGCCCGGCGCCGCAGATCGGCCGTCGCGGCGACGGGAGGGGATAGATTCACAGGCTCTCAGCCGGTGCTCGCCTTGCGCTCATCGAGGAGCGCGAGTACGTCGGCCTTCAGGCGGGCGAGCGCCCTATCCAGCCTGGCGTCATCCTCCCGGCAGACGGCGAAGGCGTCGGGGCCGGCTTCCTTCACCGCCACGCCCTGGCCGCAGAACACGCAGGGCAGGCGAACGAGCCTCTTCAAGAAGCTGGCTGGGCCCTCGACGGGGCGCCTCGTGGCCACAGGAAGACGTTGCGAGAACGCGGTGAGGGGGGTCTTCATTTCGGGGGGGCCTTCTGCATCAGTCCTGGCTGGGCGGTACAGTGTCCTTGTATCACATGACACCGAATCCACCTACAGCCCCATCCACCCATGAGTAGGGTGGAACGGCCACGTCGGAGAGACCCATTGGTGGGGGACGGTCGGAGGGGCGGCCTCCGCGACGCCACGGGGAATTCCGTACGTGCCGTCCGGACGTCGTCCGACAGCTCACCTGCGACGAGGAGCACCTCGAGGCTGGTCGAGATCGCCTTGACGATCAGGGCGTCATCGCGGGCTCGCTCGCGGCTCCACGCGAAGCGCTGGCGTCGCGCACCCTCGACGTCCGCGCTTTCCATGCCGCGGCGCCGACGACGAGGAGGTTTGCCACGATGACGGGGGCCGAGCGAACGAGCACGCCGTAAAGCGCCCACATGAGAGCGCCGGCGATCTGCACGCGGATGAGCGTTTCGGCGCGCTTCGCGAGGTACGACCCGACGAACGTCGCCGTCGCGGCCCATCCGAGCACCTCGACGACGGAGCGCTCGAGCGTCACGCTACCTCCGCGGCCGCGCTCGGCCGGGATTCCTGGATGGTGATCCGATCCGTACGGGCCTTTTCCCAGTCCTGCAGCGTGAGTCCGTGAGCCTCGAACAGATCGCGGATCTCGGCCGTTCGCCAGCCGACGATCTGCTCGAGGATCGGGGCGACGATGCTGAAGGCGCTGTCGCTCAGGACGGTCCGCTTGGCGATCCTCGCGAGGAGCCTGTTCTCCGAGACGGCGATCGTGTAGCCCTCCCTGTTGTTGACGTGGTGCATGACGTGGACGTCCGAGCTGCCGTCGCCGACGTAGATCGTCCGTCTCGGCTCCGTCTCTAGCCGCGCCTCCAGCTCCTCGACGACCGCCACCTTTCCGTAGCCGGCTGGCGTCCGCACGATGGACGTCACCTCGCCGGATTGCGGGTCGAAGTCGAGCTCCGTGCCGAAGATGTGCTCGGGCGGGACGACGCCGTCCAGCGCGGACTGGATCACCTCCTTCGGCGCCGCGGACGCGATGAAGAACGAGAACCGGAACCCCTCCACGCCACGGCGCAGGAACTCCATGAGCGCCGGGATGTCTCGCCGGAGGCGCACGCGACGGCCGACCTCCACGAGGTGATCGCGGCGAACGCCGCGGAAGTCCGGATCGTGCCGGATGAGGTAGGCGAGCTCCGCGCCCTGGTGAACGAGGTTGGTGCGCGAGAGCCCCGCGACCTTCTCCTGGAAGCCGGATGCGCCGATGAGCTGGCTGAGCACGAGGCCTGAGTCGTTGAAGCTGAGGGTCTGGTCGAAATCGGAGACGAGCAGCAGGTGCTTGGAATGGGTGCTGGGAGCGTTCATCGATGGGCCTTTCTGTCCCGCATGACATAACTGCATTCAGACGAACACATGTCATGCGCGGCGCGTCAGAACATGTCCGCTCGGCGGCCGAGAGTCAACCTGTATCCATATATGTAACGGATATTTAACGGTATTAGTTGAAGCTGCGCACAAGTTGATATATCCAATGCACGCATGGCGGTCATGTCGAACAAGGTCCCCAAGCACCAGCTGGTCTACGGCGCCCTGGAGAGGGGTATCCACTCCGGGCGCTGGAAGCGTGGAGAACGGCTTCCGAGCGAGGCGGACCTCGTTCGCCAGTTCGGGGCGTCACGGATCACGGTCGGGCGTGCGGTCAGGGACCTGCAGCTCGCGGGCCTGGTCGAGCGTCGTGCGGGCTCGGGCACCTTCGTGCGCGCCGCGCGACCGTCGAGCGCCCTGTCATTCGGACTCCTCATCCCCGACCTCGGCGAGACGGAGATCTTCGAGCCGATCTGGCAGGGGATCATGGCCTCGCCGCTCGCGCGCGACCATGCCCTGCTCTGGGGGAGCACCACGGCTGTCGCCGCGTCGAAGGAGGAACACGCGTGGGAGCTGTGTCGCCAGTACATCGAGCGCAAGGTGTCGGGGGTCTTCTTCGCGCCTCTCGAGCTCACGCCGGCGAAGGACGAGGTGAACCGGCGGATCACGCGTGCGCTGGACGAGGCGCGGATCCCGATCATCCTGCTCGACCGGACGGCCGTTCCGTATCCGCAGCGCGGGCACCACGATCTGGTCGGGATCGACAACCGGCGCGCCGGCCACGTCGTCACGGAGCACCTCCTCGGCCTCGGCGCTCGACGGGTCGCCTTCGTGGCGCTGCAGAACGCGGCCGCCACCGTCGAGGCGCGCGAGGCTGGCTACCGCGAGGCGCTCCACGCGCGGAGGGTCCCGTTCGATCCATCCTTGGTGCACCGGTT
This sequence comes from Anaeromyxobacteraceae bacterium, assembly GCA_041500205.1. Taxonomy (GTDB): domain Bacteria; phylum Myxococcota; class Myxococcia; order Myxococcales; family Anaeromyxobacteraceae; genus Anaeromyxobacter_A. Next base: position 1,538 of record JBGQLS010000280.1, on the reverse strand, counting down.
CGATCCCACCGACGCCGCCGCCGTCCAGGTGCTCATGGAGGCGCATCGCCCCGACGCCGTCGTCTGCGCCAACGACTGGACGGCCGCGCGCCTCATGCACTCGATCCTCGCGCTCGGGTACGCGGTGCCCGGAGACGTTCGCCTGGTCGGGATCGACGACGTGGACTACGCGAGCTTGCTCCCCGTGCCGCTCACGACCTTGAGGCAGCCGACCCGCCACATCGGCGCGGCGGCGCTCGCGGCGATGCTCGATCGCGTGGCGGGGACCGATCTGCCCACGCGCGACATCCTGCTGCACGGGGACCTCGTCGTACGCAGGTCGTCTGGGGCGCACGAGGCGACGCGGTGAGGCCTTGACAGCGGGTGACAGCCGGTAGACGCCGGCCGGACGGGGTCTGTTTCGTCATGGCTGCACGCTCGGGGCCGCCATCACTGACGACGCGAGCCGCCGGATCGCGCACGATCAACGTGGATGGGGAACTCCGCGAACGTGCCCTCCGAGAAGGGTCCGAAGCGCACATTGAGGAAGACAGCATGGCGGCTAGCCGTCTATCCTGCTAGACATGAAGGCGCGAGAGCTCCTCCGGATCATCAAGTCGCTGGGTGGCGAGGGGGTACGCCAGAAGGGCGCTCACATCATCGTCCAGGTTGGCGCCTGCACCACGGTCGTCCCCGCTCACGCGGGCGAGGACCTCAAGCCCGGAACGCTTCGCGCGATAGAGCGCCAGCTCGAGCCCTGCCTCGGGAAGGGCTGGCTCAAGAGGTGAGGAGAACGCCCATGGCCAGGTACACGGTCACCTACGAACGAGACGAATCCGGCTGGTGGGTCGCCCAGGTGAAGGAGGCATCCGCAGCGATCACGCAGGGGCGCACGGTGGCGCAGGCCCGGACCCGGATCCGTGAGGCGCTCGCGCTCGTCATCGGCGACAAGGAGGCCGAGGCGGCGAAGCTCGTCGACGACGTTCGCTTGCCAGCTCGGGTGAAGCGCTCGCTGGCGCGCGTCGCGGCGGCTCGCCGGAAGGCAGAAGCAGCCCAGACCGCCTCGGTACAGGCGACCGGCGAGGCCGTGCGCATTCTCGCGAAGGACATGGGGTTGTCGGTGCGCGACGTCGGCGAGCTCGTCGGCCTCTCGCACCAGCGCGTGCACCAGCTCGCCCACGGGCGCTGATCCCCCGCGCCCTAGCGGCCCTACGACACGCCGTGCGGTGAGAGTCGGTAGATCCCGCGTGTGCGCCGGAGGCTAGGCGCACCAGGTTCTCGAGCGCGTCGAGGCTCTCCTTCGTCTCGCGCCGCCGGCTCTCGATGAGCGGCATGCAATCCATCAACTCCGCGATGAGAGCGTTGGGATCGCCGCCGCACAGCACAGTGCCTTCGCCCGCTCTTCCCACAGCGGCAGCCAAGGGCTGTCCTCGCCGAGGAGGACCTTGCCACAGTCCACCGCGTGCTCGACGGCGTGGTACCAGTCGAGGATCTGCACCGCGTCGGGGCAGAGCTGATCGGCGAGCGTCCAGTTGCACGCGGCTCCTGGCCGCGGATCG
>JBGQLS010000279.1:0-8235 GCA_041500205.1 Anaeromyxobacteraceae bacterium | reverse complement strand
GTCGGCAAGTCCATGGGCTCGCGGGTGGGCTGCCACGTGGCGCTCGAGGAGCCGGTGGCAGCGCTCGTCTGCCTCGGCTACCCGCTCCGCAGCCCCCGCGGCGACCTCCGCAGCGACGTGCTCCTCGCCCTCCGGACCCCGGTACTCTTCGTGGAGGGCTCGCGCGATCCGCTCGCGCCGCTGGACGCGCTCGAGGAGGTCAGGGGCCGCATGACGGCGCCCTCCTCGCTGCACGTCATCGACGGCGGCAACCACTCGCTGGAGGTGGGCACGCGCGCCCTCGGCGCCCGAGGGACGACGCAGGACGAGATCGAGAAGGGGATCCTCGCGGCGATCGGCGCCTTCCTGGATCGCGTGGCGCCGTAGAGCGGGGGCGCCTCCCGCACCCCGTCAGCCCGGGCGCGCACCCCGGTGCCGCGGATTCCGCCGCCCGTCCTGCGAGCACGCAAGCTGCCTGTCCACCATGTCCCGGAAGGCGGCGCGCATGGGCTCGAACCGCGCCGGATCGCCCTCGAGCGCGCCGAGCGCGCACGCCACCGCCTCGATGGTGGAAAGGCAGTGCGGCGCCGGTTCCCGGCGCAGGTCCCGGTAGCCGCTCGGAATGTCGGACGCGACGCTCACGCGCGGCAGGGCGGCCAGGAACGGATTCGCCGCCAGCATCTTCTCCGCCTGCATCCACGTCCCGTCGATCACGACGAGCACGGAGGGTGAGCGTCCGGCCAGCGAAGCCGCCGGGACCGCCGCCTCGCCCGGATAGAGCAGCGCCGCGCCGGCCATGGCCGCCAGCTCCCTCACCCGCGCGTCCTCCGCGAACCGGACGCCGCAGCGTAGCTCGGCGTTGACGAGGGCGAGGCGCGTCAGCCAGGCGCTGCAGATGGCGAGCCGGGCCTCGCGCGGGTGCTGCAGCAGGAGCACCCGCGTGCGCGTGGTGATCGGCTTCAGCGCGGCGCAGACGCAGAAGGCATGGGGACGCAGGCAGCGCGAGCAGGTAGGGCGCACGGCGCGCGAGGAGACCACGGTTCCGCCGTCGCGTCGAGAGGTCTAGCCGAGACCACGGAACCGCGACAGTGCCGCCTTCACGAAGCGCGATCGCGCCTGCTCGGTGGCGAGGAGGGCCTGCGCTGCCGGGAGCCGCACGATGGCGTCCACGGCGTCGTGGAGAAAGCGGCTCCCCATGCTTCCGCCCTGATCGAAGAGGAGGTCCGCGAGGTGGTTTCGCTCGATCGCCATGCGGACTGCCTTCTCCACCGAGTTGGCGGGGACGCGCGGCCGGGGCCCGGAACGCGCCATGGACAGCGCACCCAGGTGCCCCATGCCAGAATCGGTATCACATCCTGGCCATGGGAACGGGCTCGCGGTCCGGTGCTCGCCGCATGGCGAAGCCGAACCTGGAGTACGTGAAACTTGCGTGCGCCGAGGCGGGTCCCGAGCCTCGGCGCAACCTCTGCATTGCAATCACGGCGCCCGGGTGGACGTAAGCATCATGGAATGCACGCGAATCTTCGGTCGTCCGCGTGGCACCACAGTTGCTTTTCGGGTCGGCTCAGATCGGCGTAGCCTGGAGAGACATGGAGACGAGGGACATGGGCCAGGCTGCCGGACGCCTGAGGCATGAGCACCGAGACACCCTGCCAGAAGCTCGGAGAGCGGACCCTGAACGGCTCCACCGTGACATCGACGCGGTGAGTCACAGCCCCGTCGTCGAGGCTCTGCTCTCCGCCGCGAACACGACCCTGCTGGTGCTCAACGAGCAGCGCCAGATCGTGGCATTCAACAGCCGCGGGCTTGGCGCCAAGCAGCCAGCGGATCTCCTGGGCTTCCGCCTGGGCGAGGCGTTCGCCTGCGTCCATGCTCTCGCCGCGAACGATTGCGGCGTCGCGCCCGCCTGCACAGGCTGCGCCGCCCTGGGCGCGCTCCTCGGCTGCCAGCAGCAGGGCAGACCCTTCGACGCCCAGTGCCTGCTGCGCATCAGCAGCGGGACCGCGTCCGAGTTCGACGTGCGCGCCACCCCGGCCGTCATCGAGAACAGTCGCTTCACCATCGTCTCGATGCGCGACATCTCTGGCGAGAAGCGCCGGCAGGCGCTGGAGCAGGTCTTCTTCCACGACGTGCTCAACACCGTCACGGGCTTGCGGGGCTGGGCCGAGCTGCTCCGGCTGTCGCCGGGCGGCCACCCCGGCGCGCCCGAGCGGATCGAGCGGCTGTCGCGCCACCTCGAGCGCGAAATCCGCGACCACCGTGCGCTGGTCCTGGCGGAGGACGGAACCTTGGTCCCCAGGCTCGAACGCGTGCAGGCGGCTGACCTCCTGCGCGAGGTGGAGGCCGTCTTCGCGTCGCACGGAGCGGCAAGGGGCCGCGGCCTGGAGCTGGAGGTCGCCGAGGCGGTCGAGCTGGAGAGCGATGCCTCCCTCGCCCTGCGCGTGCTGGTCAACATGACCCGCAACGCCTTCGAGGCGACCGAACCGGGGGCCACGATCCGCGTGAGGTGCGAGCGGATCGTACGGCCCAGCCCGGCCCTCGAGGGCGGCAACGAGCAGCTGGTTCGGTTCAGCGTCTGGAATGACGGTGTCATGCCGCCCGAGGTACAGGCGCGCGTCTTCCAGAGATCGTTCAGCACGAAGTCGCAGCACGGCCGCGGTTTCGGCACCTACAGCATGAAGCTCCTCGCCGAGAACTACCTGGGGGGAAAGGTCTCCTTCCTCTCCGAGGTGGCGAGCGGGACGGTGTTCTTCCTCGATCTGCCCCTGGTCCTCGTGAAGCGGCTGCCGGCGGCAGCCTGCTGAGCGGGACCGAAGCTCACGTTCCACCCCGGATGGCCTCGAGCTCCTGCCAGCGCGCGTAGAGCCGTTCGATCTCGGCCGAGACCTGCTCCAGTTCGTCCCGAAGCGCCGCCACTCCGCCCCCGGTCTTCTGATAGGTGGCCGGATCGGAGAGCGTGGCCTCGAGAGCCGACTTGCGCTCCTCGGCCGACAGGATCGCCACCTCCATCCCGTCGAGCTCGCGCTGCTCCTTGTAGGTGAGCTTGCCCGGGCGGCGTGCCCGTTCCGAGGCCGGCTCCGGGCTCGCCGCCTGAAGGCGAGTTTCAGCGTCGCGCGTTGCCTCCCCCCTGCGAGCCGACCGTGGTGAATCCTCCTGAGCCGCCCGCTCCGACTGCTCCTTCAGCGTCCGGTACATCTCGTAGTTGCCGGGGTACCTCACCACCTTGCCGGCGCCCTCGAAGGCGAGGATGGCGGTGGCGACCTTGTCGAGGAAGTAGCGGTCGTGAGTGACGATGAGCACGCTCCCCTCGAACTCGAGCAGGAGCCGCTCCAGCACGTTCAGCGTGACGAGGTCGAGATCGTTCGTCGGCTCGTCCAGGACGAGGACGTTGGCGCCCTCCAGGAACAGGCGGGCCAGGAGCAGCCGGTTTCGCTCCCCGCCGGAGAGCGCCCGGACCTTCATGCGCTGCATGGAAGTCGGGAAGAGGAGGTCGTCGAGATAGTCGCGCAGGGCCACCTTGCGGCCGGCGATCTCGACGAAGTCCTCCCCGGACGCGCCCGGAGCGCCTCCGCCAGCCGCCTCGTACACGCTCAGCTCCGGATCGAGGCGCACCCGCTGCTGGTCGTAGTAGGCGATCCGGGTGCGCTTGCCCAGGACCACCTCTCCGGCGTCCGGGGCGAGCTCGCCCAGAAGGACGCGCAGGAAGGTCGTCTTGCCGGCGCCGTTCTGGCCCACGATCCCGATCCGCTCGCCGCGCTGGAGCTTGAAGCTCACGCCGTCCAGCACCGGGAGCGCGCCGAAGCTCTTCGTGAGGCCGCTCGCCTCGAGGACGACCTGGGAGAGGCGCGGCGTGGCCGAAACCTGAAAGGCCGCCACCTTCGGCCGGACCAGGCCGCGCTCCTCCATGAGCTTGCGGGCGCGCTGGATGCGGGCCTTGCTCTTGGTGCGCCTCGCTTCCACGCCCTGCCGCAGCCAGGCCACCTCCTGGGCTATCCAGCGCTCGCGCTTGTGCTGCGCGCCCGCCGCCAGCTCCCCGGCTTCGAGCTTCTGCTCGAGGTAGGCCTGGTAGTTCCCCGGGTAGCTCGTGACGCCCGCGCCCGGCGTGATCTCGAAGATGCGGTCCACCAGGTCGTCGAGGAAGTAACGATCGTGCGTGACGAGCAGGAGGGCGCCGGAGAGGCCATCGAGCGCCTCCTCCAGCCAGTCGACCGTGTCGGCGTCGAGATGGTTGGTGGGCTCGTCGAGCAGGAGCAGATCGGGCTGGGTGAGGAGCGCCCGCGCGATGGCGACGCGCTTGCGGGTGCCGCCGGAGAGGTCGGCGACGGGTGAGTCCCATTCCTTCACCCCCAGGCGATCGAGGATCCGCCGCGCCTCATGGGCGGTGTCCCAGCCGCCGAGGTGCTCGATCCGATCCGAGAGCGCCGAGAGCTCCGCCAGGAGCCGATCGTGCGCGGTCGCGTCCTCCTCGACGGCGATGCGCGCCGAGAGGTCCGCGTGAGCGGCCAGGGCAGCCTTGAGCGGCGCGCGAGCCACTTCCAGCTCGGAGGCGACCGTCGCTCCCTCGGGGAAGGTGGGCTCCTGGGGAAGGTAGGTCACCAGGGCGCCGCGCTTGAGCTGGAGGTCGCCGCGATCCGGCTCGGCGGCACGGGCCAGGATCCGCATCAGCGACGACTTGCCCGACCCGTTCACGCCGACCAGCCCCACGCGCTCGCCCTCGTCCACCGTGAAGGTGAGGCCGTCGAAGACGACGCGGCTGCCGAAGGAGAGCCGCAGGTCCGCAGCGTGGAGGAGCGTCATCGGCTCGACGTCATAACACCCCTCGCGGCACCGCGCGGGCGGGGATGCTGACGTTATCTCGTTGCCCGAGGTCCGCCATGGCGGTGAACGATCGCTTCGCAGACGTGGAGTGGCTCGTCCAGACCGAGGACGTCGGGGTTCGGGTGAACACGCTGGGACCGGACGCCGCGACTCCCTGGCACTTCCACAGCGTGATCACCGACAACGTCTTCTGCCTGGACGAGGGCCTCGAGATCGGCCTGCGCGGCCCCGACGAGGCCGTCGCCTTGCGCCCGGGCCAGCGCCAGGAGATCGCGCCGGGGCGGGTGCACCGCGTGGTGAACCGCTCGTCGTGCCCCTTGCGCTATCTCCTCATCCAGGCGACAGGGCGCTACGACTTCAACCAGGTGACATGAGCCCCCGCCCGTTCCCCAGCGGGGGACAAGCCCCCGCGCTACGGAATGGGCGAAGCGGTCTGGAGCGGGGGACAAGCTCCCGCGCTACGAACCTGAACGAAGTGGTCGCGAGGAGGAGCGAGCGGCGGCGCCGCGGAGTCCGGCGAGGAAGATTCCGTCACCGCGCCCTTCGAGGGCCCATCGCTCGCTGGACCTCCATCGGGATCTGCAGCACCTCGTACAGCACGTCGTGCCGCGTGACCCCGATCACCTCGCGCTGGACGATCACGAACCACAGCCGCTCGGCGGCTTCCTCGAGGAGGTACTCACGCAGCCGGTGCTGGCGCGGGCCGGCGGCTGCGGCCAGCTCCACAAGGGCGCGCTCCAGCGCCTCGACCGCGCGAGCCAGGGAACCGGCGCGCTCGCCGACGATCTCCTTGTCGATGACGCGAAGGGCTTCCGCGCTCACGGAGCCGGATCTTATGGAGCCAGGCGGCGCGCGCACGACAAGCACAGGGGGCGGCCCGTAGCGCGGGGGCTTGTCCCCCGCTCAGGCACCGCGGGCGCGGCACAAGGCACCGCGCTACAGAACGGATCCCATGTCCAAAGCGTTCACGAGCGAGGAGACGCCCGAGTCGCCGCCTCTCACGCGCTCCCCTCCCGCGCTCGCACCGGGCGAGGTCCGCTACGTGACGCCGGAGGGCTACGGCGAGCTCTGCGCTGCACTGGCGCGGCTCGAGGAGGAGCGCGCCGCCGCTAGCGGCCTTCCCGAGCAGGATCGAGCCGCGCGGGTCGAGGACCTCGAGCGCCGCGCTGCATTGCTCAAGGGCACCCTGGCCGCCCTGACCGTCCTCGGCCCGGAGGCTGCCCCCGAGGGACGCGTCGCGTTCGGCACATGGGTGACGGTCGAGGACGACGCCGGCTTGCGCATCACCTGGCGCATCGTGGGGCCTGACGAGGCCGATCCGAAGCGCGGCCTCGTCAGCGTGGACGCACCGCTGGCGCGCGCACTCCTCGGGCGCGAGGCAGGCGAGACGGTCGAGGTGCAGCGCCCGCGCGGGACGAGCGAGCTGACGCTCGTCTCTGTCCAGCGCAACCCATCCGTTTGAACGAGCGAAGCCGCCAGGGAGAAGGTCCCCCGGGCGGCTCGAACCGTCTCGCCGACGACTAGATCAGGACCCGCCGTGCCGTAGCGCGGGGGCTCGTCCCCCGCACGACGAGCACGGGCGGGAAGCTACACGCCGAGCTTCTTGAAGAAGTCGTTCCCCTTGTCGTCCACCAGGATGAAGGCGGGGAAGTCCTCGACCTCGATCTTCCAGACCGCTTCCATGCCCAGCTCGGGGAAGTCGATGCACTCCACCTTCTTGATGTTCTCCTCGGCCAGCACCGCCGCCGGACCGCCGATGGAACCGAGGTAGAAGCCCCCGTACTTCTTGCAAGCGTCGGTCACCTGCTGGCTTCGATTGCCCTTCGCGATCATGATCATCGACGCGCCGTGCGACTGGAGCAGGTCCACGTACGAGTCCATGCGGCCCGCGGTGGTGGGGCCGAAGGAGCCGGAGGCCTTGCCGACCGGTGTCTTGGCGGGCCCGGCGTAGTAGACCGGGTGCTTCTTCAGATATTCGGGGACGCCCTTGCCCGAGTCGATGAGCTCCTTGAACTTGGCGTGGGCGATGTCGCGGCCGACGACGAGCGTGCCGGTGAGGAGCAGCGGCGTCGAGACCGGGTGCTTCGACAGCTCGGCCAGGATCTCCTTCATGGGCCGGTTGAGGTCGATCTTGACCCCGTGCCCGTGCTTCCCGGTCTTGTACTCGGCCGGGATGAGGCGACCCGGGTTGTGATCGAGCTCCTCGAGCCAGATCCCCTCCTTGTTGATCTTGGCCTTGATGTTCCGGTCGGCGGAGCAGGAGACGCCCATCCCCACCGGGCACGACGCGCCGTGGCGCGGGAGCCTCACCACCCGCACGTCATGGGCGAAGTACTTCCCGCCGAACTGGGCTCCGATCCCGAGCTTGTAGGCCGCCTGGAGCAGCCGCTCCTCCAGCTCCACGTCGCGGAACGCGACGCCCTGGTCGTTCCCCTTCGTCGGGAGCGCGTCGTAGTACTTGGTGGAAGCGAGCTTGACGACCTTGAGACAGGCCTCGGCGGAGGTGCCGCCGATCGCGAACGCGACGTGGTACGGCGGGCATGCCGCGGTGCCGAGGTACTTCATCTTCTCGACGAGGTACTTCTCGAGCTTGTCGGGGGCGAGGAGCGCCTTCGTCTCCTGGTACAGCATCGCCTTGTTGGCGGAGCCGCCGCCCTTGGTGACGAAGAGGAACTTGTACTCGGCGCCCTCCGTCGCGTAGAGGTCGATCTGCGCGGGCAGGTTCGTGCCGGTGTTCTTCTCCTCGTAGAGGTTCAGGGCGGACGTCTGCGAGTAGCGGAGGTTCTCCTTCGTGTACGTCTCGTAAGCGCCCTTGGTGAGGAACTCCTCGTCCTTCGCGCCCGTCCAGACCTGCTGGCCCTTCTTGCCCATGATGGTGGCGGTGCCGGTGTCCTGGCAGATGGGCAGCTCGCCCCGGGCCGCGATCTCCGCGTTCTTCAGCATGGCCAGGGCGACGCCCTTGTCGTTCTGCGAGGCCTCCGGGTCGGAGAGGATCTTCGCCACCTGCTCGTTGTGCGCGGCCCGCAGGAAGAAGGAGCACTCGCGGAGCGCCTCCCGGGCCAGGGTCGTGAGCGCCGAGGGCGCGACCTTCAGGATCTCCTTCCCGTCGAAGCTCGCGACGGAGATCCCGTCCTTGGTCAGCAGGCGGTACTTGGTCTCGTCCTTCCCCAGCGGGAAAGGGTCCTGATACTGGAAAGCGGGGGTCGCCATGGATTTCTCTTCTCCTCAGCGATGAACTGGTCGATAGCGCCTAGCGAAACCGCCGGTACCGAGCGGATGAGCCACCGGAGAACGGTTCAGCAGACCACAGCTCCACCCCCTCTGTCGACGCGCTTGTATGACTCAAGACCTGTCGAAAAATGTGATCGCTCTGCGGCGTGGCCGGGGTGGGGCCCCGATGGGCTTTGCCCGGCGGGGCGGGGGCGGCCTGCGCCCCCG
>JBGQLS010000278.1:0-8239 GCA_041500205.1 Anaeromyxobacteraceae bacterium | reverse complement strand
AGCCCGTCGGGGCCCCACCCCAGCCACGCCGCGGACCTCAGCCATTTTTCGACAGGTCTTGAGGCGTTCACAACGCGAGGTCCCCCGGCTCCGGCGTGGGCGCCTCCCTGGGCAGGTCCGGTTCCCCGCCCTGCATGCGGACCGTCACCTCGCTTCGGAACGCCTCGAACGCGTCCTCGGGCACGTCGAAGAGGCCCTGCCGGATGGCCGGCGCGACGCGCGCCGCAGCCTGCAGGCTCGCTTCGGCCTCGAGCACGATCCCCGCCACCCCCCGCTCGGTGGCGAGCGCCTCCTCGAGCCGGATGCGCCACGCGCCGTCTACCCTGTGCAGCGTGGCGAGCGTCTGCTCACCGGCCGTGACGGTGGCCTCCTCGCCCTTCACCTGCGCCTTCGCGCGGCCCAGGGCCTCGTCCTCGGCGGCGATCCGCTCCGCGTAGCCGACCGCCCGCGCGGCGTCGGCCCCGAAGCGCTCACCGACGGCCAGCTCCAGCTCGCGATACGCATTCGCGAGCTTCACGAAGGATTCCGTGGCGGGCCGCGCGAATGGCGAGCTGACCAGCCTCGCAGCCCCCTCCGCGTCGCCTCCGTGAAGCGCCTCGTAGAAGGCGCGCGCGACCTCGAGCGGCTTTGCGCTGCCGTCACCCGCCCCGGCGACGCCAGCCGTGGGTCCTCGCACGGCAGGGCCCACGCAAGCCATGGCGAACGCCAGTGCAGCGAAGGAACTCGCCTCGTACGGGGAGCGGCGCATCGCGACCTCCACGGTCCCTCGTCAAGAGTAGCATCCGCCGCCGACGATGGCTTCGGTCTCTGGAGCAGCGATCAGTAAGAAATGCCTTTGATTCCGTACCTATCCCCTCTCCCCCACCGGGGGAGAGGGTTAAGGGTGAGGGGGCCGTGCTTGGGGACGACCCGCCCGCGGCGTGCCTTGTTGGTCCGGGCGCGCGTGGTCAGGTTCCGAACTGCCGCCGGCGTGCGGATCGTGATCGCCCGTGCCCCAGCCCGCGTCCCTGCTCACCCGCGCCGGTCCGCTCATCGCAGCGCGTCTCGTTTCGGGTTGCATCACCGTCGTGATCCCGCTGGTCCTGGCGCGGATGATGCCCCAGGCGGAGTACGGCACCTACAAGCTGCTCTTCCTCGTCGCGGCGACGGGCGCCGCCATCCTGCCCTGCGGGGTCACGCAGAGCCTCTACTTCTTCGTCCCACGCGCGAAGGAGCCTCGGGTGTACTTCGCGCAGACGCTCGCCTTCATGCTCGGCGCCGGAGTGGCGGGCGGCCTCGCGCTCTGGACGTCAGGGCCCCTGCTCGCCTCGGTCCTCTCCACGCCAGGGCTCGCGGAACACCGCCTCGAGCTCGCGGCCTACTCCGGTCTCCTCGTGGCGGCGCTGCCCCTCGAGGTCTCCATCACGTCGCAGGGCCGGACGCGCCTCGCGGCAGCGACCTACCTCGCCTCCGATGCGCTGCGCGCCGCCGCGCTGGTGTTGCCGGCCCTGGCCGGCCTCGGCCTCCACGGAATGATGCGGGCGATGATCGGCTGGGCCGCGCTTCGCCTGGTCGTGGCGTGCCGCTTCATGCTGCCGGAGAATCACGGGCGGCTCTGGGATGGGCGCCTCTTCCGCGAGCAGCTCGCGTACGCCCTACCCTTCGGGACGGCCATCCTCTTCGCCATACCGCAGCAGTACGCCCACCAGTTCATCGTCGCGCACGCGGTCGGCCCCGCGCTGTTCGCGGTCTATGCCGTGGCCTGCTTCGAGCTGCCCTTCGTGGATCTCTTCTACACGCCGACCGGCGAGGTCCTGATGGTCCGGCTCGGCGAGCTCGACCGCGCGGGCCGCCGCGGCGAAGGCGCCGCTGCCTTTCGGGAAGCGGTCGATCACCTGGCCATTCTGATCCTGCCGCCCATCGCCTTCATCTTCGCGGTCGCGCCGGCCTTCATCACCACCATGTTCGGCCCGCGCTTCTCCGCGGCCGCCCCCATCTTCCGGGTCTGTCTGCTGGTGATGCCGTTCGGGATCTGGCCCCTCGACGCCACCTTGCGCGCCCGGGGTGAGACACGACACATCCTCACCACCTACCTGGTGAAGGCGGTCGTCTGTATCCCGCTCGCGTGGCTGGCCGTGCAGCGCTTCGGACTCATGGGCGGAGCCGCGTCCTACGTGGCGGCCGAGATCCTCGGGCGTGCGCTCCTGGCCAGCCGCGTCCCGCGATCGCTCTCGACGCCGGCGCAGCGCGCACGCCTTCGCGACCTCGTCCCGCTGGCGCACCTGGCGCGCACCGCCGCGGTCTCGGTGGCGCTGGCGGCGATGGGAGCCGGGACGCTACGGCTCGCCGTGACCTTTGAAGCCGCGGTCCCCGGGCCCCTGCAACGCATCGTGGCGCTGGCCGTCGCGTCCGCCGTCTTCGGCATGGGCTACCTCGCTCACCTGGTCGGATCGGGAGCGTCCCTTCCGGGCGCCCTGGGATGGGTCCTCGGCCGCCGCGCCAGCAAGCGGCCGCTGGCTGCTTGATCGGGCAATCGGCTGGACTGCCGTATACGGCTCCACTCGACTATACGTCGAGTCACCCGGAGCGCACATGGACCCCACCGGCCCAGCTGTTTCGAAGACCACCGTCGTCGTGGCAGTCGGGACACACCTCATCGGCCTTCCCACCGCGGCGGTCCAGGAGATGTTCGTCTTGCGCGAGACCGCGCGCCCGCCTGGGCTGCCGCCCGGACAGCGCGGCGTCGTGACGCTGCGGAACAAGGTCCTCCCCGTCCTGGATCTCAGGATGATCCTGGGACTGGCGGACGCCAGATCGGAAGTCGACGCGTTCGTGGAGCTCCTCCGGGCGCGGGAGCAGGACCACCGCGACTGGATGGACGAGCTGGAGGCCTCGGCGCGCGAGCAGCGCCCGTTCACGCTCGCCACCGACCCACGGCAATGCCAGTTCGGCAAGTGGTACTACACGTTCCACACGGACAACGTCGTGCTGGGCGGCCAGCTGCGGCGGTTCGAGGACCCACACGCCAGGATCCACGCGCTCGCCAGCAAGGCGGACACCCTTCAGCAGTCCGGCCGCGCGGCCGAGGTTCCCGGCCTGCTGGCGGAAGCGCGCACAGGGTTGCTCACCGAGCTGGTCGATCTGTTCGAGGCTACTTGCCAGGTCGTCCTGCAGGAGCATCGCGAGATCGGCGTGGTCCTCCAGATGGCGGGTCGCCCATTCGTCCTCGCCGTGGACCGGGCCGAGGCCGTGAAGCAGCTCGAGGCCTTCGAGGGCGGAGGCGATCCGCTCGCGGACTCGGGCCTGAAGAACGAGCTCTTCCTCGGCCTCGCGCGCTTTAGCGAACGCGATGAGCCGGTGTTCTTGCTCGACCTGGCCCGCCTCGGCCAGGCCTGACCTCCAGGGGATAGGTACGGAATCAAAGGCATTCCTTGCTGATCGCCGCTCTATGCCGCCTGCGCGCCATGCGAGCCGCGGATGAGGCGCCGGTACAGACGATCGTGCTCGTCGATCATCCGCTCCAGCGTGAGCTCCCTCTCCACGAAGCGCCGCGCAGCATCGCCCATGCGTCGGGCGCGCACCGGCTCGGCGAGGACGCGCAGCATCGCCTGCGCCAGCGCATCGGGCTGCTCGGGCGCGACCACGTAGCCGCGCTCACCGTCCTTGACGAGCTCGGCATTCCCGCCTGCGTCCGTCACGACCATGGGCAGTCCCGCAGCCATGCCTTCCATGACCGCGTTCGACAGCCCCTCCTGGCGTGAGCAGAGCACGCCCAGCGTCGCCCGCGCCAGCACGGCCGGGACGTCCGGACGCCCCCCCAGGAAGAAGACGGCGCCCTCCAGTCCGAGATCCTTCGCCATCACATCGAGCTGCGGGCGCCGCGCCCCTTCGCCGACGAGGAATGCCGTCACTTCGGGAACGGCGCGCCTCACCTTCGCCAGCGCGAGGAGGAGATCCTCCTGCCGCTTCACTTCGTGGCGCATGTTCGCCACCAGCACCACCACCGGAGCGCCGCCCGTGTCGGGCAGGGGCGCGGCGAGTGGCCCGTTTCGGAGCGCGTCGAAGCGGGTGATGTCGAGCCCGTTCCGGATGACGACGACACGCTGAGGCGGGACGCGTTCGCGATGCACCACCATGTCTCGAACCGCGTCGCAGTTGGCCACGACTGCGTCGGCGGCGTGCGTGGCGGCGGCCAGCGCCAGGTGCCGCGCCCGGCCGTGCCAGTGCACGAGATCGAGGCGGCTCACCACCACCGGGACCCCCGCCAGCTTGGCGGCGGGCACCCCGAGCAGGGTCGAGTAGAAGTCCTGCGCGTGAACGAGGCCGATGCGCTCGCTGCGGAACCAGCGCGCGAGGCGAAGCGCTTCCGCGAGTACGGCCGGCCGCATGAACGACCCACCGAGCGAATGGACGTGCGGCTCGTACCCGAGCGCCCGCGCCTCGCCGAGCAGGGGGCCGCTCGCATCGAGGGCGTGGACGGAGACCTCGTAGTCCGGCGGCAGGTGACGGAGTAGCTCGAGGACCTGGATCTCTCCGCCGCCGACGTGAAAGCAGTTCGTGAATTCGACGACGCGGACACGCTCGGAGCTCATCTCGCACCAAATCTGGGCACGCTCCAGGCCTCCGTGCCTCTGCGCGCGCGATCGCCAAGACACGACGTCCCCTTTGTGCTCCCCGGCACCCGGCCCGCTCACCACCCGAGGGGAGCGGAAGGCGATCCCTGGCCGCACGAGCAGGGAAGGCACAACGTTGTGCGGCGGGGGATCATGGATGGATCAGGCCACGACGGCCGGCTGCACCGTAAAGGGACGCGCGTCGCCGGAGCGCGAGCCGTTGGCCGTGGCGGATCGACCTCCCCGCGTGGCGATGCTGGCGAGCGTCTTCCCGCCTTCGATCGGCGGCATCCAGAGCCATACTCTTCGGCTCAGCCAGGAACTGGTGGACCGCGGGGGTGATGTCCACGTCGTCACGCGCATCCAGCCAGGCCTCTGCCCGTTCGAGCGGATGGCTGCCGTGCGGGTGCACCGCGTGGGGCTCGCGTCCGCGAGCGGGCCGGTCGGGAGCGTCGCCTTCATCGCGGAGGCGCTGCGCGCGGTCCTGCGCCTCGCCAACGCGGGGCACGTGGAGATCATCCACGCCCACCAGCTGCTGTCGCCGGCGGCGGTCGGCCTGCTGGCGGCGCCGCTCGCCGGCCTGCCTCTCGTCGTGAATCCTCACGCCTGCGGCTCGCTGGGCGACGTGGGCGCCCTTTCTGCGACGGCGCTCGGCCGCCTGCGCCTGCGCGCCGTGGTGCAGCGCGCCGACGCGTTCGTGGCGGTGAGCCGGCGGATCCGCGATGAGCTGCTGTCCGTCGGCGCTCCAGCCCACGCCATCTGGGACATCGCGAACGGCGTCGACACGGACCGGTTCTCCCCGCCGGCCGCGAAGGAGAAGCAGATGATACGGCGCGCGCTCGGCCTCCCAGGCGGGCAGCTCGCCGTCTTCGCGGGCCGGCTCGCCCCCGAGAAGGGGGTCGACGTGCTCGTCCGCGCCTGGCCGCAGCTCATCGCGCGCGTGCCCGGAACGCGCCTCTGCATCGTGGGCAGCGGAAGCGAGGAGCCACGGCTCCGCGAGCTGACGCGCGCGCTCTGCATCGAGGGCAGCGTCACGTTCACGGGTGGTGTCACGGACGTCGCGCCCTACACGCGCGCCGCCGACCTGGCGGTGCTCCCGTCGCATACCGAGGGCATGCCGGTGGCCCTCCTCGAGGCGATGAGCTGCGCCGTTCCGGTGGTGGCGACCCGAGTGGGCGGCTCGGCCGAGTTGGTCCAGCAAGGCGTCACCGGGACCCTCGTCCCCGCGGACAGCCCGGCGGCGCTCGCGGACGCCATGGCCGAGGCCCTTCTCGAACCTGCCTCGGCTGCGAGGCGCGCCGAGGCCGCTCGCGTCCACGTGCTCGCGCGACACGCCATGCGCGTCGTGGCCGACCAGTATCTTTCCCTCTATCGGACGCTCCTCCACGAGCGCGGCGCGCGCCGGGCTCCCTCGCTGGCACCGGTTCCCTCGGCGAGTGCTGCTCCGCGCGCCACCAGGTGAAGGCGATGCGGCAACCATTTGTCAATCCGCTGGCGCGCCCCGATCGGGCCACCCTGGAGGGCGGTCCGGAGGGGCGCGTCGGCTACCTCATGACCTGGTATCCAACCGTCACCGAGACCTTCATACTTCACGAGATGCTGGAGCTGAGGCGACTCGGTGTCGACCTCGAAGTCTTCCCGCTGCTCGGCCGGGCGACGGACCTGCGGCACCCGGGCTCGGAGGAGCTGGCCAATCGCGTGCAGTACCACCGCGGCCTCCTCTCGGCCGAATGCGCGCTCACCCAGCTCTACTGGCTCATGCGCCGCCCACGGCGCTACCTCCGCGCCTGGGCGCGCGCCCTGCTCGGCAACGCCCGTTCGCCCGGGTTCCTGGTCAGGGCGCTCATGGTCGTGCCCCTCGCTGCCGTCATCGCGCGGCGCATGGAGCTCCGCGGCATCCGGCACGTGCACGCGCACTGGGCAACGCATCCCGCCCTGGCCGCCTTCGTGGTTCGAGAGCTCAGCGGCATCGGATTCAGCTTCACGGCCCATGCGCACGACCTCTACGTGGACCGCACCATGTTGCGAGAAAAGATCGCGGCCGCCCGCTTCGTGGTCACCATCTCGCAGTTCAACCGTGCGCTCGTGGGGCGGCTCTTCGGCGACGCCGCCTCCGTCAAGACCGTGGTCATCCCATGCGGGGTCGACCCTCGTCTGTTCCTGCCTCGTCCTGCTCGTGAGCACGACGGCCTGCTTCGCATCGCGTGCGTAGCCGGCCTGCGCGACTACAAGGGACACCGGTGGCTCATCGAGGCGTGCGCGATCCTGCGAGCACGCCGCGTTCCCTTTCGCTGCGTCCTAGTCGGGGACGGGCCCGAGCGACCAGCGATCGAGGCCCAGATCGCGAGGAGTGGGCTCGGCGAGCCGGTGCGGCTCCTCGGCGACCAGCCGCAGGACCGGATCCGCGCGCTGATCGAGGAATCGGACGTGATGGCGCTTCCCAGCACGGTGACCGCCAACGGGATGATGGACGGGGTCCCCGTGGCCCTGATGGAGGCGATGGCGGCGGGGCTGCCCGTGGTCTCGACGCCCGTCTCCGGCATCCCCGAGCTCATCCAGGACGGCCGCACCGGGCTGCTCGTACCTGAGGGTGACGGGCGCGCCCTCGCCGATGCGCTGGAGCGGCTCCACGAGGATCCCGCCACGGCGCGCCAGCTCGCCCTCGGTGGCCGCGAGCACGTCCTGCGGTACTACAACCTGATCCGGAACGCGGACCAGCTCTGCAAGCACCTCACGGCCGCCGTCGAGGGTAGGGCCACACCCGCCGGCGAGGATTTCGAGGAGGCACGGTACGAAGCGCCTCCGCTCGCGCCAGAGGCAGCCCGCCCGCAACCGGCTGCCTAGAACATATCGGTCAGGGACCAGCCGGCACCGCTCCGGTCACGGAGGCGCTCTGGGAGTACTCCGCGAAACGCCGGTCCGATGCGGCGATATGGGAAGCGACGCCGTTCCGTAGATCGATCAGCATCGGGAGTGCCAGATCGTGCTCCCCGCGGTCCTGGAGGTAGCGGATCTCCTCTATCTCGGAGAGCATCGCCTGATGCTCCTGGCGGTGCGCGTCGAGCTGCCGGTATCCGGCGAGCTCCATCAGCAGCTCCTCGCCCGCGAAGTGTGCCTTGCTGAAGCCGGCGAGCTGCTCGAGAAGCTGTCTGGCCAGCCGCGGCCGCCCGCGTTCGAACGCGTCCACGAGTCCGCTCACGAGCGCCATCTGGAGATGGTGCTCCCTGTCGAGGGCATCGTGGCCAAGGTCCAGCCTGTCGCTCCAGACATGCGTCTCTTCCATGCGACCTCCAAACGGATGCTGACTCCTTGTCGTGACAAGCAGCGGGCGGTCAACGCCCGGCAGGGTCGCCTTCCACCCGATCGGTGATCGCGGACGAGTCCAGGGCAAGATGGGCCGCGCCATCACTGGCCCAGCTGGCTATGCGGCTGGCACGACTTGCGCCGAAGGGCCGGTAGAACACGCGCCGGGCGCGGGAACGACACGCGACGGACCACGATGCCCACGGGGACCTGGTGACGCTCACCCAAGCCGTTCTTGCTGGATGTCTCTTCGCTGCGGCCGATGTTGGCGCGGACCCGCCGCGCGTCTGGGTCAGCCCAGAGCGGTGCCCGGCGCAGGTTCAGCTGCAGGCGCTCGGGAGCGT
>JBGQLS010000277.1:0-8325 GCA_041500205.1 Anaeromyxobacteraceae bacterium | reverse complement strand
GCGAGAGCACCCGCGCCGGCCGGCCAGTGGGTGTACACCGAGCAGTACGCCTGGATCTGGATCCCGTACGGCGCTCAGTACGTCTCCGCTCCGGACAACGTCGAAGGCGCGTATCCGTACACCTACGTCTACGATCCGGCGTGGGCCGCGTGGACGTGGGTCTACTCGCCGTGGGTATGGGGCTGGGGGCCGATGCCGTACTGGGGGTATTACGGAGCGTGGCGGTACACGTGGTACCACGGAGCCGGCTACTACTACCGGCCCTGGTGGTATCGCGGCTACTACTACGGTCACGGCTACTACGGAGGTCGCTGGCACGGGTGGCGGCTGCCCCGTCGCGCGCGAGCACGAGCCACTACGGCTACGCGCGGCCCTACGGAAGCGCACCGGGCGCGTACCGCGGCGGCCACGTAGGCTCGTCCCGCGGTTACGCGGGCGGCGGCCACGCGAGCGGATTCCACGGCGGCGGCCATGCTGGCGGCCACGGAGGCGGCGGGCGCCGGTGAGCGTGGCCGCGTGAGCCTCGGAAAGCCATGGTCCGCTTCCGCGCCCCTCGAATCTCCTCGCTTCGACTGCCGTGAGCGGCTCGCGTCACCCCGACGCGCCGTTCTTGCGCGCGGCCTGGTCGTCCTGCGCGCCCCCCATCCAGCGCGGTACGCGCACCGCGAACGTCGTCCCCTTCTCGGCGCTGGAGTCCACGTCGATGTCGCCGCCGTGCGCCGTCACGATCTGCTTCACGATGTAGAGCCCGAGCCCGAGGCCGCGCGTGCGCGGCACTGCGCCGCGGCGGAACGGCTCGAAGAGGACCGGGAACAGCTCACGGGGAACCGGGGTCCCGGCGTTCCAGACCGAGAGTCGCAGCTCATCCGCATCGCCATCGAGCGAGATGCGCACCGGCTGGCCCGGGGCGCCATGAGCGATGGCATTCCCCACGAGGTTCGACACGACCTGCGCCATGCGCGCCGGATCCCAGCGGCCACGCCCATCGCCGCGCATGGCGAGGTCGACTTCGCGGCCGGGATTCGCGGCGAGGACCTCCTGTACGACCGCGCGCGTCACGTCCTGGAGGTCCGTCACGATCGGCGAGATCGGCAGCGCGCCCCTGAATCTGCTCTCACTGAAGTCGAGCAAGCTCTCGATCATCTCCAGCATGCGTCTGGCGGCGTTCTTGATCTCGATGACCCCCTTGCGCGTGCGGTCGGCAAGGTTCGCCTGCAGCAGCGCGGACGCGACCATGAGCGCGCCCGATGCCGGGTTGCGGAGGTCGTGCGCGAGCACGCTCAGCATGCGCTCGCGAAACGTCAGAGCATCGGCGAGCTTCTCCTGGACAAGCTTCTGCTCGGTGACGTCGGTCGCGGCGCCGGAGATCCCGACGATGTCGCCCGACGGAGCCCGCAGCGCTTCCATGTGCACGACGCAGTGTCGCGTGACGCCGCCGACGACGAGCTGGATCTCGGCGCGGGCGGGCTCACCCGTTGCGAGCACAGCCCGCTTTCTGCTCGCGAAATACGCAACGTCGTCCGGCCCGGACAGGTCGGACGAGGACTTTCCGATGAGGTCCTCCTGCTTGAGCCCGTACATCGGATTGTACACCCAGGTGTAGCGCAGTTCACCGTCCGTCTCGAACACGGACACGTGCGTGTGTGCGAGCGCGACGCGGAAGCGCTGCTCGCTCCTCTTGAGCTCCCGGTGGAGGCGCGCGTTCTCGACGACCGCGGCCGCCCGCCGCGCCAGCTCCTCGGCCAGCGCGAGGTCCTCCTCGCC
Source organism: Anaeromyxobacteraceae bacterium (assembly GCA_041500205.1). Taxonomy (GTDB): domain Bacteria; phylum Myxococcota; class Myxococcia; order Myxococcales; family Anaeromyxobacteraceae; genus Anaeromyxobacter_A. The sequence continues at coordinate 6,561 of JBGQLS010000277.1, read as the reverse complement.
GTAGCCCCGACGCGACTCCGACGTCATCGCGAACGTCAACACCGCGACGGCGGCGCCCCTGACGACGAGCGGTACGACGAGGAGCGACCGCAACCCGATCTCGCGGGCAATCGCGATGGTTTCGGGTTCCCAGGCGTGGGCCGTCGCCACCGCGTCGCTGTAGTCAGCAATGAAGAGCGACCGGCCAGAGAGCAGCTCCGGCCGCGCCGGGTCAAGCGCTGGAGGGGGAACTCGCCGCAACGTCTCCGCTACCGCGACCCGGGCCGGCTCACGGTGCGCCACCTCCACGCGGCGCAGCTTGCCCTCTTCGACGACGTCGACGATGCACCAGTCGGCGAACTCGGGGATCGACAGCCGCGCCACCGCCGCCAGCACCTCGTCGTATTCGAGCATGCCGGCGAGCGCCCCGACCTTCGAGAGGAGCGCGATCCGCCTCGCCGAGTCGCTCATGCGTCTGCCCCCAGTCGATGGTCCTGTCGATCATAGCAGTGGGCGCGGTAAAGAGCTGACCGGCAGGGTGAAGCGGAAGGTTGCGCCCGGACCATCGTTCTGCTCGACCCACAGCCGCCCTCCGTGGCTCTCGACGATCGACCGGCTGATGGAAAGCCCCATGCCCATCCCCCCGGACTTGGTGGAGTAGAACGCGTCGAAGATCCGCCCCCGCGCGTCCGGGTGGACGCCGACGCCCGTGTCCCGGACCGAGACGAGCACCTGCCCGCTGTCGTGTGCCAGCGTCTCGATGAGCAGTTCCCGCGGCCGGCCGCTGACGTCCCGCATCGCGTCGGCCGCGTTCATCAAGAGGTTGAGCAGCACCTGCTGCGTCTGGATGCGATCGGCCAGGACGAGCGGAAGGTCCTTCCGTAGCTCGCTGCGGACGACGACCCGGCTCCTCTGCAGCTCGGCCCGGGCCAGCACCGCGACCTGCTCGATGATCTCGTTCAGATCGACCGGCACCCTCTCGGCCTTGTTCTTCACGGTGAGCGCACGGATTCGAGAAATGACCTCTGCGGCCCGCGTCGCATCATCCACGATGTGCTTCACGCCTTCGCGCGCCTCGGCGAGGTCCGGGGAAGCTCCCGAGAGCCACCGGAGGCAGGCCTTGCCATTGAGAACGATGGCTGCGAGGGGCTGGTTGACCTCGTGAGCGATGGAAGTGGCCATTTCTCCCATCGACATGATCCGCGCGGCCCGCGCCAGCTCGGCCTCGGTCGCCCTCAGCGCCTCGTCCGACTTCCGGCGCTCGGCCTCCCGCTCGGCCTCGGCCAGCCGGCGGCGGTCCTCGAGGAACTGCTCCACGGCGCGGGCCATCTCGGCGATCTCGTCGCCACCGCCCACAGGCAGATGAGTGGAGTCAACGGCCCCCGGATCGCTCTGGCGCAGGTGGTGGCTGACCTGCTGCAGCCTTCCCAGCACCCTTCGCCCGAGGAACAGGCGGGCGATGAGGACGGCCGCGACGACGCTCGCCACCAGGAGGCCCAACACGAGACCCTGGTCGCGGGCCGAGGCGTTGGCCAGGGCCTGAACCGCCTCACGATACTCCCGGGTCGAGTCGGCCGAGACCGCCTGCGCCGAGGCGACCAGGGCCGCAGCTTGCTCCTGCAACTCGGCGTGGAACTGCCGCAGGTTGCGCACCTGGTCGAGGCGCGCCTTCTCATCGGCGACCCGGCCGCTCGACGTCCCGCCTCCCCGCAAGAGCTGCTCGCGAAGTTGCGCCACGACGTGGACGGTGTTGCGCACCTCCTGCCCCGACTGGTGCAGGTCGAGAATCGACACCGACTCGCTCGACCTGCCCAGCCGCTCCACGACGGCGTCCAGCGCGTCGAGGTGTTGCGAGGCGTCGCGGTGCGCGGCGCGATTCGTCTCGAGGTCGGCGGCCGCGACGAGCGCGTCACCGTCCCGGTCGATTCGTATCGCCAGGCGGACGAGCTCCTGAGCATCCTCGAGACGCTTGAGCCGCTCCTCTGCGAGCCGTCGCGTCCCGTCGGCCGATCTCCGCAGGGCGGCGACCGCGACCGTCCCGCCAGCGGCGCCGAGCAGGACCAGCCCCGCGAGACCGAGGGTGAACTGTGCCCGCAACGACGGCGGTAGCCGGAGGGCGAAGCGCGGACGGGGCGCAGCCGCCATCGGCGTCATCTCCTCCAGATTCGCCGGTACACGTCGCGGTACCCGTTATCTGGATCGTAATGGTGGCGAGGCCCGCCGTCGAAGGCGATGTTCTGCAGGGTCGAGACGTGCACCGGGACGACGTACCCGGTCACCGGTGCATGGGCCAGGAGGCGGTTGAGCTCGTCCACGAGCTGCCAGCCGTGGAGGGTGAGCGGCTCGGCCACGGTGGCGACCTGGAAGACCCTCGCCTGGAGCCGCACAAACGCGGCGGAGCTCCCGTCTCCCGCCGACAGGAGCGCGAGGCTCTCCTCGGCCCGTCCGGCGCGGGCGAGCTCGGGCACGGCGTAGTCGAAGTAGATGTCGTTCACGGCCAACGCGTGCGTCCAGCGCGCGCCGTGGCGCTCGAGGAGCTCCCGAGTCACCGCGGGCACGAGCTCGGCCGCGCGGGAGATGGGCACGTCGCGAACTTCCAAGAGCGCGCAGCCCTTGCAGGCGCGAATGACCTCGGCCATCACCCGTGACTTGGCCGTGGCGATGTCGAACGTGGAGTCGGTGAAGACGACGACGCCCGCCTTGCCGGCCGAGCCCACGACCGCGGCCATCGCGGTGACCCGCGCGACCTGCTGCGGGTCCGTCGTGACATTCATGGCGATGGGGCTGCCCTGCACCAGGCCGGGACGGGGCGCGACGTGCCAGCCGACGATCGGGATCTTCCGGTCCGCGAAGGGCCCGAGGCGCGCTTGCATGTCGCGCGCATCCGCACCGACCACCATCAGACCGTCCGGCCGCGCCGCGAGGGCCTCGGCCGCTGCCCGGTCGCGGCCCGCGGCGGTTCCGGCCGCATCGAACACCTTGACGGTCCAGCCGATGATCCTGGCAGCCTCCTGGACGCCCCGGGCGACGCCCAGGATGCCGCCGTTCCGCAGCTCCTCGCAGAGGAGCGCGACGATCTTGTTCGGCGCAGCTGGCGGGCCCGAGACGGGTCCGTCCCAGGGGGGAGAGGGCTGGCTCGCGGCGCTGACGTCACGCCGCATGTCCTCCAGCGAGGGAGTGGGAGCCGATCTGGCAGCCGTCGCCCAAGCGAGCGCGCCGATGGTGAGCAGACACCGTGGACCAGGCCGGAGTGCGCGTGCGTTCCTCAGGCGACCCTCCCGCCCCCTACGCGGAATCATGCCACGAAGGAACGCTCGGATCACCTCGAGGGAAACGGACTTTCGCCGGGCGCGCGGTGCCAAGGTCTGACTGTGACGCTACCGCCCCACGGCAGAGGGGGCCCGGCACGGGTGAGGGTCACTCCCCGAGCAAGTCGGCCACCACCTTCACCTGCGGGAAGTGCCTGCACACCGCGCGGATGGCCGAGAGCAGCGGGACGGCGAGGAAGAGCCCCACCGGGCCCCAGATCCAGAACCAGAAGAGCGAGCCCAGGAACACCGCGATCGAGCTGAGCCGCAGCTGCTTCCCCAGGAAGATCGGGTCGACGAGGTTGCCCTGCAGCGAGACGAGCAGAATGTAGACGGCCGCGACGAACAAGACGTCCTTCACGGTCCCGTACTGCAGCGCGGCCATGAGCGTGGGCGGGACGAGCCCGACGGCGGGCCCGACGTAGGGGATGAAGTGGAGGAGGGCGGTGCCCAGCGCCCAGACGACCGCGTGCTTCAGGCCGTACGCTGCGTAGATGCCCCACAATACAGCCCCGAGTGCCGCGTTGAGGACCAGCCGGTTCACCATGTACTGCTCGATGTCGCGGTGGATCTCGCCGAAGAGAGCGAACGCGCGGTGGCGCGCCGCGGGGTCGTGAGCGAGGGCGCAGAGCAGCTTTTCGCGATAGCGGGGCCCCTCCGCCAGGGCGAAGTAGAGCGTGAAGCCGGCCACCGTTGCTTGCGCCGCGAGCGCGAACGCGCTCTGCGCCGTGCCGACCAGGAAGGGCCCCCACGGCAACCCCTGCTGCACCTTGACGCCGCCCGGCGGGGGCGCGACGAGCGCCTCGCCCCGCCGCTCGAGGTGCGTGACATGCGAGGTGATCGCCCTCAGGGCGTCACGGATGCGGTCCTCGTATGCCGGCAGCTCCTGCGCGAACGCCGCGAGGCCGTTGTAGAGGATGGCGACGACCCCGGCGACCACGAGCGTCGTCAGCAACGTCCCTGCCAGGGCAGCGGCGGCGTGGGGGACCCGCACGCGCTCGAGGCGAATCACGATCGGCCATACCGCGGATGCCAGGAAGATGCCAAGCGTCACCGGGATGAGCAGCTCGCGGGCGAGCCACACCAGCGCCAACACGGCGCCTGCCGCGAGCAAGGCGATCGATCGCTGGGTGATCTTCCCGGTCTGCTCTCGCGCGATCCGCATGGCTCACTCGAACGTCGCCACGGAGCTGAGCAGGGGCCGTGCCGTCCCGTGGCAAACGCTGCGGATGGCGACAGATCTCGCCGCGCCGGGGCGAATATCGCGACACGACACCACAGGATGCGGCGCGACAATCCAAGCCTGTCGGATTCTCGACACGCTGTCGCCGGTATCGCGGTCACCGCGCTCCGGGCGCGCGTGTCCAGCCGCCTGTCATGGCGGTCGCGAGCGTTGGTTTGCATCCGTGTTCCACGATCGCGGATTCCTTGACGTACGCGCCGCGTCGGCCGCAGGCCCGTCCGTCTTCCCATGGCCTTTCGCGCGAAGCCTCCCCTGCCGCCGAGTGCGCCACGAGCGCGTATTTCCAGGTGCTCCGCCCGACGCCCGGATTGGCACGCGGATTGATAACGTGCGTCGGTGGTTGCGCCCTTAGCGGCCGCCTGCCTCTCGAGGAACGCCCGCGTGGTCGGGCGCGACGCCGGCTTCCTGAACTCCGAGTACCAGATCGAATGGGACTAGCGGGCCGAACCCCATGATGCCCCCGGGCGCGACCGAGCTGGCGTCCGCCCACCTCGCCGAGCGGGAGCAGCGGGAGATCACCCGGCTCTGCGTCGAGACGGCGCTGGTGCTGATGCAGCACGGCGCCGAGAGCGCGCTGGTGGAGACCCTGGCCTGTCGGCTGGGCCTGGCGCTGGGATTGGACCGGGTCGAGGCCGGCGTCTTCGCCAACAGCGTGGTCCTCACCACCCTGAGCGAGCGCCACTGCATCACCACCGTGCGCCGCATCCAGGACCGCGGCATCAACATGCACGTGGTGACCGAGGTGCAGCGGGCCGTCCTGACGGTCGAGGGCGGCGAACTCGACGCCGGCGGGTACCGCGCGCGGTTCGAGGCCATCGCCCCGCTGCACTACCCGCGCTGGCTGGTGTCGGCGGCCATCGGCGTCTCCTGCGCCGCGTTCGCGCGGCTGGCGGGGGCCGACGGGATCGGGTGTGCGGTGGTGGTGGTGGCGAGCGGCGTGGCCATGTACCTGCGCATGCTGGTGGCGCGCCTCCACTTCAGTCCGGTGGTGAGCTTCTTCGTGACCGCCTTCGTGGCCACCTCCCTGGCCGGCCTCTCGGAGGTCTGGAAGCTGGGCGGAACGCCGCGGATCGCGCTCGCCTCCTGCGTGCTGCTCCTGGTCCCGGGCTTCCCGCTCATCAACGGCGTCTCGGACATGGTCAAGGGCTACACCCACACCGGCATCGCCCGGCTCGCGTACGCGCTGCTGCTCTCGGCGGCCGCCTGCACCGGCATCCTGCTCGCCATGTCGGTCTGGAACCTGTGGGGGCTCCCGTGAACCTCCTCGCCGAGCTGTTCCGGAACGCGGTGCTGGCGGCCATCCCGGCGGTCGGGTTCGGCATGGCCTTCAACGTCCCCGTCCGCATCCTCGGGTGGTGCGCCCTGGGCGGCGCGATCGGGCGCTCGCTCCGATACCTGCTGGTGACCACGGGGCTGTCGATGCCGTGGGCGTCGCTCCTGTCGGCTGCCGCCGTGAGCTGGCTGGGCGTGTGGGCGGCGCAGCGCCTCCGCGCGCACCCGAAGGTCTTCACCGTCGCGGCCGTCATCCCCATGGTGCCGGGCGTCCCCATCTTCACGGCGCTCATGGCCCTGTCGCAGATCGAGCGGCGCGGGCTCGACGACCAGCTGCTCTCGACCGCGGTCACCTCCGGGCTGGACGCGTGCTTCATCGTGGCCGCGCTGGCGGTGGGGCTGGCCTTGCCAGGGCTGTTCGTGTTCCGGAGAAAGCCCGTCGTCTGACGGACGCGTACACGGTCGGCCGTCAACCGTCGCCGTCACCGTGGCGGAGGACCGGGGACGGTTCGTGTTCCGTCCAGCTCTCGCACCCTCGATCAGCGCGAGGTCGGCCTGCCCAGCAGGTCCCTCGCGGTGGCCGCCACCCGGTCCGGCTCGAACCCGAAGCGCTGCTGCAGGTCCTTGAGCGGCGCCGAGGCGCCAAAGGTGCGCATCCCGATCACCCGGCCCTCGGACCCGACGTACCTCTCCCAGCCGAAGGTGGAGGCCTGTTCCACGGCGACCCGAGCCTTCACGCTGGGTGGCAGGACCGAGTCG
>JBGQLS010000276.1:0-8362 GCA_041500205.1 Anaeromyxobacteraceae bacterium | reverse complement strand
GCCCCCGAGCGGAAGTGCTGCCCGAGCCGCGATATGGGGAGCACTTCGGCGAGGAGCTGCCGTAGCGGCTCGGTGTCGAGGAGGTAGTTGATCCGCGACGAGCCGAGCAGCCCACCCGCGGAGAGGTCCTTGATCCAGCGCGTGCCGATGGCGACGAGTCCCCGCGCGTCGGTCCGGTAGACGCGATCGGGCGTGAGCCCGCGCCAGATCTCGGCCAGGCGCTCGGCCGCTACCCTGAACTCGTCCGCGCCGGCGGCCAGCGAGACCGCGTTGATGGCGCCAGCAGAGACGCCGGCGAAGATCGAGAACGGCGACTGGCCGGACCTCATCTCGGAGATGGCGAGGACCGCGCCCACCTGGTAGGCGGCCCGGGCACCACCACCAGTCAATACGAGTCCGACGTGCACGGGCGCAGCCTACCACTGCCCGGGGGCGGGGTGGAGTTCAGGGCCCTGGGCGCGTGGCAGCCCCGCGTCCCGCAGCACCTCGCGCAGGGCCAGCGCGAAGGCAGGGCCGCGCGCCTCGTCCTCGTGCTTGAAGTAGACGAGCGCCTCGCTCCAGCGCTGCGCCAGGATGCGCTCCGCCCACCCGCGGAGGTCCGCTGCCGCGTACTCGGAACGCCGCAGGCGCAGGTAGCCGAAGTCGGCGGTCGCGACGGCGGGGGTCGTCACCTCGTCGCCGTCGGCGAGGCACAGCGCGGCGCCGTGCGCGGCGAGCGCGGAGTAGACCTCGTCCGAGAGCCACGACGCATGGCGGAACTCGAAGCTGGCGCGCCCACCGGCCGGCAGGATGCCGAGGAAGTCCTCCAGCCGAGGGAGATCCTTCTTGAGCGACGGCGGAAGCTGGTACAGGACCGGCCCGAGGGCGCGCCCGAGCTCGGCCGACGCGCGGTAGAAGGCCGCGATCGCGTCCTCGACGTCGCGCAGGCGCTTCACGTGGGTGACGCGCTGTGGTGCCTTGAGCGCGAACACGAAGCCGCCCGGCACTTCGGCTCGCCAGGTGGCGATGGTGTCAGGCTTGGGCATCCGATAGAACGTCGCGTTCACCTCCACCGTGTCGAGGCGCGTCGCGTAGTGGGCCAGCATGCGCCGCGACGTGAGGCCTACCGGGTAGAACGCGCCTCTCCAGGCCGGGTAGCTGAAACCGCTCGTTCCAGTGAGGACCCGCACACTTGCTTGCCTAAATGCCCGCTCGCCCCGCGGCCACCACTACGGCGGTGGGGCCCCGCGCGGGCTCCTCCGAGGCAGCCGTCAGGCCGTATGATGGCGGCTCAACCCCAAGAACATGACCCCTGAGGAGGTCCCGCATGCGACATGCCGTGGCGTTCGCCTTGTCCTTCTTCGCGCTTTCGTCGTTCGCGCTGGCGCAGACGAATCCCTGGGAGCTGGGCAAGAAGGCGGTAGGCGGCGCTGCGACCGGGAAGCTGGAGAAGGAGATCAACAAGCGCCTCCTGGACGAGAGCCGCAAGAACCAGTGCTCTTTCAAGACCGACTCCGACGAGCTCCAGAAGGGCTGCGATCCGAAGGCGCGCCGGCTCGCCACCGCGCTCGTCGACGCCAAGAAGCGCCTCCAGTCGGCCGGCGTGAAGAACTTCAACTTCGAGGTGTCCGGGCACACGGACTCCTCGGGCAGCGCGGCGCACAACAAGGAGCTCTCGCAGCGCCGGGCCGAGAAGATGAAGAAGGAGCTCGCCGCCAAGGGCGTGCCCGAGGGGGAGATCATCGCGGTGGGCATGGGTTCGGACCGGCCGCTGGTGAAGCCGGACAATACGCCGGCCAAGAAGGCCAAGAACCGCCGCTACGAGGTGCAGGTGAAGCTATAGAGCACGGATGCTCACCGCCGCGCCCGATCGAGGCGCCGTTCCCCTGCTCGAGCTGCGCGGCGTCCTGAAGCGCCACCGCGGAGCGACGGTGCTGGGGCCGCTCGACCTCGCCGTCGCGCGGAGCGGGACGCTGGCCGTGGTCGGGCCGAGCGGCGCCGGGAAGACGACGTTGCTCCGGCTCCTGCTCGGGCTGGAACAACCCGACGAAGGGGAAGTGCGCTTCGGTGGCGTGCCCCTGTCGCAGGTGGACCTGCTCGCGCTGCGGCGCCGCATCGGCTACGTGGTCCAGGGGGGAGGGCTGTTCCCGCACCTCACCGCCGAGGAGAACGCCGGGCTCGTCGCGCGCTGGCTGCGCTGGGAGGAGCCGCGTCTGCGCGCTCGCGTCGCCGAGCTCGCCGAGCTGGCGCGGCTCCCGGCGGAGCTGCTTACCCGGTATCCGGCACAGCTCTCGGGCGGGCAGGCGCAACGCGTCGCGCTGGTGCGCGCGCTCGTGCTCGATCCGGAGGTCCTCCTCCTCGACGAGCCGCTGGGTGCGCTCGACCCCGTCACGCGGGCCGACCTGCAGGACGACCTCGCCGCAGCCTTCGCGCGCCTCCGCAAGACCGTCGTGCTCGTCACGCACGACCTGGCGGAGGCAGCCCTCCTCGGCGGACGCATCGCGCTCCTGCGAGACGGGCGCGCGGTCCAGGAGGGCACGCTCGACGATCTGTTCCGGCGACCTGCCGACCCGTTCGTCACCCGTTTCCTGCGGGCGCAGCGCTCGCCCTTCGACTCGCTGCGCGCCTCCGGTGGGACCGTGGCCGCGCCGCCAGGTGGTCGCGGGGTGCCATGAGCGCCAGGGCAGCGCTGCTGGGCGTCGCGTTCGCGGCAGGGGCGGCCGCCGCCGCGCCGGCGCCGGTGCGGATCGGCTCGAAGAAGTTCACCGAGTCGGTCGTCCTGGGCGAGCTCGCGTCGCAGCTCGCTACCAGCGCCGGCAATCGCGCCGCGCACGTGAAGGAGCTGGGCGGGACACGCGTGCTGTGGAGCGCGCTCCTCGCGGGCGAGATCGACCTCTACCCCGAGTACACCGGCACCATCGCGGAGGAGCTACTGCACGGCGTCGACGCGCGCGACGAGGACGCCCTGCGCGCAGCGCTGGCGACCCGCGGCGTGCGCATGGGGCGGGCGCTCGGATTCGAGGACGGGTACGCGCTCGGAATGCGCGAAGAGGTCGCGGCCAAGCTCGGCATCCACAGGATCTCGGACCTGGCCCGCCACCCCGGGGTGCGCCTCGGGCTGTCGCACGAGATCCTCGACCGGGCCGACGGGTGGCCCGCCCTGCGCGCCCGTTACGGACTCGAGCGCGCCGAGGTGCGCGGGCTCGATCACGACGTCGCCTACCGCGGGCTCGCGCAGGGAGCCATCGACGTGACGGATCTCTACTCGACGGATCCCGAGATCCTGGCCCAGCACCTGCGTGTCCTGGAGGACGACCGGCACGCCTTCCCCGAGTACAAGGCGGTCTTCCTGTGGCGACAGGACCTCGAGGCGCGCGCGCCGGAGGCGCTGCGGGCGATCGAACGGCTGGAGGGGCGAATCACGACCGCCGACATGGTCGCGCTGAACGCGCGCGCCCGCCTGGAACGCGTGCCGGAGCCGGAGGTGGCCGCAGGGTTCCTGCGCACCGCGCTCGGGGTCTCGAGCAGCGCGCGCGGAGAGGGGATGGCCGCGCGCATCGCCCGGCGCACGCTCGAGCACCTCGGGCTCGTGGCGGCGTCGCTGGCGGCGGCCATCGCCGTGGCCGTGCCGCTCGGGATCCTCGCCGAGCGGCGGCGGCGGCTGGGTCAGGTCGTCCTCGGCGCGGCCGGGCTCGTGCAGACCATCCCCTCGCTGGCGCTGCTCGTCGCGACGTTGCCGCTGCTCGGCATCGGCCCGAAGCCGGCGCTGTTCGCGCTCTTCGTCTACAGCCTCCTCCCCATCGTCCGCAGCACGCACGCCGGGCTGCGCTCGATCCCCGACGACGTCCGCACCTCCGCTCTCGCGCTAGGGTTGCCGCCGATGGCGCGCCTGCGCCTGGTCGAGCTGCCCATGGCCTCGCGCGGGATCCTGGCCGGCGTGAAGACCTCGGCCGTGTTGTGCGTCGGTACCGCCACGCTCGGGGCCCTCGTCGGCGCGGGCGGGCTCGGCCAGCCCATCTTCACCGGCATCCGCCTCGATGACTTTCGCCTGATCCTCGAGGGCGCCCTGCCGGCGGCGGCGCTCGCCCTCGCCGCGCAGGGCGTCTTCGACCTGGTGGAGCGCGCGCTGGTCCCGCGCGGGCTGCGCCTCACTGAGTAGCCGGGGGCGAAGGCGGCCCCCGCCCCGCCGGGCAAGCCCGTCGGGGCCCCACCCCCGCCAGGCGGGCGGTAGCCGGGGGCGAAGGCGGCCCCCGCCAGGCGGCCGGGGTTCATTGTGGCTTTCACTTTCTCGTGGGTCCCGAACCGTCCGTTGTCCGTGAACGAGTCCGAGCCCGAGCCCGAGCCCGGGAGGAGCCCCCCGGAAACGAAGCTGATCCGGGCTCACCAAAGACCTTGACGCCGGGCGCGGGCTCGGGACCCACGGCTTGACGACGGGAGGCGGTCGATCGGTTCAGCTTCGATCAACCCTCGGAAGCCAGCAGCCGCGCGTCCTCGAGTGGCAGCTCGTCCTGGACGAAGTCGATCCCGTGTCGCGCCAGCCGCCGCGCAGCAGCGGCCGCCCGGCCACCTCGGCCGGAATCGAGGCACGCCTGGGCGTGCTCGCAGAGGAGCGCGACCTCGAGCGCCCGCCCCAGCGTCAGCGCGGCGCGCCGGGCGCCGGCCTCGAGCACGGGTGGAGACGAGCGGGCGCGAGCGAGCCAGGCCTGGGCGTGCGCGAGCGCTCGCAGCGCCGCTTCCGCAGCCGGCCCGAGAGCGGGATCGTGGGCGGCCTGTGCGGGCCGCCGGATCTCCTCGGCCAGGGCTTCCGTGGCCCCCTCGGCGGAGAGCGCGCGCAGGAGGTCGAGGGCGAGCACGTTGGTCGTGCCTTCCCAGATGGGCAGCACCTGCGCGTCGCGCAACAAACGTGGCAGACCGGTGTCCTCCACGTACCCAGCCCCGCCGAAGCACTCCAGGGTCTCGGAGGCGACGGCCACGGCCTGCTTGCCCGTGGTGAGCTTCGCGAGGGGTGTCACCGCCCGCAGCGCGAGGAGTTCGCCGTCGCGCGCGGATCCTTCCTCGCGGCGCCCCAGGAGCTCCGCAGCCCGGAAGGCGAGCAGGAACGCGCCCTCGCGTTCGGCCTCCAACCCCGCCAGCGTGTCGGCGTGGAGCGGCTTCGCCGCGAGCTGGGCGCCGAAGGCATCCCGGCGCCCGGCATAGTCGCGGGCCAGGGCGAGGGCGCGCTCCATGCCCGCTGCTGCGCAGACGGCGTTCCAGAGGCGCGTCACGTTCAGCATGGAGGCCACGTTCTTCACGCCCTCGCTGAGCCCGGCCACCGGCACCGCCCGTGTCCCTTCCAGGCCGAGCTCGGCGGTGGGGAGCTTTCGCGTGCCCAGCTTGTCCTTGAGGCGGTGCACGACGATGCCGTTCGGGCCGCCTTCGGCGTCGCGCGTCTCCAGGTAGAAGAGCGCGAGCCCCCTCCCGCCTTGCGGGTTTCCCTCGGGGCGCGCCAGCGCCAGGGCCATCTCCGCGGTCGCGGCGGAGCTGAACCATTTCGTGCCGAACAGGCGCCAGCCGTCCGGCGCCCGGCGGGCAACGGTCTCCGTGCGTCCCACATCGGAGCCGCCGGCGCGCTCGGTCATCCATTGGCCGCTCGTCCAGGCGGTGGCCGGATCGCGGGAGGTGAGCCGGGGCACCGCGCGCGCGACGAGCTCGGCGTTGCCGAGGTCGAGGAGCGTGCGCGCGGCGCCGTCGCTCATGGCGAGCGGACAGGAGTAGACGTCGAGCGAAGGCTCCACCAGGTACAGCAGCGTGAGCTGCACCACGCGTGAAAGCGCGCCCTGGCGCCGCTCGTACGCGGTCGCCACCAGGCCGTGCCGCGCCGAGAGCAGGGCTGCCTCCTTCCACAGCGGGGTGAGCTCGATCCGGTCCACGCGCCGGCCCCAGGCGTCGTAGGGCACGTGGCGCGGCTCGCACGAGCGGTCAGTCTGCTGCAGCTCGAGGAGACGGGTCACCGCCAGGTCGCCCAGGTGGCGCAGCTCGCTTTCCAGCTCCGGCAGGGAATCCGCCAGCCGGCGGGTGAGGTACTCGCGCAGGAGCGGATCCGCGTCGTAGGCGTTGGCGAGGCGCGGTGGATCCTGGAAGAACGGCATGGCGCGTTCCTAACGGGAGGGGGCTCTCCGTGCCGTCAGGCGAGGCATCTCCCTGCGAGGAAGGCGTGAGCGCCGTCGCGGCGAAGGGAGGGGATTGATTCACAGCCTCTCAAGACCTGTCGAAAAATGGACCGCCCGGCCGCTTGGCGGGGGTGGGGCCCCGACGGCTCTTCCAGGCTCTGCCGGCGGGGCGGGGGCCGCCTTCGCCCCCGGGTACTCAGTCGTGCGTGTGCGTCCGGGACTTGCGCGCTGCGGCGAGGGCGTCCCGAGACGCCTCGCGCAGGTTGTTGGCGGCACGAAGCAGGCGCACCCAGGTCCGCGGCGTGGATTCCGCGCGCGCTGCCCCGAGCGCCGTTTGATAGGCCTGCTGTGCGAGCGATAGGCGGTTCGTGCTCACCAACACTCCCTTCACGGGTGGGACGGCTGCCGGAGGAGCCGCGTCTTGACGGCGGCAGAAGCCCTGAGCGCCGGCAGTCCTCCTCCTCAACTTCGTCCTCGCGGGAATGCATGGCAACGCCCATGCGCGACGACTCTGGAGGGACGTCATGTGTCGTCCGGTGGCTCCACCGACTAATCTCCGGGCGGTGGGCCGGCCACTCCGCATCGTGAGCTACAACGTCCGCTACTTCGGCCATGCGCTGAGGGGGCTCGCCTCGACGCGCGCGTCGCAGCGCGGTATCGCCGCCCGTCTGGCCGTGCTGGAGCCCCTGGCCGACGTGGTCTGCCTGCAGGAGATAGAGACCATCTCGATCCGGTCGCGGGTCGCGTTCCGGGGCCGCCTCCCCGCCGAGACGCAGCTCGCCTGCTTCATGCGCGAGGTGGAGGCGGCGTTCGCGGGCGACGCGCGCGCCTCGCCCTACGAAGGCTTCTACTTCCGCGCCCACGTGAACCAGCTGCGGGGCGTGCCCATCTACACGACGGGGCTCGCCATCCTCGTGAATGTCAAGCGCCTGCGGGTCGACCACCACAACGTCGAGTCGCCCGAGCACATCACGCACCATCACATCGAGCGGTGGAAGGATCGCAAGCAGACCCGTATCTGCGCCCACATCAAGGTGTCCACGCCGGGAGGGCCGCTGCACGTCTTCAACACGCACCTGTCGCTCCCGACGCCGTTCGCGCGCGCGTTCTGGTCGGAGCGCCTGCGCATGGGGTGGGGTCCGAACCAGCTGCACGAGGCCCGCACGCTGGCAGCCTTCGTGCGCCGTCACTCCCGCGGGCAGGCGTTCGTGGTGTGCGGCGACTTCAACGCGGCGCCCGGCTCGCCCGTGTTTCGCTACCTGACGGACGAAGCGGGCTTCACGAGCGCCCAGGCGGCGGTCGGCCAGATCGACCTGAGCGCTCCGCGCGCCTTCCCCACCGCGGGATTCATGCGCCTCCGCATGCACCTCGATCACGTCTTCTATGGCAACGGGGTGTCCTGGATCGACTGCGACGGCACGACTCGCTTCGGCGACCGACAGGCCCCGTTCTCCGGCCTCTCCGACCACGTGCCGCTCATCGGAAGGTTCCGGGTGCGCTGAGGAGGGGAATGGCTACGCGGCCTCTGGCCTCGACAGCACGACCAGTGACCGCGGCGCGACCTCCACCATGCCGGCCGCGAAGAGGCGGTCGCGCTTGGCGTCGGTCCCGCCTGACGTGTCGAGCAGGATCTCCCATTCGCGTCCCCACTCTATGTCCGGGAGCGTGTAGCGCACGCTCTCGTGGTGCGCGTTCATGAGCACGAGCAGCGTGTCCCCGACGATGCGCTCACCGTGCTCGTCGGGGGTGGAGATGGTATCTCCGCCGAGGAGGTACGCCAGGGAGCGGATGTACGGCTGCTTCCAGTCCTCCTCCGTCATCTCGCTCCCGTCGGGGCGGAACCACGCCAGGTCCTTCAGGGACGAGTCCCGGAAGTGCTGGCCGCGGAAGAAGCGCCGCCGCTGAAGGACGGGAAGGGCCTGGCGGAGGCGGATCGTCCTGATTGTGAAACCGAGCAGGGCCTGCCTTGGCTCGTCGAGGCTCCAGTCCAGCCAGGAGAGCTCGTTGTCCTGGCAGTAGGCGTTGTTGTTCCCGCGCTGCGTCTTGCCCATCTCGTCGCCGGCGCACAGCATCGGGACGCCTTGCGAGAGGAGGAGCGTCGCGATGAGGTTCCGCTGCTGCCGGTCGCGAAGCGCGTTCACGCCCGGGTCGTCCGTCTCGCCCTCCGCCCCGCAGTTCCAGGACGCGTTGTCGTCGGAGCCGTCCTGGTTCATCTCGCCGTTGGCCTCGTTGTG
>JBGQLS010000275.1:0-8370 GCA_041500205.1 Anaeromyxobacteraceae bacterium | reverse complement strand
TTCGAGGACGACGACAAGAGTGGTCACGAGAACCGCAGCCATCCCTGACGAGCGTTGGTCATTCCGAAGCAGCGGGCAGGACTTCACCATGAGGAGGGTTCCCATGAAGATCACGGCCCTGGCCGTCATCGCAATCGCCTTCGCCGCCGCAGGCTGCGGCGGCAACAACTCCGTTTCCAGCCCGACGGTCGGACCGGCGGGCGGCACCGTGCGGCTCGGCAACGAGGTCGTCCTGACGATCCCCGCGGGCGCCCTCTCCGATGAACAGACCATCACCATCGCCAAGTCGGGCGCGCCGCCGAACGGATTCAATGCGTTCAGCGCCCACTACGAGCTTGGACCTGCTGGCCTCAGGTTCCAGAAGCCGGCCACCATCCAGATCGCTTACTCCGGCAACGACGATCAGGCGCGCCTGTTCTGGAACCCGGGCTCCAGCTGGCAAGAGCTCGACGAGAAATCGAGCGGCGGCAACTCCAGCGCCACCATCACGCAGCTCGGGCGAGGCTTCGTGGGCTGGCTGCCCGACCTTGCCGGAAGCCGTGTGGTGACCGCCGTCGGCGAGAGCGGGTCGCAGGACCAGGCGGTCGACCTCTCCCCGAGCAGCATCGCCGCCAGAGATGGTGCTGGGGCCGCGCTTTCCGGGGCGGGCGCCGGGGACGGCAGCTTCCGCATCGCCGGCGTGCCCGCCGGCACGAACGTCATCCAGATCGGCTCGGACTACTTCGTCACGCGCAAGCGCGTGCTCGACCTGGGCTCGACCTCGTTCGGCCACGCCGGCGTCGCCGCCGCGACGGCCTCCACCCCCATCAGCCTCAACCTCCAGAACCTCTCCGCCTGGAGCTCGACCGACGAGCTGGAGATCGTCTCCCCGGGCGCGGGCCTCGTCCTCGACACCCCCGCCAACATCGCGCCGAACGCCACCAGCGATGGCGCCTTCGACTTCAACGCCCTCGGCGACAACTTGCCGGCCGGCGACGCGCTCCTCGCCAACCAGCTCGAGGCGCGGAAGGGCCTGGACCAGACCGACTACAACACCCTCACCCGCTCTGGCTCGGTCCCACTCCAGACGTGGACCAGCGGTGCCTCCAGCGGCGCCTCGATCACGCTGGTCCCGCTATCCGCCACCTCCACCGTCGACATCTCCTTCGATTCCTCCTACTTCAACGAGGGCGCGGTCTTCGGTGCCAATGCCCAGCCCTCTGCGCGCCTTCTCTCCATCCAGGCCCTTCCGGGAGGAAACAAGTTCGGTGTCTACGATCCCTTTCCTCCCGACCTATTCTTCGTGAGCCCCTCCGTCGCCGCCGCGAGCATCCACCTCGGCCCCGTCGACTACGGCAATCCTTACCCTGCCGACTGGGGCGTCTTCGCCGTCCTCGAGAAGGACTATTTCGTCAACTACAAGGCTCCCGGCGCCACGACCTCCGCTACAGCCCTCGCTGGGGCCTTCTCCCAGTTCGATGTCGCCGCCTTTTCTTCGCCGATCGCTCTGCCCCTCGGGCCTGTGCTGAACGTCACGATCGACGGACTGCCCGTCGTCTCGCCCGCGCCCCCGCCGCCCGGCACAATCTCCATCTCGTCGACCCCCACGGTCGCCTTCGACCGTCCCGCCACGGGCGCGGCCGGGCGCTACGAGCTCCGCGTCCACGTGCTCTCCAACGGCGGAGGCGCGACGGTGGAGGCGGTGGTGGCCCACATCGTCGTCGAGGCGCGGCTCTTCACCGGGACGGTCTCCGTCCCGATCCCCGCCGGCCTGCTCTCCAGCGGCAACACGTACTTCATCGAGATCGAGGCGAGCACCGACTCCAGCTCCGCGCCTCACCGCAACTCCTTGCCCTCCAGCCGCTCCGTCGTCCTCACCGCCCCGCTCAGCGTGCCATGAGCGCGCCTCTCGACGACAGGACCGAGGGCGCAGACATGGCATCTCGTGACGTCTCGAATGGGAAGGGCACCGCCGGATCCGCGCGCGGGTGCAGCGGCTTCCGGGGCCGCGCGGCTGTCGGAGTGATGACCGGCCTCCTCGGCGCCGCGCTCCTCGCGGGCTGCAGCGGCCACACCGCTCCGCCGAGCGTCAGTGGCGCGCAGTGGAAGGAGGGCCAGTACGGCGCCACGCTGACGAACCACGCCGCGCTGCTGAGCCACTCCCTCTCGGAGGTCAAGCCCCTCACCGTCTACGCCACGGATCTGGTGATGCGCTCGCCCGGCGAGGTGACCACGCTGACCGCGGACGCCCAGATCACGGCCAGCAGCACCACCGGTGACACGATCGCTCGGGCCGGTATTGCTCTCCTGTTCCAGCCTGTCGCCAATCGAGTTCAGGCGCCCGACAATCTTGCCGGCGCGCTCTTCGCGCGGGTCGCGCTGACGCGATCGGCGAGCGGGCTCGTCGCCTCGCGCGAGCTGTTCGAGTGTACTGCCTCCGATTGCTCCACGAGCGCGTCCGTGGGGGCTTCCTCGGGGACGGCCTGGCCCGCCGCCGGCTTGCCCATCGCCGAGAGCACCGTCTACACGCTCTCTGTCTCGGTGAACCCCGCCACCGAGGTCTTCACCTTCGCCATCTCCGGCGGAGCCCTCGCCGCGGCCACGCAGACGGTCGACGCATCCGGCGTGACCTCGCCCTTCCCGGCGGACACGTCGGCGGCGAACTTCTTCCGGGCGAGCCTCTTCGCCCATGTGAGGGGCGGGTCGAATGGCGGCGGTGATGGATCCGTCTTGGCGCAGTTCGGCAACGTCAACGTGGGCCTGGGCGGCGCGGCCGCCACGCTCTTCGACGACTTCGGCGCCGGGGCGGACTTCGATCCGTCCA
Source organism: Anaeromyxobacteraceae bacterium (assembly GCA_041500205.1). GTDB lineage: Bacteria > Myxococcota > Myxococcia > Myxococcales > Anaeromyxobacteraceae > Anaeromyxobacter_A. Next base: position 5,567 of record JBGQLS010000275.1, on the reverse strand, counting down.
AGTGGACCATCGGCGGAAAGAGCTCCCAGCTCGTTCAGGGGGGCCTGCAGATCACGCTCGATCAAGCCAATACGCTGGCCAGCGCGCCCATGAGCCTGGTGAATACCAGCCCTGCAGCCCTGCAAGCCGACGTCACGGTCAACGACCTCACTGCGACCGGCGGCCAGTTCACCGCCCGTCTCGAAGCCGCGCTCTATAACGACGGCACGAACGGCAGCGGCGCCGCGCCGGACACGAACCAGCCCGGGAGCCAGGTCGGCGACGTCGTGGCCGCCATCGAGATGAGCGATGCGGACGTCTCGCTCGTCATCGTCCGCTGCGACACGGCGCTGTGCTCCCGCTCCACGGTCGTCCAGGCGCTCCAGTCACTCGGGACGGTGACCCTGGGCTCCACGCACGCGCTGTCCATGCAATGGGACGTCACCAGCCACCGGGTCACGTTCCAGCTCGACAAGAACCCCAGCGTCACCGTCGACCCGGTGGCGGCGGGCTTCCCCGCCCCGAGTGGCCCACACCGGCCGAGCAGGCAGCTCGCGGTCCGGGCTGATCCCACGTCGGCGGCCCCGACGCTTGCGGGCTCGATGACCGCGACATTCTCCAGCGTGCAGCCGCTGTGACGGGTTGACGGTTGGAGCGGCGCCGAAGCTGATCCTGTGCAGGGTTGGCGCTCGAGGGGCGAGCGCGAAGGGTCGCGCGCCCGCCCCGAGACGTCTGGGCACGCCCGAGCCAATCGATTGTGAGCGTGGGCCCGCTCAGCCGCCAGTGCCAAGCTGTCGAGACGCTACCGTCGAGTAGGTCAAAGGAACGACCGCACCAGGCAAGGTCCTCCAGGTCGCGTTGTCGTGCCAAGCTCCGCACAGGGGACGCAGTTCGGTCCCGATCTGGGCGACATCAACGAAGTGCATGAGCAACTCTGGGCAGCGCTCGCGCGGCGCTGCGTGGCTCAAGTCTCGTCCACGATGACCGCCATTAGGGGTCACGTCAATCGGCCTCGTAGCGAATGGCGTCTTCGATTTCTTCCGGCCCACACCCGTACCCACTGGCAAGCTCAACTACCGACTTGCCATCCCTGAAGCGCTCGGCGATGATGGCTGTTGTAACACCCGTGCTTGCGACGCACGGCGTCCCAGACTGCACCGCCGGATCGATGATGATGTACTCGGGGCCTTCTGGCCGTCCCGGTGTGAAGAGCATAAGGCGTGATGGCTCGCCCCGTTCATCTCGCCGTACCCGTTTTAGATAAGAGGCGAGGGTTGAATTGATAGCCGCCTGCCAATGCTTTGTTGCGTTGATGAGCTGCCCGAGCCTTGCAACGAAGAAGTCCTTTCCTTCACTCTCCATTCGCTTGTCCGAGAGTGGGTGCTCCGAATGTAGCAACTCCTCAAGCAACGCCAGAACGGCTCGAATGAGCGCCAGTGGAATGCGGTCATTCTGGCACAAGATCGCGCTGAGCACGTGGGCTTCCACAAGGTTCCGGAACGATAGAAGGCGTTTGCGTTGCTCTGCGATGCGGATTACCGGCGGGTGTGTGCCGGTCCCCAGGGCCCACCACCGAATCGTGCTCGTCGCGATCCGTAGAAACCGCGCAGCCACCTTCGGCGGGTAGAGAGGCTTGTCGATCAGATCCTCATGCGGTACCTGCGTTAGCAACATCTCCGAAGAACCCCTCTCTGAGCCGTGACGTTGCGAAGTAGTACACGTGAGAGAGGAGCGACAAGTTGCCGTGGAATTGCGACACGATAAGGGTGGTCCGGACGTGCGGGTGCGCCCATACGCAGACCGTTGCCCTGCGAACAGGGCGTCGGTTTGAGAGACCCGCTGGCAAGGGACGCGGCAGCGAATCCCAAGGCCCTGGGCTGGGTCCGCGTCGAAGCCCGACCGCGCAGGTGCCTTGGCCCGGTCCCCTTCTCGTTACCTTCTTCTGGACGCTTCCCTGTCGTGACCCCGCAACGACTGTGCGCGTTCGTGACCCGCGGGAAATGGACACTATCTGAGAATGGCAACTGGTGTCACATTGCAAATGAGTGACGTGTCCTCCTGCGTGGATTCGGTCTCCCCCGTCGCGCGAGCGCGACCCTACGGTGAGCCCAACTTCCCCACAGAGAGGCAGGACAATGAACGTCACGAGGAAACACGTTGCCAACGTACTGTATGGTGCTCTGGGTGTCTTCGCCGCTTTCGCGGCGTTCGGATGCAATGGCGCCGCGGCGAACACTTCCAGTACCGCGCTTGCCCAGCACGGGGGCGGAGCCGCCGCGGGCGGCGGCGGAGTTGGTGGGGGCGGCGGCGGTGGGGGCGGCGGCCTCGCGGCACTCTCGACCGTGGCCGTGCCGCTGCCGGTAGGAGGCGACATCGTCGACCAGGCCGCAGCCATCCGCCTGGGCAAGGCCTTGTTCTGGGACGTTCAGGCCGGCAGCGACGGCCAGCAGGCCTGCGCCAGCTGCCACTATCTTGCTGGTACGGACACCCGCCGCCTCAACACCCTTCACCCCGGCCCCAACGGCATCTTCGAGACCGGCGGCGTCACCTCGGCTGGCCAGCTGCTCGCGCTCGCCAACATCACGAGCGACGACCGCGTCGGCTCGGGGGGCGTCTTCAACACCACGTTCCATGCCATCGCCGCCGATCCCGCCACGGCAGTCGACGTGTGCGACACCAACATCGATCCCGTCTTCGGCGCGAACCGCCTCGTCACCGGGCGCCAGGCCCCGCCCGTAATTGGCGCGGTCTTCAACCGCGACAACTTCTGGGATGGCCGCGGCAACCACCAGTTCAACCGCCTCAATCCCTTCGGAGCCGCCACCAGCTCCGGCCCCATGGTCCAGAACGCCAGCCTGGCGTCGCAGGCGGTGGGCCCGGCGCTCTCCAGCGTGGAGATGTCCTGCGCCGGCCGTGGCTTCAACGGCGCCAACAGCCTCGGCGCGAAGCTCATGGCCCGGCCGCCGCTTCAGGTCCAGCATGTCTCGCCCACCGACTCCGTCCTCGGCTCCGTCTCGGCCTGGCCCAACGCTGGCCTCACCGTGAGCTACGCCGATCTCGTCGCGGCCGCCTACGGCCCATCCGCCGCCGCCACCGCCGTGGACAACTTCTCGGGCATCTGGGGCCAGGCCATCCAGGCTTACGAGTCGACGCTCGTCCCCGACCAAGCGCCCATTGACAGGTTCCTGTCGGGTAACGCCAGCGCGCTCACCGCCAGCCAGCAGCAGGGCATGGGCATCTTCACCGGCAAGGCTGCCTGCACGAAGTGCCACGCTGGGGCGGAGACGACCGACGCCTCGGTCAGCTTCGCTGCCAAGCATGGGCTCATCAACTCGGACGGCGGCGACCAGGGCTTCCACAACACCGGCGTGCGCCCCACCTCCGAGGACGTCGGGCGCGCCGGAGCCGGACCGACCGGTGTTTCCTTCTCCGTCTCGGGCGCGGCCGCCGATCACGGTGCCTTCAAGACCCCGAGCCTGCGCAATGTCGGCCTCACCGCGCCCTACTTCCACAACGGCGGGAAGGCCACCCTGGCCGACGTGGTCGACTTCTACGACCGCGGCGGCGATTTCACCAACGCAGAGAAGTCGAAGCTGATGAAGCCGCTAGGTCTTTCCACGAGCGACAAGGCGGCGCTGGTCGACTTCATGCAAGGCGGCCTCACCGACTGCCGTGTCGCGAACGAGGCTGCGCCGTTCGACCACCCGTCGCTCGCCGTCCCCGATGGCCCGAGCTTGGCCGCCATCGGCAGCGCAGGGACGGGGCCGTGTCCGTAGCCAGCCCGGAACTGGTGCGCGCCATTCCGCGGCGTCGTTCAGAAACCGTCGCACAGGGTGCCATCCACCGTGAGTGACGAGAAGTAGAGCGAGGGAGCCCCTGTGCCCTGGGGCTCCCTCGCTCTCCTCATTTCACAGGGTGTATCGCCCTTCGGTAGGCGAGCTCGCCCGGAACACGGAAGACCGCAGCTGACGCGGCCCGCTGGCGTCCAGAGAAGCGCCGCGCAGCCGGGCGACGATCTCGGGAAGCAGGGCGCGAACGGGCGCCCGCCGGCCACGAGACGACCACGTCCACTCCGGCTATGCTCCGCGCATGCCCGATCGAACCCGTATCCTGCGCGTCGACGATCCCTTCTCCGGCGAGATCGCCTGTGAGCTGCCTCTCGCCACCGAGGCCGAGGCCATGGCCGCCGTCGACCGCGCCACCGCGGCCCAGCGCGCCTGGGCCCGCGTCCCGGTGCGCGAGCGCGCGGCGCTCGTGCTCCGCTTCGGCGAGGCGCTCCTGGCGCGGCGAGAGGAGGTGGCGCGCGACATCACGCGGCAGATGGGAAAGCCCATCGCCGAGGCGCGCGGCGAGGTGGGCACCTGCGTCGCGCGCGCGACGCACATGGCCACCATCGCCGAGGAGGCGCTCGCCGACGAGCGGCTTCCCGAGAAGGCCGGCTTCCAGCGCTTCATCGCGCGCGAGCCGCTGGGCGTGGTGGTGGACGTCGCCCCCTGGAACTACCCGCTCCTCACGGCCGTCAACGTGGTCGTGCCGGCGGTGCTGGCGGGGAACGCGGTCGTGCTGAAGCACGCCTCCCGGACGCCGCTCTGCGCCGGCCACTTCGCGCGCGCCTTTCGCGAGGCGGGTGCGCCGGAGGGTCTGGTCGAGGCGCTCGTGGCCGACCACGCGGTGGTGGCGAGGGTCATCGCGCGTCCCGAGGTCGCCCTGGCCGCGCTCACCGGATCGAACGCCGCTGGCCGGGAGGTCCATCGGGCCGCCGCTCAGCGCCTCCTGCCGGTGGTCCTCGAGCTCGGCGGCAAGGACGCCGCCTACCTGGCCGAGGACGCCGACCTCGGCTTCGCCGTCCCGAACGTGATCGAGGGGGCCTTCTACAACGCCGGGCAGAGCTGCTGCGGCGTGAAGCGCATCTACGTGCACGCGAGGATCTACGGAGACTTCATGGCGCAGGCGCTCGCGGCGGCTCGAGCGTGGCAGCCGGGCGATCCCCGCCTGGACGGCACGACGCTCGGTCCGCTGGCGACGCCCGAGGCCCCCGCCGAGCTCGAGGCGCAGGTGAACGAGGCGCGCGCGGGGGGTGGACGCGTGGTCTGTGGCGGCGAGCGGGCCAGCGTGGCCGGGAAGGGCCGCTTCTATCTCCCCACGCTGGTCGAGCGTCCCCCGCGCGGCTCCGCCATCGCAGAGGAGGAGAGCTTCGGGCCCGTCGCGATCGTGGAGGAGGTGGAGAGTGACGAGCAGGCGCTCGAGCGCGTCAACGCGAGCCGTTACGGCCTCAGCGCTTCGATCTGGACCCGCTCCGAGGAGCGGGCGGTGGCGCTCGGCCGCCGCCTCCAGGCCGGCACCGTGTACATGAACCGCTGCGACTACCTCGACCCGGCGCTCCCGTGGGTGGGCTGGAAGCAGTCGGGGCTGGGGCTCTCGCTCTCGCGCCACGGGCTTCTCGCGCTGACGCGCCCCAAGAGCTTTCACCTGCGCGTGAAGACGGGCTGAGTCGCCGGGGGCGCAGGCCGCCCCCGCCCCGCCGGGCAAAGCCCATCGGGGCCCCACCCCGGCCACGCCGCAGAGCGATCACATTTCTCGACAGGTCT
>JBGQLS010000274.1:0-8417 GCA_041500205.1 Anaeromyxobacteraceae bacterium | reverse complement strand
CTCTTTCGTTTCCTCGCTGAGGGAGAGATCGCGGAGGAGGCGTAGTTACCGCGACCGCTTCGACTTCGACCTCTTCGACGGCACTCCAGACCCCTTGGCCCGCGCGGCAGCCGCCACGGCGAGCTCGGCCCAGGGCTGCATCGACTCCGGGTCGTCGAGCGCGCCGTCGGGCGGCGACCAGTAGCTCATCTCGATCTGCCTGCCGCGCTGCGGGTACGTGAACGGCTCACCACCTGCCTCGGCGAAAGCTCCCTTCGTGTCCGCGTCCACCTTGAGGTATAGGCGGTCGTCCGCGACGAGGGCCACCGGCAACGCACCGCAGTAGATCAGGTGGCCCCCCATCATCGCGCGAGCGCGCACCGGGCCGACCGGCGCGAGGAGCTCGAGGACGTGGGAGACGAAGGAGCTGTCGGCCATATCAGACCCCACCTGTGTATTGCACGGAGTGTCGAGTGCGGGTAGCTGCCTTTCTTACAGCCACCGCCTGAAGGGCGCCCCCGGCCCGGGGGGGGGCCAGGCCGCTCCGGCTCGCATCTTGAGATGCACCTCCTGGACCTCGTCTTCGGGCTCGCCGCGCGCGGTCCCCGGTTCTTCGCGGATGGCTGGGGCAATCGCGAGCTCTGCCAGCGGATCTCCCCGGTCGTCCTCGCGAGCCGGCCGATCCCGCTCGTCGCTCTGCGGCTGGGCCACGGGAAGAGGGAGTTCGGGGGCATCCTCTTCGAGGGGACCTTCGAGAGCCCCGAGCATCGGCTTCCGCGCTGCGCCCGCAGGGCGCGGGTAAGGCTGCTCCTCCCGAGCGGCGAGCCGCGCGGCGTCGCCGTCCACCTCGCCGCCTCGGGCGACCAGGGCTTCGCGCTGCGGCTCCGCTTTGCCGCACCACTCCTCGTGCACGGAATCGGGGCGATGGTGCTCGAGAACGCGTTCTATGGCGAGCGCCGCCCGCCGAACCAGGTCGGTCCAGCGATCCGCTCTGTCTCGGACCTCCACCTCATGGGCGCGGCGACCTTCCATGAGGGGCGGGCGCTACTCCGCTGGCTCGCCGAGGCGCTGGGTGTTCCGCTGCTGGGGGTCACCGGCTTCTCGATGGGCGGGCAGATGGCGGCGATGATCGGCGCGACGGTGTCCTTCCCGTGCGCGGTCGTGCCGGTCGCCGCCACCTGCTCCCCGGACTCCGTGCTCCGCGACGGCGTCCTCAGAAACCTGGCGCACTGGGCGGCGCTCGCCGGCGACGGCGAGGACGCGGAGGCGGCCCGCCGGGCGGTATGCGAACACCTCGCCCGCTTCTCCGTGACGAACCTCCCGGCGCCCACCTGCACCGAGGCCGCCATCGTCGTCGGCACGGCGGGCGACGGCGTCGTGCCGCCCTCCGAGATGCGCCGCATCGCCGAGCACTGGGGGTGCGAGCTCCGCTGGCTCGACGCGGGTCACGTCTCGGCGGTCATCCGGCACCAGGCCGGGATGCGGCTCGCCATCGCCGACGCCTTCGCCCGGCTCGAGGCCGCCCTGGACGTCGGTACGCCGTCGGGTCGTGACCAGCCACGAGCGCGGGGATCCGCTCCGCCTGCGCCCCCTCACCATTCCCGTGCCTCGTCCTCTCGATGCGCTGACTACTGAGAGCCGGACCGCGCACGACAGAGCCAAAGGGCAAGGCGAGGGCCGCCGGAAACGGCGTCAGCGGCCACCCGATCCTCCGCCGCGCACGAGCTCCCGGGTTGATCCTGGAGCGAGAAACACCTGGCAACAGCTCGAGGCGCTCAAGGGCAGATCGCGATGCCGCCCGCATTCGCGAGCGCGCTGGTCATGTCGACGAGGTAGTTTCCGTCCGTTGACGGGGTCGTCTGGTGGATCTCGCCCGCTCCGAAGGCAAGACCGATGCCGCCACCGGCGACGACCTCGGTCGCGTGATGGAGGAGGTAGTCGACCCGGTTGTCCTGCCAGTGCTCGACGGTGTTGTTCTGGCTCATGTTGCCGACCGGGATCTGCCACCACAGGATCGGCCGGCCCACCGTGTCGGCCACGGCCTTGGCCCAGGTGAATGCCTGCGTGAAGTTGGGGAGCGTGGAGTCGGTGTGCCACCACGTGTCCCTCGGAGCCCCCGAGCACCCATCCGACCCGTGCGCATAGCACCCCGCGTCACGGTCGCTCATGTCCGCCACCACGAAGTCGCCCAGGTCGGCTCCGGCGCTCACCAGGAACCGGCCCAGCTTCTGGCCTTCGCCCTCCGTGTCGAAGCCGGCTGTCTTGTTGAGGAGCACGTCCTGGTTCGTACCCCACGCCGAGGCGTGGAGCCCCACCTTGGCGTTCGGGGCGTGCGTGCGCACCATGGCGATCATGCAGCGCCCCAGGCCGGCGATTGTCTGTTCGAAGTCGGAGGCAGGACAGTCTCCGCTCGCGTTCACGGCCGCAGGCAAGGCATGTGCGTCCTGGCCGTTTGGGATGGTCAGCTGCCCCGCGTAGCCCCAGAAGTCGGGCTCGACGTGAACGAAGGCGACGTTCGAGCCGATCCGATCGAGCATGGTGCGGAAGTCCGCGAGGTACTTCGCCATGAAGGCGCGGTCGGTGGCGGCCTGCTTCACCTCGGCGGCGCCCTCCCCGACCCCGCTCGCTTGCAGGATCACGTAGTAGGTGAACATCGCGACCCCGCCGTTCTCCTTGGTGTTCGAGATGAGTTCCTGGACGACGTTGCCATGGGGCGGCTCGCCGAGGTTCTGCTCCCAGCATTGCCACCAGTCCCAGGCCGAGCAGTTCTGGGAAGGGTCGCCGATGGGGCCGCCGCAGAGGTACTGATACCGAAGATCGAAGGGCGCCGCGGCGCCCACATCGCGGGTGCCGGAGTAGCCGACGAGGAGCTTCTTGCGGCCAATGGAGTCCATCAGACCGCCGGCCCCGCACGCCTGCGGCGGTGGGTTCGCGGGCGGGACCGCCGAGCCTGCCGGCAACGTGGAGGGCGTGGTTACGCTCTGACCGCAGGCGGCGAGCACACAGACGATCAGGAGCGAGCTGCGCGTGGGCATGCGCAACTGTACCGCGCCTAGCGCTTCGCGCCCGGACCAACAGTTCCATAGAGTGCGCGCCGCTAGGTGGACGTGGGTGCCTTCCGCACCGCTGCGTTTGAAGGATGAAATAATAGGGGTCAAGACTTTCCCCTTTCCACATGCTGCGGTTAGCCAGGACAGACGTTCACTCGGTCATGCCGGACGGAGAACCGTCGCGCCGCAGGCGCCACAGCGCCTCCGCAACCTGCCCTTCGCTCATACCGAGCTATGTCGCGCCCCCGCGGTGCATCACGTGGTGCCACAGCCTGAGCGGTCGATCCGTAGAGAGCGCGCCATCCCGCAACGCCACCTTCCGACACTCATGTGTCAAGTGGAAGGTCTTGACCCCTTCTTCTCTTCTTCCATGTGGAAAGTGGAATGTATTGACCCCTGGAGGCTTGACCCCTGGAGGCGCCGCGTCAACGGACCGACCCTTCGGCGAGGTGCGCAGCCTCGCCGTGCACCGCGGCCGCCGTCTCGGCGCGGGCCGCCGCCGTCTCGGCGCGGGCCGCCGCGGTCTCCGCTCGCCCTGCCGCAGCGGCCTCGCCGCGCACCGCTGCCGGGTCGCGCCGAGGCGCCTCGGCCCCGGCCACGCCATGGGCGGCGGCCCGCTGCGCGGACTGGAACTGGGCCGACCCCGACCAGTGGATCACCATCAACAGGACGCCCAGGCCGATGATCGCCGCGAGCAGCGCGTTGGGGTGGCGCCGAGCCCGCGCGAGGAGCCGCAGCGGGCCGGAACCGCGCCACCACGCGGTGAGCGCGCTCGTGAAGACGTCGATCTTCGTGATCTTCTTCAGCATCGAGGACCTCCTCTCCCCTCCAGCACTCCCTCCGCGTGCGCCGCGGCCCATCGATCGGCTTGCGGCGAGAAGACGACCGCCGAGATCCGGAAAGCGCCGAGCACGAGCAGGAGCGCTGCCAGCGCGGCGATCTCGCCCGCCCCGAGCGCGTGCTTGTAGAGCCCGATCATCACCTCGCGCACGACGAACACCACGGCCGCGTCGAGGATGAAGGTGATCTTGATCCGATGGAACTCGAAATACCCGATGATGCTCTTCAGGAGCTCGATCACGACGAACATCGAGAGCAGGTCCGTGACGAGCAGGTCGAAGCCGGCCGCGATGGTCGCGCTCCTGTATACGGCCCACAGGTCGAGGAACACGCGCGCGATCCCCAGCATGAGGGCGATGGTCGCGACCGGCACGAGCAGCCGCACGATCACATCCACGATGCGGTTGAACCAGCGCGTCGCGCCCGACTCCAGGGCGGCGCCGGCGTCCTCCAGCCTGCTGCGCGCGCGGTCGGGTCGCGACGGCTCAACCGGCTCCTCGAATCGTGCTCGTTCCATCAGGGCTGTCGCATCCTCCGGGTAATGGGTGAAGAGCCGGCGAGATCCCCGGCGCTGCTGCGCGCGGGCGGTTCACGAGACGCTGCGGCTCTCTCTCGCGGGCACGGATGGCCCTGCGGAGCGCGGCGCGCGTGACGTCCGGAACGGTGCGGAACCTAGCGGCGATGCCGCGCCGTGTCAACCCGTCGACCGGGGCTCACCCGTGAGTCGCCATGAGCCGAGGAGGGAGCCCGAGGTCGAGAATTCGATCGCCGCAATCCCCGGGGGCGAGACCCACGCCCACTCTGGAGCATGGTAGAAACCACCTGAAATTCACGGCAGGAAGAAGCTTCAGGGGATCGCTCACCGGCTGGGACGAAAGCGAGGGCTGCGCATGTCTTCCCACGAGAGACACGAACACCACGAACATCATCACGGGCATCACGGCGAAGGCGATCGCTGCCACGAGCAGCACGGCGGGCATGACCATGATCGCCACTCGGGATGCCGTTGCCGTGGATGCGGCGGTGACTGTGGTTGTGGTGCGGGTCGCCACGGCTGCGAGGGCAAGCACCAGGGATTCCAGCGACGATTCCAGAGCAAGGCCGAGAAGATCGCCAAGCTCGAAGCCTACCTGACCGATCTCAAGGCCGAGGCGCACGCGGTAGAAGAGCGTCTTGCCGACCTGCGCCGATAGCCGATACGCACAGGCAGCGGCTTCCGAGCGTGCCCCGCCCTCGTGGAGGGCAGGGTCGGGTCATCGCGACGTGCCGTCGGCCTCCGTCGTGCTGGGCGGCCCGGACCCGCCGTACACGGCCGGCTCGCCGAGGCTTCCCACGGGCGGCAGGTGGCGGATGAAGAGGACGATGCGCCACATCTCCTCGTCGTTCAGGATGCCGCGCGAGGCCGGCATCCCGGACGGGAAGATGCCGTTGTCGATGATCCACCTGAGCTGCCCGTCCGAGAACCCCTGCACCTCGCTCGACCCGAGCGAGGGCACGGGGGGCGACATCGCCTGTGCGAAGGGGACCCCGCTGTTCTGCCCATCGAGGCCGTGGCAGGCCATGCAGTAGTGCGAGAAGTCGCGCTGACCTTCCCGCACGTTCTCGGCCGTTGGGGCGAGGGGGTTCCGGTCGGCCTTCCCTCCGACCGTGATTCGCTTCACCCGCGTCATCACCGCCCGCTCGACCTTGCCCGGCGGGCGGGCCGCGCAAGCGGAGAGCGCGAGGAGGGGGAGAAGGCCTGCCGCAAACGTCGCTCGGCGCATCGGGGCCACCTCAAGACCTGTCGAAAAAAACAGTTGCGGCCTCAGGGGCCCGGGTGGGGCCCCGATGGCTCTGCCGGCGGGGCGGGGGCGGCCTTCGCCCCCGGCGACTCAAGACCTGTCGAAAAATGCCTTTGGCTTCTTAGCCGGGGTGGGGCCCCGACGGCTGTGCCAGCGGGGCGGGGCGGCGCGAGCCCCGGGTACTCAGTCCACGACGATCGTCATCTTCATGTTGCCGTGGCCCGAGCCGCAGAAGTGGTGGCAGATCGTGGTGTAGCGGCCTTCCTTCTCGGGCGTGACGACGACCTCCGTCGTCTTCCCTGGCTTGATCTCGGTGTCGATCCCGAGCGCCTTCACGAAGAAGCCGTGCACGGCGTCCTCGCTCCGGAGCTCGAGCTTCACGGTCTCCCCGTGCTTCACCGTCACCTCGTTCGGCGTGAACTGGAACCTCTTGGCCGTGATGTTCACGACGCGCGGCTCCTGCGCGTCCACGCGCGGCGCGGCGCCACCCAGGAGCGCGAGCGCGCAGAGCACGAACCCGATCGACCTCGTCCTCATGTCCAGTCTCCTTTCGCTCACGGCGTGCCCGCCTTGAGCAGCTGGTTGAACCCTTCCGTCCCCGAGAACTCCCGCATCGTCAGCTCCACGTCCTCGAGCCCCAGCGCGAACTGGGCAGGCGGCTTGCCGGGCCCGGCGCGGAGCGCGCGCACGCCGAGGTTCGCGAACGGCTTTTCCTTGTCGAACGGGATGGGCTTCTTCTCTCCCTGCCCTTGTGGATCGGGGAAGGCGAAGATGAGTGACCGGGCCGCGAAGTGGCGCGCGTGCCCGGAGGCGTGCACGTCCTCCCGGTGGATGTGGCCGTAGAGGACGGTCACGTTCTCGTACGGCGCGAGGACGTTCATCACGTCGTCGCCGTCGCTCGTGAACCACTCCCACTCGGGCTTGAGGTCGAAGAGCGGCCGGTGCGTGAAGAGGACGACGGGCGTCGACGGCGCGAAGCGGGCGAGGTCCTTGCGGAGCCAGGCGATCCGCTCCGATCCCACCTCGGGGCGAGCCCGGGAGACGTTGTCGAGGCCGATGAAGTGTACGCCGCGGTGGTCGAAGGCATAGGAGCTCTCGCCGAACATCTCGTGGTAGAGCGCGCCTTCGTCGATGCCGGCGTCGTGCTCGCCCGGGACCGTCTTCACGACCGGCACCCGCAGCCGGCCCGCGATCTCCTTGAACCGGCGCATGCGCGCCGCCCGCTCGCCCTGGTCCTCGCTGTCGTGCGTGAGGTCCCCCGTGAAGAGGACGAGGTCGGGCCGCTGCGGCAGGCGGTTCACGACCTCCACCGCGCGCTCGAAGGCCTTCGTCCCGGTGGGGTTCGGGGGCCCGTTGAAGCCGACGTGGGCGTCGCTCATCTGGACGAACGAGAAGGGGACCACCCGCTCGCCGTTCTTCTTCGCGAGCTGCTGCGCCACCTGCGCGCCGGGCTCCCCCGCGAGGGCGGGGGCGACTCTGTAGAGCGCTCCCACCCCGAGCGACATCCCGGCGATCTTCAGGAACTGCCTGCGGTCGACTGGTTTCTTCATGGCATCCTCGTCCTCGAGTCGGCTTGCGTGTCGCGCCTGCGCGAGTCCCGGCGGGAATCGCTGCGGCATCGCTCGTTGCGCACAACGCCGGCGCTCGCGGATCGTTCCGTCGCACGCTGCGCCCTTTCCGGGCCGGAACGATCCGCCCGATGGCGCGTTGTGCACGGCGAGCAGAACGAACGACCGCCACAAAGGACAAACCTCATGGGAATGAAACTGAAGACGTGTCTCGCTTCCCTGGCCATGCTGGTGGCCGCTGCGGCTCAGGCCGATGGAACGGCCTCGGGCAATCCCTCCGGCGAGGCCGCCACCGCGTACCGGAGCACGGAAGCTTCAGCGGGCCAGGCTACCCGGCATGTGGCGGCCAATCGGTATGCAGCCTCGGGGAAGCAGGAAGCGGCCGGCGAGGAAGAGGGCGCGGTGAACCCGTGCGACCAGCACGCTGGCGCCGGCAGCGGGAGCGGCGAGCCGAAGAGAGCGCTGGAGACCAACTGGAACAGCGAGGAGTTCTTGCGCAACGTCTGGAACACCCCGTAGGCCGTCGAACCGACCTTCTAGGGAGCTGGGCCGCGCGGCCGTGAGATGCAGACGGCTGCGCGGCCTCGTCCACGCCGCGCGGAGGAACGCCCGAGCTGCCCTCGGCGACTTATACTGGGGTGAATGAGGGTGCATCTGGTCGACGGCACGTTCGAGCTGTTCCGCGCCCACTACTCGAAGCGGCCCAACCACCTCGCGCCCTCGGGTCACGAGGCCAAGGCGACCGTCGGCTGGGCGTCGTCGCTCATCGCGCTGCTGCACGACGCGCGTGAGGATGTCACCCATGTCGCGGTGGCGTTCGACAATCCAATTCGCTCGTTCCGTAACGATCTCTGGCCCGGGTACAAGACCGAGGAGGGCGTGCCGCCCGAGCTCCTCGCTCAGTTCGACGCCGCCGAGGAAGCGACCCGCGCGCTCGGGGTGACGGTCTGGTCGATGCGTGAGTTCGAGGCCGACGACGCTCTCGCCACGGGGGCCCTTCGCTTCCGCGACGCCGTGGAGCAGGTCCGGATCCTCACGCCCGACAAGGACCTGGGACAATGCCTTTCCGGGCATCGCGTCGTACAGGTGGACCGCATGCGCGGCCGCGAGATCGACGAGGACGCCCTCCTCGCGCGCCGCGGCATCCGCCCCGAGAGCATCCCCGATTTCCTGGCGCTCGTCGGCGACGACGCAGACGG
>JBGQLS010000273.1:0-8421 GCA_041500205.1 Anaeromyxobacteraceae bacterium | reverse complement strand
CGCGTGACGTAGTAGTTGTCCTCGTCCTGGTAGCGGAACACCAGGCCGCAGGCCTCGTCCGTCTTCCCCGACACCTGCTTGCAGCGGACCTCCAGGCGCAGGTCCTTCAGCACCGGCGTGTCGGCGACAGCCACCGGGAACCGGTAATCAGTGTCGTCCGTATCGATCTGGGCAAGAACGTGATCGCCGGCCGGGGCGCCTGGGTCGATGCGGACGACCCACTTGCCCGGCCGGCCCTGGCCGGTCCTCCCGAACGTGAAACCCGCAGGGGCCTCCTCCGCCTTGTCGCTCTGGAAGTCCCAGGTCTTCGCCGAGTCCTGTGCGGTCGCCGTTCCGAGAGCGACGAACCCCAGCGCCGCGATCCACCTCGCTTGCATGCTGCCTCCGTCTCCGAGCCGTTGAATCAGTCCTTCGAGCCGCCGCTGTGGAGCGCGTACAAGTCATCGAAGAGCGCCGTTCCGCGCTCGAGTCGCGTCTCGTCGTCGGCGTGGGCAGCCGCAATTCCGGCGACGACCTGGCCCACGCCGGGCGCCTCTTCACGCCCGTACTTCGCGTCCTTCACGTCCACGTCGTGGACGATCTCAGCGATCGCGCGGAGCCCTGGCTCGGTCAGGCCGAAGCGATCGACGAGGACCTCGAACGTGCAGAGGTCGCCCTCGTGCGTGAACTCCGCCTCGAACATGTCGAAGCGCAGCTCCCCTTTCTGCGGTTCGTAGCCCTTGGCCGGCACGAACTTGAACCGCGCCTGCGGGTCGATGAACTTCCGGATGAGCCAGGCGCTCGCCATGCGATCGACCTTGATGCCGGCCCGCGTGACCCAGGTCCGACCCCGGTAGTCCCCCTGGCGGAGCGTCGTCGCCTTCGCCGTCTCCTTCGACTCCACGCTGGGCTTCATGCGCGCCTCCATTCCCGATACGACGCCTTCCGCGATCTCGCGCCCAGGTGCTCCGAAGAAGTCGATGGCGCCGAGCTCCGAGAGTCGCTGCCGAAGGCGGGCGATCTGGTTCGCCACCTCGATCCGGTGATTCTCGGGAGGCGGGCCTCGTTTCGGGAACGAGGCCGCGACCTCCCGCGCCTGACTTGCGAGCGCCCGGTAGTCCTCCTCGCGTGCCGCCTGGAAGAGCGCGAGCACCTGGTCATCCGAGAGCCCGTCGATGAATCGGGCCTCCACGATGGAGGCATCGCCACCGCCCTTCACGACCTCGCGCAGGACCCACTGGAAGTCCTCCTGCGTCTCCTCGTTGTGCGGGAGCGCGTAGACCGAGTTCTTGATGGCGACGGCGCCGATGCGCTGCAGGTGGCGGCCGATCTTGACGCGCAGGTAGGGCGGCCTGGGTGGGATCTGGTGGATGAGCAGCATCCAGCGCGGCTCGGGCTGACCCGGGGTAGACGCTTTGCGTGCCATGCTCGACTGACATATAACAACTGCACCATCCGGTCTTCAACTGTGATCCGAGGACCAGGCAAGCGTGCCAGGGGTGTCCCTTCCGGCGCCCTGCTCGTCATCGTGCGCTATCCAGGGGCACCGACACGGTCTTCCAGTCATCGCCCTTGAGCAGCGTGACGGACGCCACGGGGTGCCCACCTTCGAGCCGGGGCACGGCGCTCACGGCGCGATATCCTGGGTTCTTCTTCGTGGCGTCCGTGGTCGCCACCGCGAGCGAACCTTTCGCCTTCGCCATCGCCTGCTTCTGCTCCTTCGCGGCCGCGAGGTCCTCTCCGGACGTGATGGGCTCCGCCTTTGCGACCTCGCCCGTTTGATGATCGACGATGACCTCGGAGAATCCGTCCTTCTTCATCGTGTAGACGGACAGCTGGAGTTTCCCGTTCTCGACCTCGTACTTGGCCGAGACCGGAACACCTTCAACCACGCTCGCGGAGACGCCGCGTTCGAGCGTTACCTTCGCGTCGCTCATGGCCTGCGCCAGCTCGTCGCGGTCTTTCGCTTCCTCCTCGGCGATGACCCAGGCGGGCGCCGCGAGTAGTCCTGCGACGATAGCGGCAGCGATGTTCCTGATCGGGTGCATCATCTTCACGCCTCCTTCGAACGAACGGCTCCGTCCCGTTCGCGTTAAAGGATGGCGTGCCGCCGCCGGCCCGACTCTGACGATTTCCTTACAATTCTGTCAGATGCGGCAGAGCACCACGGCGACTATGCTCGCTCGAGCGTTCCGCTCACCGTGAAGGACTCGTGCGAATCCTGATCGTCGAGGACGAAGCGAAGGTCGCAAAGGCCCTGGCCGAGGGCCTGGCGGCGGAGCGCTACGACGTGCGCACCGCTCCGACGGGCGAGGAGGCGTTCTTCCTCGTCAACGACGAGTCCTTCGACCTCGTGCTCCTCGACCTCATGCTACCCCGTCGGGACGGCCTCGAGATCCTGGCTTCTATCCGGAAGCGCGGTGTCCAGACGCCCGTGCTCATCCTCACGGCCAAGGACACCATCGAGGATCGCGTTCAGGGACTCGACTGCGGGGCCGACGACTACCTCGTGAAGCCGTTCGCGTTCCCCGAGCTGCTCGCGCGCATCCGTGCCCTGCTCCGCCGCGGGAGGATGGATCAGGCGTTGAAGCTGCGGCACGAGGACCTGGAGATGGACCTCGTCACCCGCAAGGTCGCGCGGGAACAACAGGTGCTCGAGCTCACGGGTAAGGAATACGAGATCCTCGAGTACCTGCTCCGCCACCAGGGGCACGTCGTCTCCCGCGAGATGCTCGCCCATGACGTGTGGCAGGTGAGCGCGCGCGCCACGCCCCTCGACAACGTCATCGACGTCACGATCGCTCGGCTCCGGCGCAAGGTCGACGATGCCTTCGCGAAGAAGCTCATCCATACGATCCGAGGCGTGGGGTTCTTCCTGGGAGCGGAGACGCGATGATCCTCCATCCTCGCACCATCCGAACCCGCCTGACGCTGTGGCACGCTGCCGTGCTCACCGTCATCGTCTTCACCTTCTCGGCCGGGATCTTCTTCTTCGTCCGCGTACGGCTCCTCGAGGATCTCGACGCCCAGCTCCGGCGCGACCTGGCCACGATCGAGACGACCTACCGAGAGGCTCCCACAGAGCTTTCTGAAGCGGACTCGCGCGCCGGCATCAAGCTCTTCGAGGTCACCCAGGGTGATCAGATCCTCTACCGCACCGAGGCATGGGGTGAGAGAGGCCTCAGTCGTGCTGTGCGCGCCGATGCCACAGCGGCGACTTCGTGGTCTTCACCGGAGGGCGCGAGCTATCGAGCACTCGCCTCCCCCTATGCGACCCTTCGCATCTCGGTCGCTGCCGACGAGACCGCGCTGCACCGCACGCTCTGGACGCTCGGAATCATCTTGGCGCTGGGCATCCCGTGTGCCATGGCCCTGGCCATCGCAGGGGGGTGGTTCCTTGCCGGTCGCGTTCTCGCCCCAGTTGGAGTGATGGCCGAGCGCGCGAAGAAGATCACCGCCGACTCGCTCGGTGAACGGCTTCCAGTCGATAACCCCGCAGATGAGTTCGGCCGGCTGGCGACGGTCTTCAACGAGACGCTGGCGCGCCTGCAGGATTCGTTCGAACGCCTTCGCCGCTTCACCGCCGACGCGTCACACGAGCTCCGTACTCCCCTTACGGCCATGCGGAGCGTCGGCGAGGTAGCGCTCCACGATTCGCTCGAACCCGCAGCCTACCGCGACGTCATCGGAAGCATGCTCGAGGAGGTCGAGCGCCTCACGGCCCTCGTCGAGAGCCTTCTCACGCTCACGCGGGTGGATTCCACTCGCATCCAGCTCGCCCGCGAGGTCGTCGACCTCGGCACGCTCGCGGCGAACGCCACCGAGCACGTTCGGGTGCTTGCTGAGGAGAAGGAGCAGACGTTGAGCGTGCAGACGAACGGCGCGATCAGCGTGGAGTGCGACGCCGCGCTGCTCCGGCGGGGCATCGTCAACCTCGTCGACAACGCGATCAAGTACACGCCGCGAAATGGTGCGATCCAGGTCTCGGTAGGCGTCTTGGCTTCCGGCGAGGCAGCGATCGAGGTGAAGGACAACGGACCGGGGATCGCGCCCATCCACCACGAGCGTATCTTCGAACGCTTCTACCGCGTGGACTCGGCACGCTCGAGGAGCGCCGGAGGTCTCGGCCTCGGGCTCGCCATCGCGCGCTCGACAGTCGAGGTAAACGGCGGCCGCATCGAGGTCGAGAGCGACGAGGGCCGAGGGAGCGTCTTCCGCGTCGTCTTGCCTCTACACCGATGAGCTGGCGCGCACGGTCGCTGCCTCGGCCTCGCGGTGGCGAGTAGCTCGTCCGCCGGACCTTGGGGACCTCGACGGCGCTCGGCCACGAGCCGCGCGCCCACCGCGTCACTTCTTCTCGGCGGGCGCTGCTCCTTCGCCGGTCGGTCCGTGCGTCTTCGCCAGCCAATCGAGAAGCGTAGACAGCTTCTTGCCAGAGGGGACATCCGCTCCCAGGCCTTCCATTCGCTCGACCGCTTCCTTCCACTTCTCGCGGCTGAGGCGGACGGCGTCGAGAGGCCGGGTCTCAGCGTTGTGACAGGCGCCGCACGTTTCCTTGAAGACTTGAGAGGGGTCGTCATCGGCGCGCGCGCGGCCCGCGGCGCCGACGACCGCCATACAGAGGACGATGAGAACGACCGGTCTCCACCCACGCATGGAATCCTCCTCGGAAGATCGAACGTCGGGCCGGGGTGGGACAATCCTTCTCCACCCCGGCCAGTACCGGCGCTGTCCCAGCGAACGCTTGGCTAGAACCCAACCATTCCCCGAAGTGTGAACCCGTCGTCCGTGAGAGTGGCCGTGTTCGGCCTGCCTGCCCGATCTTCGAACTTGTGGTGGCGGTACTCTCCGATGAGCTTCAGGTTCTCGAGCAGGAGATACTGAAGGCCTGCGACCACGTCCCACTCGTGCGGATCGGCCCTCGAGACGCCACCGGCGGACGTGTCATCGTACGTGTTGCCGCTGATCCAGTCGTACCGTGCGTACGTTACAGCCTTCTTGGAGATGAACCAGTTGAGCTGATGGAACCCACCCCACCAAACGAACTCTTTGCCAAAACCCGTCGGGTCGCTCTCGCGATTGTAGAGCACGTCGTTGTCAAGGCTCACCGGGAATCCGAGAGGCGCGAGGCTCAGCGTCATGTCGGGCCCCGCCCGCACCGTAGCGTTCGCAGATCTGCGACCGGACATGACGCCACCGGTGGCGCCCGCTGCACGAATCTGGTCGCTGAAGATGTCGGAGGCGTAGAAAGCGAAACCGCCGAGGGACTGGTTGTACCAACGCATCACGTACCGTCCGTAGACCCCCTTCGATCCGTTAGGGTCGGACTTCGCGTTGCTCGCGTTGGTGATTCCTGCGTGGTACTCGAGCCAGAACGTCTGGCGCTTGCCGACGTCGGTGACCGGAGCTCCGGGCGTGAGCATCCCGTTCACCTCGAACAGACCCTGCGGCTCACCCAACCTGAACAGGCCGTCCGAGATCTCGGTGTCGTTCAGCAGCGTGTTCACTATGACCGGGCTGATGTAATCGAGCCCTCGTCGCTCATAGACCAGGTACTGGTTGACCGATAGGCGCACCTTGCCAGAGGGATAGGCGAGCGGAAGGTGTGTGATTCCCGCGAGGAGGTTGACGCTATCGCGTGGCGCGAAGTCTCCTAGCAGACTGTTCCACCAGAACTTCGCCACCTCGAAGACCGGGCTCTCCGTCGGAAGCGACGTGCTGCCGATGGGGTGCGCATTCGCTTCACCGGGTCCCGTCGGGGTGAACTCCCATGCCTTCGACTCGAACATCGGGAACTCCATGAAGAACGAAAGGTGATTCCCGAGCGGGGAGGAGAGGAAGATGCTGGCGTCCATGACGGTCAGGTTCGACCCGTTCTGGACGGTGTGGTCACCCGCAGAAGCGCCGCGATCTTCACGACGGTACTCCAGCCCGGTACCCGTGATGAGCGAGGCCGGTATGGTTCCTGGGATAGTGAGCGCGCCGTTCACGAGCTCGATTGGCTTTTCGGTGGGGGTCAGGGTTCGGCCGTTGATCGCACGGTAGCCGCTCAGACGGAAGGTGGCGCCTGCCACTGTCAGCGAGCCCCACATGGAGTGACACGTGGCGCAAGAAACGCCGAACTGACGCGTATAAGACGGCACCGCGAGAGCACGCGGAGTAACAAGGACGAACGACGCCAGTAGGCCGGCAGTCACGCTCAGCGCGACGTAGGCGGCTCGTTTCATGTGCGCTCCTTTGTCTTGGAACTCGAAGCCGTGCTCGGTCAAGAGCGACATATTGAGCCACAGCGCACGGCACCCATTCAGGGTTGCGTCGCGTCACAGAAGTAGGCGCTCGGCGGGGGGATTTTCGCGAGTGCACGTTCGAGGTATATGGCGAGATTCGTTATCGAGCTTCGATATGCAGGACGCTGACCTTTACTCGGGCCTCATCCGGTTACACGTCTTGCACCACGCGGCGAGGGAACCGATCTTCGGCCTCGCAGTCATCGAGGAACTGGCCCGTCACGGGTATCGCATCAGCCCCGGAACCATGTACCCGCTGCTGCGGGGTCTCGAGGTGCGGGGCTTCCTGCGCGTCCGCGAGGTGCGAGAAGGCAAGCGGATGCGAAGGATGTACACCGCCACCGCTCGAGGAAGGCGTGCGCTCGATGCAGCCAAGGGCAAGGTGCGCGAGCTCTTCGGCGAGCTGTTCGAGGAGAACTGACGATGGCGAAGCTACGGGTCGGACGGCGCAGGTTCATCATGGGGGCAAGCCTTGCGCTTCTCCCAGTTGGCACTCACGCCGAGGAGCAGGGGGAAGAGCAGGTCGCACCTGGCGAGGACCTGATGCGTGAACACGGCGTGCTACGCCGAGTGATGCTCGTGTACGACGAGGCCATCCGCCGCCTGGACGCCAGGCAGCAGGTCCCGCTCGACGTCATCGCAGCAGGCGCGGGGATCGTCCGTCGTGTGATCGAGGACTACCACGAGAGGCTGGAAGAGGAGTTCCTGTTCCCGCGCTTCGAGAAGGCCGGCAAGCTCACTGACCTCGTCACCGTGCTGCGGAACCAGCACAAGGCCGGTCGCGCCGTCACGGCCGATGTGCTGCAGCTGACGAAACGGCCGCTGGGCAACGACGCCGATCGCAAGCAGCTCGCGGCGCGGCTGCTCGCGTTCAACCGGATGTACCGGCCGCACGCGAGCCGCGAGGACACGGTGCTCTTCCCCGCGTTCCATGAGCTCGTCGGGCAGAAGGCCTATGTCGAGCTCGGCGAGCAGTTCGAGGACACGGAGAAGCGGGTCCTCGGCGAGAGGGGGTTCGAGGGCGCCGTCAAGGAGGTCGCGAAGCTCGAAACGGCCCTGGGCGTCCACGACCTCGCGAAGTTCACGCCCTGATGCTCGCCATAGAGCCAGGGCCGGCGTCCGGGGCGACATGACCCGCGTCTCGTCGACGGACGGGCAGACAGGGATGCGGACGGACCCGAGGGCGGACCCGAACGGGGGCAGGGCAGCGCTCGCGATCACCTTCTTGCGTCTCGGGTTGACGGCATTCGGCGGACCCGCCGCCCACATCGCGCTCATGGAGCAGGAGTTCGTGCGTCGGCGGCAGTGGCTGACGACGGCCCACTTCCTCGACCTTGTCGGCGCTGCGAGCATCATCCCGGGCCCGAGTTCCACGGAGGTGGCGATCTACATCGGCTACCGCCGTGCCGGGGTGGTGGGCCTCGCGTTGGCGGGGATTTGCTTCATCCTACCTGCCGCTCTCATCGTCGGCGCCATCGCCTGGGCGTACCTCCAGTTTGGACAGCTCCCGACGGCATCAGGGCTGCTCCGCGGGGTCGAGCCGGTGGTGGTCGCCGTGATCGCGCAAGCCCTGTGGACGTTCGGTCGAACGGCCATCAAGACGCCGCTCCTCGCGGCGCTGGGCATCGCGTCGTTCGTGCTCGACCTCCTCGGCGTGAGCCCACTGCTGCTCCTGGGGATCGCCGGAGTCGTGTCCGCATCCGCTGGCGCCGGGCACCGCTCGGAACTGCGCGGCGTCCTGGCGCTGCTGCCGCTGGCGACCGGGAAGGCGGTGGCGGCGAGCGCCTCGATCGCCAACCTCTTCCTCGTCTTCCTCAAGGCGGGGTCGGTCGTCTTCGGCAGCGGATATGTGTTGCTCGCGTTTCTGCGTGGCGACCTCGTCGAGCGGCTCGGATGGTTGACGGAAAAGCAGCTCGTGGATGCGGTCGCAGTCGGGCAGTTGACGCCAGGCCCCGTATTTACGACCGCCACGTTCGTCGGGTACGTGCTGCGCGGCCCCGTCGGCGCTCTCGTCGCGACCGTAGGCATCTTCCTGCCCTCGTTCATTCTTGTCGCGGCGACGGCCCCCATCATTCCACGGCTGCGGCGCTCGAGGATCGCGAGCGGGTTTCTGGACGGGGTGAACGTCGCCTCGCTGGGCCTGATGGCAGCAGTG
>JBGQLS010000272.1:0-8522 GCA_041500205.1 Anaeromyxobacteraceae bacterium | reverse complement strand
GACACGACCTCCTCGACCGAGGACGCGCGGACGGGGAGTTCGCGGCGGTCGGCGAGCGGCTTGTCGCCGCCGGTGGCGGAGAGGACGATCCGTCCTGTCCCCGCCTTGCCTGCGTCGAGCGGCACCGAGACGATCCGCTCCTCCCTGGGCGCGAGCGCGACGGCCTCCTTCACCTGCGCGCCGGAGAGGCTCCCCTCCAGCGCGAGCGCCAGATCCAGCTTGCCCGAGCCGCCCTTCTCGCCTCGCGCGATCCGGACGGAGCCCAGCGCATGGTCGCCCTCGCGGAGGAAGAGCGGCGCCGAGGCGACGAGCAAGGTGCCGCCGCGGGACGCGAACTCGGAGGTCCCTTCGCCGAAGCGCCCCGACGCGTCCGCCGCCAGCGCCGTCACGGTCCACAGGGTCTGGTTGGAGGGCAGCGAGAAGACGACCTGCGCGCGCCCATCCTCGTCGGTGGTGAGCGCCGGGTTCCAGTAGGCGGTGTCGACCTCTCGCGTCTTCGTCGGCGGCTTGACCGCGGCGAACGCCTGACCGGGCGCGCGGAAAGCGCGGGCGAGCAGCTCGCCGTAGCCGTAGCCCTGGAACTCCGCCGAGGTGAAGGTCGCGACGTTGTTCCGGACGAACGGATAGAAGAAGTCGAGCACGCGCGGCCGGAACTCGCCCTGGAGCGCGTAGATCGCCTTGTCCACGACGCCGACGGAGACCTGGGCCTTCACGCCACGGCCGAGGTGGTCGGTCACCCGGACCGCCAGCGTCTGCGGGCCGAGCGGCTCCGCCTCGGGCCGCTCCGGGGAGACCGCCACGGTGAGGACGCGCTCGCGCGGGACGATGCGGAAGCCGACGCTCCGCTCCACCCAGCGTCCGGCCGGCGTGGGATGGGCGACAGACAGGTAGACGGCGCTCCCGAACCGCCGCTCCACCTCGAAGCGGTGGACGTACGAGAGCCCGTCCACGTCCACGAGACGCGTCTCGAAGAGCCCTGCACCCGACAGCGTGAGCCAGGCCTTGCCGCGGTCCTTGCCACGTGGACCCCAGCCGGCCGGGAAGAGCGCGACCACCTCGGCCTGCTCGCCGGGCGCGAGCGCGCCGCCGCGAGCGGCGAGCTGGAGCGCCGGGACGCGGACCGATTCCTCGCCCTTCGTACCGGCGACGACGATCGAGGCCTCGCCGGTCCAGGGGCGGCCCTGGGTATCCTTGAGGGTCACGCGCGCCAGCACCAGGCCCGCCTCCGGAGCCGGCATCGAGCCGCGCCATGCGCCATCCGTACCTACAGTAAACGTCTGCTCCTTGAGCTTCTTCTCCCCGCCGTCCGCGCGGCGGAGGACGAACGCCACCGTTCCGCTCACGCCAGCGAAGGGGGCGCCGGAGAGGCGCGTGGCCCGGATCGCGAGCGGGGCTTCCGTCCCCGCCAGCGCGACCGTGACACCGGGGCGGACGGTCCCCATCACCTCGCTCGGCGCGAGGAAGAACGCTCGCGAGCCGTTCGCGAACGTGCCCTGGTCGTCGCGCGCCCGGACGGACAGCGTGTAACGCCACGAGAACCGCTCGTCGCCCGCAGCGAGC
This sequence comes from Anaeromyxobacteraceae bacterium, assembly GCA_041500205.1. Taxonomy (GTDB): domain Bacteria; phylum Myxococcota; class Myxococcia; order Myxococcales; family Anaeromyxobacteraceae; genus Anaeromyxobacter_A. The sequence continues at coordinate 6,962 of JBGQLS010000272.1, read as the reverse complement.
GCCGGGACCTCGATCTCGATTGCGCCCTCGCCCTGGGCGTCGAGCTGCCGCGCCCGGGCCCAGGGGTCCTTCTCGTCCTGATCTTCGCCGGGCGTGACGCTGGAGAAGAGGCGCTCGGGGATGGACAGCTTCCCCTCCGTGGTCGAGGTCGAGCCGTAGGTGACGGCGCTGCCCTGGCCTCCCAGGCCGGCGTCGTCCACCCAGGCCGGCGTGTCGAGGAGCGAGCGATAGAGGAAGAACTCGTAGCGGGCGCCGCGGGGCGGGCCGCCCGCGTAGGCGCGCGCGCGGATCTTCGCGGTGAGCTTCTGGCCGGGACGGATCGTCTCGCCCTCCCCGAGGACCTCCACGTAGAACGTCGGCTTCACGTACTCGCTGACCCGGGCTTCCGACGCGTGCGGCTGGCCGTCGAGCCTGGCCGTGAGCCGGACGACGCCTGTCCCGGCGTCCGCGGGCACGGGGAGCTCGCCCGAGAACGAGCCGAACTCGTCGATACGCGCGCGGACGGTCGCCTCGCGTCCCGCGGCGACCGCGAGGGCCACGGTCGCCTCGCGATCCCTGGGCATGAAAAGCCGGGCCAGAAACCCGTCCGGACGCCGGACGATGCCCCGGAACCGGACCGCGTCCCCGGGCCGGTAGATGGGCCGATCCGTGTACACGAACACGTCCGGCGCCACGGCGAGGGTGGAGTAGAAGTCGGTGTCGACCACGGCCATGTCATCACCGCTCGACGCGGTGACGAGGAGGCGCGGCTCCTTCGCGGCGAGGTGGACCTCACCGTTCGAGTCCGTCCGGCCCTCCTCGCCGGGCCCGGCCGCGGAGCGGAGCCGGACGCGCGCGTCCGACACCGGAGCCAGGTCCTTGCCGGCGACGCGGACGAGCACGTCCCCGTCGGTCTGCTTCACCTGGACCTTGAGATCCGAGATCACCAGGACGACCTGTCCTTCGACCCGTCCCTGCACCAGCTGTACGAGGTAGATGCCGGGCAGGAGCGGATCGAGCTCGACCTTCCGCTCCTCCCAGCCGCCGGAGCCGAAGGCGTCGAAGCCCGGGACGTTGTAGTCGCGATCCGGTCCACCCAGGTCCAGGTTGAGCCAGAGGCGCCGGACGAGCGCGGTACCCGGTGCGAGCCCGACCAGCCGCTCGGGCCCCTCCGCGAGCCTGGCGATGCGCCGCGCGCTCGGCGGCAGCTCAGGCCGCTCGGGGAGCGCGGGCGAGAGGGCGCGCCGGAAGTCCTCGCCGAGCGCCCGGTACAGGAAGGTGCCCGGCGTCCTCACCGCGTTGAGGCCCCGCGAGACGAACAAGCCGGGGTTCTCCGTCGTCGACGGCTGCTCGTAGGCGCGCCGCAGATCCGCCTGCTTGGCCAGGAAGGCGTCCGGCTGGAGCGGCCGGAGGACCCGCAGCTCCACGGGGCCCCTGCGCTCGAAGGCGAGCTCGATGACCGGCTTCTCGTCGGCACCGAAGGAGCGCGGGACGGTGAGGTAGAGCGGCTTCGCCTGCGCCGCCGAGGCGCTGAGGAGGAGCGAGAGGACAGCGGCTGCGGAGGCGATGCGTGCGGGCACGGTCATGACCGGAACCCTCCAGGAACGAGCACGCCCTTCTCGACGACGCCGCGGAGGCCGAGGAAGGGGAGCTCTTCCAGGCGCTGGCGAGCCGACTCCACCTCCGGCGACGGCTTCTTCCCCGCGGGGGCCGCGGCCCCGGAGGCGTCTCCGAGGAGGCGAGGTAGCACGGCTCCGAGGTTGAGGCCGATCGCGATCGAGGCCGGTTTCTTCACGCCCGCGGCGACCGCCGGAGCCGCGTGGAGGATGGACGGGCGCTGGCCGCCGCAGGCCGCGACCAGCTGCGACGCGAGCGGACCGGTCGACGCCAAGACCTCGTGGCCGCACAGCCGCCGGCGCTCCATCCGGTTCGGACCGGAGAAGGCCTCTCGCAGGAGGGCGGAGTCCGCCTCGGGCCAGAGGACGGCGACCTCGGTGGGGAGCTTCTCGTTTCCGCGTGGGTTCCAGACCACGGCCACCGGCCTGTCGGCGACGGGCCCGCGGTACGACTTGCCGAGGTGCTGCGCCAGGGAGTCGCGGGTGAGCTTCTCGGGCAGGCGCAGGGTCGCGAAGAAGACCACGCCCGCGTCCGCCGGCACGAGGCCCAGGAGCGCGTCGGGAGGGGCGGCGGACCCGAGCCGCGCCGGCTCGCCGAGCTCGTCGAGGACGCCGCGCGGCTCCAGGCGATTGCCCTCGACCGCGAAGGCGAGGCGCGGCGCAGGCCCCAGGCCAAGGAGCGCGGCGCCGAGCTGGGCCTCGCGACCGAGCGCGTCGGGGGAGAAGGCGACCGTCAAGTCCACGCCCCGGACCGCGGCGACCGGGGGTGGCGCCACGCACAGCGCCTGCACGACCGCCAGCGGGCTCCTCGCGATCGCGAGCTGACCGCCGCGCTCGCCGGCGAACACCGCGTGCTCCGCGACGAGCCAGCGCGAGACGTCGATCGGGGGCACACTTTCCGGCTTCTCCGGCGTCGGCCCCGGGCAGCGCGGGGCCCGGTAGCTCCCCTTGTGCGCCACGCGCTCGAGGAGCTGGTAGGCGCCGCGCGCCCCCGAGGACGGGTGCGAGACGACGACGGCGGGTGCGCCCGTGGCGTCCGGCCCCGAGAAGAAGACCACGCGGAACGGATCGGCGAGCAGCCGGTCCGCCACGACGTCGAGGATCGCCCCGTCGAAGGCGCCCGCGAGATCGCCGCCCTTCGTGCCGAAGAAGCCCGCCCATCCCACCGCCATCCCTTGCCCGAGCGGCTCCGCCAGGGCCTGGGCGAGCCAGGCGTTCGAGCGGAGCGACTTCCAGACCTTGCCGGGCTCGTGGACGTCGATCCAGACCGAGGGCTCCGGCGGCAGCTCACCGACGGTGATGGCGATCGCCGGACCGCGGTCCTTCTGCGGTGCGGAGCGCAACCGGACGATCGCGAAGACGGCCACGGCGGCCACCACGATCACGGCTGCGCCAGCCAGGACTATGCGGGTTCTCTTGGTCACGGCGACCACTCCTTGAGGCGGAAGAAACCCAGGAAGAGCGGATTCTCGGGGACCGGGCGCCAGCCTGCCGGCGCGTCGCGAGCGAGGTCGGCGAGGGTCCCGGCGCGAACCGCCGCGCCCTTCTCGCCCGGGTGGTAGACGACGAGGATCTTGCCCTGGGCAGGGTCGTCGGCGCGGACGACGAGCATGAGGTGGTACACGGGCGCGCTGCCTTCGTCCTCGCGGGCGAAGGCGAGGAGGTCGCCGGAGCGGAGCGCGGAGCGCGCGGCGTCGTCCCGGCCCATCGGCGCGAAGCTCGTGCTCAGGAGGGTCGCGGCGTCCGCGAAGTGCGCCGGCCGGCCCGAAGCGTCGCGGAACGGCCCCTGGGCGGCGCGCGCGGGATCGAGCCGCCTGAACGCGCTCCTGAACGCGAACCGGACCAGCCCCGCGCAGTCCCGCTGCGCCTCTTCCCATCCCGGGTCGATGCGGGCGAGCTGGGCCAGCGCCGTCTCGGCGACGAGGCGCCGGACGAGGAGTTCGGAGGGAGGCGCGCCGGGAGCGCCCGCGGCGAGGAGGAGTGCGAGCAGCATGGAGGCCCCGCCCTAGAGCTCTTCGCCGGGCTCGTCGGAGGCGCCGCCCTTGCGCGCGATCTCCCGGGCCACCTGGTCGAGGTTGGCCGGCCAGCCCGCGCCGCCCGGATCCTGCCCCGGCACGTACACGTCGGCGCGCCCGTCGCCGAGGACGTTCACCCAGGCCAGCGCCCGGGTGGTGCCCGGCGTGGCGAGCGGCACGCGCACGACGCGCTTCACCTCGCCCGGCGTGCCCTCGTAGAGCGTGAGGTTCAGCGTCGCGACGGTGTGCGCCCGGTCGCCGGACGGCCAGTAGTTCGCGGCCACGAGGAACACGCCCCTGGGCGGCGCGCGGTGCACGTACAGGTAGGGACCGTAGCCGGGCTGGTCGAACTCGCCGCCCTGCTCGTTCAGGTAGAAGGTCCCGCCCGTCGGACTCTCGGTCTCGGCCCAGTAGACGTGGGCCATGTGCTTCAGGACGAGCTTCCCGTCGGCTCCGATGGAGGTCGCCGTCGGCTCGTAGACGTGCAGGTCGGTGTAGACGCCGTCGGCGTCGCTGGTGAGGACGACCTTCAGCGGGACGGGTGGGACCTGAGCATACGCGGTCACCTGCGTCTCGCCGGTACCTCCGCGGTTGGTCGCCATGGCGACGATCACGTTCTTGCCCGCGGCGGCCGGGAACTTGCGCGAGAAGCGGCCGTTCAGCGTTCGCAGGAGGTAGCGATCGCCGTTGATCGAGAGCGTGATCGGGTCGACGGTTGGGTCGGACACCGTCCCCTCGACGGCGATCATCCGGCCGGCGCTCCAGCCCCCCGACGGCGCCGTGAGCCGGACCACCGGGCGTTCCGTCCCCTTGCCGATGGGAACGCCCGCCTCGCGCGGCCGGGCGGGAGGCGCGGGCGAAGCCGCGACTGCAAGCGCGATCAGGACCGCCAACATTTGATTGATCTCCCCGCGGAACTCAAGACCTGTCGAAAAGTGCCTTTGGCTTCTTAGCCGGGGTGGGGCCCCGACGGCTATGCCGGCGGGGCGGGGCGGCGCGAGCCCCCGGGTACACAGTGCGAAAACGAGCCGGCGCAGGATACTCGAACCGCGCCGTGCGTCACCCTCGCAATCGGCGGGCCAGGGCTCGAGCGCACGGAAGTTCGCGTGAACAGGGCGATCGTCTCCCCACGGCTGCAAGCCGCGGGTGGCTGGAGACAGGGGCCGTGTCCGGCGTGACACGGGCCGCGCCGATCACCGGCTCCGCGTCGAGCGCCGCTGCGACGAGGAGCGCCGCCTTCATCTCGGCGCTCGACAATGAGCGCACCGCCCTTGACCCGGGACGCGCTTCGGGTTCGGATGCCTGCTTCTCTCTGTTCGGAGGCGAGGCGGAATGCAAACGAAGTTCCTGCTCGGCGAGGCCCAGCTCCCCACGCACTGGTACAACATCATCCCCGACATGCCGGGGCCGCTCGCGCCCGTCATCCACCCTGGGACGCTGAAGCCCGTCGGTCCGCAGGACCTCGCCCCCATCTTCCCCATGGCGCTCATCGAGCAGGAGGTCTCGACCGAGCGCTGGATCGCCATCCCCGAGCCCGTGCGCGACCTCTATCGCCTGTGGCGGCCCACGCCGCTCTTCCGGGCGCGTCGGCTCGAGCAGGCGCTCGGGACCCCGGCCCATATCTACTACAAGTACGAGGGCGTCTCGCCCGCCGGGTCTCACAAGCCCAACTCGGCCGTGCCGCAGGCCTATTACAACAAGCTCGCCGGGACGAAGCGGCTCGCCACGGAGACGGGCGCCGGCCAGTGGGGCAGCTCGATCGCGCTGGCGTGCCAGCTCTTCGGCCTCGAGTGCACCGTCTACATGGTGAAGGTCTCCTTCACGCAGAAGCCCTATCGCAAGAGCATGATGCAGCTCTGGGGCGCCCGGGTCTTCGCCTCCCCGTCGCCCGAGACCAACGCCGGCCGCGCGATCCTGGCGCAGGATCCGGAGAGCCAGGGCAGCCTCGGGATCGCCATCTCCGAGGCGGTGGAGGACGCCGCCACCCACGACGACACGAAGTACGCGCTGGGGAGCGTGCTCAACCACGTCCTCCTGCACCAGACCGTCATCGGGCAGGAGGCCAGGGAGCAGCTCAAGCTGGCGGGAGACTATCCGGACGTGGTCATCGGCTGCCACGGCGGCGGCTCGAACTTCTCCGGCCTCGCCTTCCCCTTCCTGGCCGACCGCGCGGCGGGGAAGCAGGTCCGGGCGCTCGCCTGCGAGCCGTCGAGCTGCCCTACTTTGACGAAAGGTGTCTACGCGTTCGACTACGGCGACACGGCCAAGATGGCGCCCATCGCGAAGATGTACACGCTAGGTCACGACTTCGTACCGCCCGGCATCCACGCCGGCGGCCTCCGCTACCACGGCGCGTCCCCGCTCGTGTCGCAGCTCCTCGCCGCCGGCCAGATCGAGGCGCGCGCCTACACGCAGATCCCTTGCTTCGAGGCGGCGGTGCTCTTTGCCCGCACCGAGGCGCTCGTCCCGGCACCCGAGTCGTCGCACGCGATCCGGGGCGCCATCGACGAGGCGCTCCGGGCCAAGGAGGAGCAGAAGGAGCGCGTCATCCTGTTCGGGCTCTCCGGCCACGGCCAGCTCGACATGTCCGCCTACGACGCCTTCCTCTCGGGTCACCTCGAGGACTTCGAGTACCCCGAGGAGAGGATCCGGGAGTCGCTGGCGCGGCTGCCCAAGGTCGCGCTCTAGCGCCGGGGGCAGGCGGGGAACGCGATGCCACTGCGCGTGGGGGACTTCGAGGTACGCGAGGTCCCGCTGACGGCCGAGGACATCGTCCGCTATGCGACCCTGTGCGGCGACACGAACCCGCTCCACCACGACGAGGCGGCCGCTCGAAAGAGCCGCTTCGGCGGGCTCATCGCGAGCGGCGCTCACACCATCGCGCTCCTCACCGGCTTCTGCGCCGCGTTCACGACCTCGCGCGCCCCGTGCGTCGGCCTCGAGTTCTCCTACCAGCTCCGGCGGGCGGCGCGGGCCGGGGATGTTCTACACATGCGGTGGGAGGTCGTGGGCTTGGAGCCGAGCGAGAAGCTCGGCGGAGACCTCATCACACTCCGCGGCGAGATCCGCGACCAGGGCGGAGCGCTCCTCGTCGGCGCCTCGGGGAAGGTGCTCGCGAGGGAGGGATTCTGAATTCTTCGGTATGGTCGAACGCCACTCCAGACGACGTTGCTCGCGTCGCTATTGTTCCTGACGAGGCGCCCTGACGTGAGCACGAAGCAGCAGCGCTGATCGGAAGTCTACCCGGCTCAGCTCTCGGCATTAGTGCTGAAGGTCCTTCAGATTAGTCACAAGCGGGTTCGAGGCTTCAGAGCGCGGGCAGCCGGCTATGCACGCCTCCACGAGAGGGGAG
>JBGQLS010000271.1:0-8558 GCA_041500205.1 Anaeromyxobacteraceae bacterium | reverse complement strand
TCCGCCGCGCCACCGCCCTCATGTTCACGGCGAAGCACCTGGAGCGTTTCGGCGACCACGCCATCAACCTGGCCGAGATGGTGGTCTACATGGTGCGCGGGACCGACGTGCGGCACCCGCGGAGCCGCGACGTCGCGAAGTAATGGCCGTGCTCGATTGGATCGATCCGTAGCGCGGGGCCTTGTGCCCCGCTTCGATGCCTCCAGGCGGGGGACGAGCCCCCGCGCTACTAAATTGCCGGCTCCGTGCGCCTGATCACGGCCACATCACAGCGCCGCTCGCTTGGTCCCGAGCCCGTCGGGAGGGACGTCACGAGACCTACGGGACGAGCAGGCGCGCTGCGACCCCCGCTCCCGACCCGAGGAAGACTCCCACCAGCACGTCGAGCGGGTAGTGCGCGCCCAGGTAGACGCGCGAGAGCGCGATGCCGACCGCGAGGGCGAGGGAGAGCGGCCCCGCGCAGGCAGGCTCGCCGGCGAGCGCGACCGCCACGCCGAAGGCCGCGGCGGTGTGGCCCGAGGGGAACGAGAACGCGTCAGGGTTCTCGTTCAGCGCCTCGAATCCCTCGATGGCGCTGGACGGCCGAGCCCGGCTGAGCGTGCGCTTGAGGACCTGGGCCATCAGCGCAGCCAGCGTGCAGCCGCATGCGAGCCGCAGCCCCGCGTGGACCCCCGCCGGGCGCGCGCTCGCGAGGAGCGCGAGGCCTGCGGCGGCCCACGTGCGGGCATCGCCCATCGCGGTGAGGAGACGCGCGACGCGGGTGAGCCACGGGCCGTGATAGCGCCGGAAGTGAAGGAGCAGCCGCTCGTCGTAGCCGAGCAGGCGAGCGAGACGGGCCACGCGCTCCGGCTCGACCGGCGCGCCCTCGAGCGCCCCCTCGATCACCGCCAGCTCGAACTCACGGCTGTCCATGCGTCCATCCTGCACGCGCCGCGCGGCGTGAGCGCGGCCCGCTTGCAACATCTTCATGGCGAGAACGGGCGGGTAGCACGGAGCGGGGGACAAGCCCCCGCGCTACGGTCCGGATGGCACGCCGGTTCGCACTCATGGCCTCCGCGCCTCCCGCAACATGGACTCGTCCACCAATCCCGAGACGTCTCCCGCGGGCGCAAACTCGAGCTCCTGGGCGTGCCGGGCCCCCAGCTCGAGCTGGCGACGCAAGGGGTCCACCGTGGGCTCGAGGCGCGAGAATGCGTCCAGCAGGACTGCGTCGGGGAGAGGATGGCCGGTGAGCCTTCCGTACTGGGCGTTGGCGGCGCGCGCGAAGCCTTGCGGATCCGCCTTCCAGCGCTCGGTGAGCGCCAGGTGCGCGCGCAGGGTCGCCACGATCTCGCGGTGGCGCTCCTCGAGCGCGCGCCGGGTCGCCACCACCACCGTGGTCGGGAACTGTCGGCCGTCCCAGAGGTCGCGCTCGTCGACGAGGTCGTGCCCTCCGGCCTCCGCGCGGAGCCGGGCGCCCCAGGGCTCGGGCACCCAGGCCGCTTCGATCTCGCCGCGGACGAAGAGACCGAGGATGTCGGGGTTCGCGAGCGGCTGTACCTTCACCTCGGAGGATCCTTCACCAACGGTCATACCCTGCGACTTCACCCAGAACCGCAGCGCGATGTCCTGCGTGTTCCCGAGCTGGGGCGAGGCGACGCGCTTGCCGGCCAGGTCTCGCGGGGACCGCGCGCTGCGCGCCACCAGCGCGGCGCCTCCCGAGACCGCGCCAGCCACCACCCGGAGCGCGGAGCCCTGGGAGCGCAGGAAGGCGATCGTGGCCGGCCCCGGGCCGACGTAAGACACGTCCACGTCGCCGGCGAGGAGCGCTTCCATGGCCGCCGGGCCGGCGTTGAACTGGCGTACCACGACCGGTCCCACCGCCTGCTCGAAGCGTCCCTCGCCGTGGCCCACCAGCGCCTGCGCATGGGTGAGGTTGGGGAAGAACCCGATCCGGAGCGGCCTCGAGTCGGGGCGTTCCTTCTTGCAGGCTGGCAGCCCCGACGCGGCGAGCGCCAGCGCCGCGGTGAGGAAGACACGCTGAACCGTCAGACGGCCTCCGCCAGCCCCCAGCGGCGCCTGACGCGGACCTCGAACAGGCGAAAGAGGACCTGGTCCACGATCGAGCCGACGGCCACGATGGCGAGCATGACCGCCATCACCTGCGCCACGTCGAGCAACTCGCGCCCCTGCTGGAGCAGCTGTCCCAGGCCACCCGCCACGAAGAGCAGCTCACCCGCCATGAGCGCCCGCCAGGCGAAGCTCCACCCGAGCTTGAGGCCGGTGACGATGCCAGGAAGCGCCGCCGGCACGAGCACGCCCGCGTAGAAGCGCAGCCCGCGGACGCCGAGGACGCCCGAGGCCCGCAGCAAGAGCGGGTCGATGCTGGCGACGCCGTCCTCGGTCGAGATCGAGATGGAGAGGAGCGAACCCATGACCACCACGAACACGATCGCCATGTCGGAGAGCCCGAACCAGAGCAGCGCAAGCGGCAACCAGCAGATCGACGGCAGCGCCTGCAAGCCGAGCACGAGCGGCTTCACGGTCGTCTGCAGCCAGCGGACGCGCGCGATCGCGATCCCGAGGGCGACACCCAGCGTCGCCGAGATGAGGTAGCCCTGCGCCAGCCGGGAGAGCGATCGGAGCACGGCGGCCGCCAGCCGCCCGTCGGCGACGAGGTCGCCGAAGCTCCCCGCGACCTTGAGCGGCCCCGGAAAGAGATAGCGGGGCCAGGGTCCGAGTCTAGAGGTCAGCTCCCATAGGAGGAGGAGTCCCGCCAGGAATGCGGCCCGCTCCAGGAGCGGCTTCTTCATGCGCTGTCTCCCTGCTGGCGGGGATGGGCGGCGGTGTGTCCGAGACACGTTCCGCGCGCGCCAGCATCGCGCGGATGCGGCGGGAAAGCTCCACGAGGGCCTCGTCGTCGGGGTCGCGCGGGCGCGGCAGCCGGACCTCCAGGTCCTGGAGCACGCGGCCGGGGCGGCCGGCCATCACGACGACCCGGTCTCCCAGCACGAGCGCCTCGCGGATGTCGTGCGTTACGAAGACGACCGTCTTGCGCTCCCGCATCCAGATCGACTGCAGGAGCTCGTGCATATGGGAGCGGGTCTGCGCGTCGAGCGCTCCGAAAGGCTCGTCCATGAGCAGGACGGACGGGTCCATGGCGAGCGCGCGCGCCAGCGCGACGCGCATGCTCATGCCGCCCGACAGCTGGTGCGGGAGCGCGTTCTCGAAGGGCTCCAGGTGGACGCGGTGGATGAACTCGCGCGCGCGAAGCCCTGCTTCCAGGCGCCCCAGCCCCTTGGCGCGCAGGACGAAGACGAGGTTCTGGCGCACCGTCAGCCAAGGGAACAGCGCCGGCGACTGGAAGACGAGGATGCGGTCGGGCCCCGGTCCCTTGACGTCGCGTCCGTCGAGCGAGATGTGGCCGCCCGAGGGCTTCACCAGTCCCGCCAGGGCGTAGAGGAGCGTGGACTTTCCGCAGCCGGAAGGGCCGAGCAGGCAGACGAACTCACCGGAATGGACGTCGATGTCGACGTTGCGGAGCGCGATCACTTCGTTCGCGAAGGTGTGGCCGACGCGCCGCACGGCGAGCTTGGCCAGCCCTGCTCGCGCCCTGGACGGCACGAGCATGTTGCGGGTCGAGAATCGCTGGCGGAGGCGCTTCAGCACGGCGCTGACATGATGGGTCGGCACCCCTGGCTTGGCTCGGCCGCAAGCGGGCTCTCTTGGGGACCGACGGGACGCCTGTGTCGGCGGCCGCGCAACGATGTTCCGCTTACGCCCCGGCGAAGACGAGGAGGTGGCACGAAATGCCGCCGTTGCGTACCCGGACGCTGCGTATCGCGCGTCGCGGGAGCAGCCGCTCGAGCCCGCGATCGGGTGCCAACACGACGGCTCTCCATCCGGGGAGCCGCTCGAGCAGCGAGGCGAGCGCGCGCCACGCCGAGGCCACGTCCTCGGCGAGGCGCACGCCATAAGGAGGGTTCACGGCGAGAAGACCTTCCCTGGCGGGAGGGTCGACGGCGGCCGCGTCGCGACGTTCGAACCGGATGAAGGCGTCGAGGCCCGCCGCCGCGGCGTTCTTCTGCGCCAGCCGCAGCACGCCCGCGTTGCGATCGGAGGCGTGGACCGTCGCGGCCGGCGCGCGCTCGAGCGAGGCCAGGCCGGCGCGCACCGCCGCGGTGCGCGCCCCGTCGTGGCCGGGCCAGAGCTCGAACGCGAAGCGGCGGCCGAGCCCGGGCGCGCGCCGCGCGGCGATGGCGGCAGCCTCCAGGGCGAGGGTGCCCGACCCGCACATGGGATCGAGGAAGGGTTCGCTGCCGTCATAGCCTGCCGCGAGCAGCATCCCGGCCGCGAACGACTCGCGGAGCGGCGCCGCGCCGACGCGCGCGCGCCAGCCGCGCTTGTAGAGCGGCTCGCCCACCGCGTCGATCGACACCGTGGCGCGTCCGCGCTCGCGCCGCACCGCCAGCTCGGCGGTCGCGCCGAAGCGGCGCCGCGCGGCGGCGAGGGCGGAGTCGAGCCCGTCCTCCGGCCCCGCGAAGTGCCGTAGCGACACCGCCTCCGCGACGCGCGACCCCAGGCACGCGAGCGCGAGCGCGTCCTCGCCCCGCGCTTCCGCCCCGCCGGGCATGGCCACCGCGTCGAGGCCGAGGCCGGCCAGCTCCCCGGCCAGGACCGTCTCGAGCCCGGGCGCGCAGGCCGCGAAGACGAGCTGCTCGTTTCGCAGGGTGGTCCTCCTCCGAGGCAAGTGAGAGGGACCATTATCCCGTGAACGGGCCAGCGCCCGAGCGCGAAGAGATCCCGCGGGCCGGCCCGAGGTCGTCTTCGTCGATCACGCTGCCTGGCGCGGGCTCGTTCTCGCTGGCGGCGAGCGCGCCCCCGCTTCTACGCCCCGTCTTGACGTCGGTACTCGGTAGACCCTCGCCAACTGTCGCAAATTCGGTTACAAACCCGCGCTGCCGTCGCGTCCGCCCTTCGGCGCGAGCGCGGCTTTCCCACATGATCTCGGTTCAGAACCTCAGCAAAGCCTTCGGGCCCAAGAAGCTCTTCGAGGACGTGGACGTCTCCTTCTCCGAAGGGAAGCGCTACGGCCTCACCGGTCCGAACGGCGCCGGCAAGACCACCTTCATGCGCATCCTCTCCGGAGACGAGGAGTCCGATAGCGGGACCGTCTTCCGGCCCAGGCGCATGGGCATGCTGCGCCAGGATCAGTTCGCCCACGAGGACGACCGCGTGATCGACGTGGTCCTCATGGGCAACCGCGTGCTCTGGGAGGCGATGCAGGAGAAGGACCGCCTGCTTGCCAAGCGCGAAATCTCCGAGGAGGACGGGCACCGGCTGGGGGAGCTCGAGGGCGTCATCGGCGAGGAGGAGGGCTACACGGCCGAGGCGACCGCGGCGGAGCTGCTCGACGGCCTCGGGATCGCCCAGGAGGCACACGAGCAGCCCATGCGCTCGCTGGCCGGCGGCTACAAGCTACGCGTGCTCCTCGCGCAGGCGCTCTTCGGGCATCCCCAGGCGCTGCTCCTCGACGAGCCGACGAACCACCTCGACATCGACTCCATCCGGTGGTTGGAGAAGTTCCTCCACCAGTACGAGGGCGTGCTCGTCACCATCTCGCACGACCGCCACTTCCTCAACGCCATCTGCACGCACATCGCCGACATCGACTACGAGGCCATCATCACCTACACGGGCGGCTACGACGACATGGTCCGGCAGAAGGGCCAGGTGCGCTCCCGGGTCGAGTCGGAGAACGCGGAGAAGCAGAAGAAGGTCGCCCAGCTCCAGGACTTTGTGGCGCGGTTCCACGCCGGCACGCGCGCTTCCCAGGTGCAGAGCCGCATCCGCGCCATGGATAAGCTCAAGCTCGAGGACCTGAAGCGCTCCAACATCGCCGCGCCCTTCATCAAGTTCGAGGTGGCGAAGCCTTCCGGGAAGCAGACGCTCACGGTCGAGGGGATCGCCAAGAGCTACGGCCGGCGGGAGATCATCCAGCCCTTCTCCGCGCTCCTCACGCGCGGCGAGAAGGTGGCCGTCATCGGCAAGAACGGCGTCGGGAAGAGCACGCTCGTGAAGATGCTCGTCGCCGCACTCGAGCCCGACCAGGGGAGCGTGAAGTGGGGTCACCAGGCTTCGCCCGGGTACCTGCCGCAAGACCACGCCGGCCTCATCCGGTCCGGGACCACCGCCTTCGGCTGGCTGCGCGAGCTCGAGGACAAGCTCTCGAACGAGGAGATCTCCGGGCTGCTCGGGCGCATGCTCTTCTCGGGCGAGGAGCGCATGAAGCCGACCGCGACGCTCTCCGGCGGCGAGACGGTGCGCCTGCTCCTCTCGAACCTCATGCGCACCAAGGACAACGTCCTCGTGCTCGACGAGCCGACGAACCACCTCGACCTCCAGGCCATCGCGTCGCTCTCCGAGGGCCTGAGCCGGTACGAGGGCACCGCCATCTTCGTGACCCACGATCAGCAGCTCATCGGCGAGGTGGCCACCCGCATCTGGGCGCTGCGCGAGGAGGAGCCCGTCCTCGACTTCAACGGCGACTTCGACGAGTTCCTGGAGAAGCACCCGGATCTGGCGGCGCACCACCGCTGACAGGGTTGCTCAGAATACCGGGGACCGAGTACCCGGGGGCGAAGGCGGCCCCCGCCCCGCCGGGCAAGCCCGTCGGGGCCCCACCCCCGCCAAGCGGCGGGCGGTCCATTTTTCCGAGCATAGCCAGCGGCTATGTGAGGGAGGACGCAACGAAGCGATGCGCCGCGGATCGTTCGCCGCGGCGACGGGACCGGTGTTCTGGGCAACCCTCTGAGAGCGGGCGCGCCGGTCTCGTCCGCCGTGCGTCGCCTGTCCGGAAAAGAAGAGGACCGGCCGCGAACGCCGCGACCGGCCCTTGGAGTTGCACGGAAGCGCCGGCTACTTGGCGGCCGGCTCCTTGACGTCCTTCTTGGCGTCCTTCTTCGCGGCGGCGTCCTTCTTCGCCGCCGGGGCCTTGGCGTCCTTCTGCGCTTCGGCAGCCGGGGCCTTGTCGTCCTTCTTGTCGGCGGCGGGGGCCTTGTCGGCCTTGGCGGCCGGAGCGTCCTTCTTCGCCTCGTCGGCGAAGGCAGGAGCAGAGGTGGCCAGGAAGGCGACGGCGGTCAACGCGCTGAGAATGGTCTTCATCGGTTCTCCCAAGAGAATGGCGCAGGGTACCCTCGGCAGCCGCTTCGCGCCCCCTTCGGCCGCCGGGGCGGACCCTAGCATGGGCGCACCCTCATCGGGGGTACGATGGGGCGCCGTGGCGATCCATGGCTCTCCCACTCTCGGTCGAAGAGGCGCGCCGACCGTTCATCACTTCCCCGCTCGGCCCGACCTCTCCAACCCCACGGAACAGCGCGCCAGCTTCCCGGGGGCCGGGAGAGCTATAGATGGCGCATGCGACGACAGGTCAAGGCCCCTCAGGTCTCCCGCGAGCTCGCTCCCGGCCAGTCGGCCGCGCTCCTCAAGGAGCTGCACCTCCTCACGCGCGACGGCGATCTCAACGCCGACAGCCTGCGCAAGCTGAAGCAGGTGAACCACCTGGCGCGGCTCCTGGCGCCCCCGGTGGAGGACGTGCTGTCGCGTTTCGGCGACCCGGTGATCGTCGACTGCGGCGCCGGGAAGGCTTACCTCGGCTTCATCCTGCACGAGCTCTTCGTCGGGCCCGCCGGCAAGGGGACCATCGTATCCGTCGAATCTCGGGCGGAGCTCGCCACGGCCGGCGCGGAGCGCGCGCGCCGGCTCGGGTTCGGCCGGATGCGCTTCGTCGCCGCCGAGCTCGCGCAGGCGGACCTCCCCGACCGCGTCCACCTCGTCACGGCGCTGCACGCCTGCGACACGGCCACCGACGACGCCCTCGCGCTCGCCGTCCGCCACAACGCCGATCACGTCGCGGTCGTGCCCTGCTGCCAGGCGGAGGTGGCCGAGCAGCTCTCGCGCGTGAGCGCGGCCCCTCCCGAGCTGGCGGCGCTCTACGCGCACGCATGGCACCGGCGCGAGTTCGGCTCCCACCTCACCAACGTGGTGCGCGCGCTGGTGCTCGAGGCGCACGGCTACAAGGTCACCGTCACCGAGCTGGCTGGCTGGGAGCACTCGCTCAAGAACGAGCTCATCGTCGGCAAGAAGGTGCGTGCCCGCGGCGAGGAGGCCCAGGCGCGCCTCGACGCGCTCCTCGGGGCGCTGGGTGTCCGCCCCAAGCTCGTGCGGGACCTGGCTCGCTGAGTACCCGGGGCTCGCGCCGCCCCGCCCCGCCGGCAGAGCCCTCGGCATTAGTCACAGCGCTGTCCAAGAACTTGGCACTGCTGGGGAATCATGGGACGTCCGGTAAGTGAGAAACGTGAGGGCGGCGGTCTGGCCCAGGATGAGTTCGGTGGGGTGGAGTTGCAGGTGGGGTGAGGGGCCAGAGCATTACCCCCTCGCCCCCAGCGGGGGAGAGGGCCGGGGTGAGGGGGCCGCACGCTCACGGCGGATGACCGCCAAGAACCTCAGGATCCGAACCGCGCGAATACGCAGCTACGTCCTCGCGAGCGAGGTCGCGGGCTCGGCCTTCGTCCGTGAAG
>JBGQLS010000270.1:0-8578 GCA_041500205.1 Anaeromyxobacteraceae bacterium | reverse complement strand
CCTCATCACCGGACCAAGTCGAGCGCTGGCGCGTCCGGTGACGAGGGAGCCCCCCGACAGAGCTGAAGACGGAAGCCTTGACAGATGACCCTTCATAGAAGGGAGACGGGATCTCTCGATCTCCCCATTCGTTTCCTCGCGGAGGGAGAGGGGACATGGGGCAGGCACGGACTCAAAGGCACTTCCTTACTGATCGGTGCACTCCAGAGCGTGTTCCCTACCCAGGATTGAATGCTCCCGCCGCCTTGAGCAGCCGCAGCGCGGCCAGATCGGCGTTGAGCGACTCCGAGACCTGCGTCAGCTCCGCGGTGTTGAGCGCCGTGATCGCGTCGGAGACCTCGATGTAGGTGGCTGCTCCGGCCTTGTAGTTCACGTCGACGAGGCGCTGGTTCTCCCGCGCCAGCGAGAGCTGCTCCTTCGCCTTCTCGCGGTTGGCCACCGCGCTGTCGAGGTCGAGCCCCGCCGTCTGGACGTCGGCGCGCGCCCTGGCGAGCGTGCTCGCCTGCGCCGCCTCCGCCTCGCGCACCCGGGCGGCGTTCGCGCGCAGGTCCGATTCGCGCAGGAAGCCGTCGAGGATCGTCCAGTTGAGCTGGAGGCCCACCGCCCACGTGGTGCTGTCGCCGCTGAATCCGGCCGCGTTCGAATACTGGTAGCGCCCGAAGGCCCCCAGCGAGGGGAGGTAGCGCGTGACCACGCCGGCCCGGCTCTTCTCGGCAACCGTGACCTGCTCCTCGGCCGCCCGCACGTCAGGCCGATCGCGCGCGGCCGCCGCCTCGAGCGAGGCCGGGTCGGTGGTGGGGAGCTGCGGCGACGACGGCACCTCCACCTCGAAGCCAGCGTCCTTCCGGTCGATGAGCGTCGCGAGCGCGACCTTGGCCGAGAGGTACGCGTTCTGCGCGCGCTTGAGATCCTGTTCGGCGCGCGACCGGTCGATCTCGGCGCGCAGGAGCGTCACCTTGGGCGCCGACCCGGCGTCATAGCGCACCTTCGCGTCCTTCTCGTGATCGCGGGTGATGGCGAGCTGGCGCTCCTGGATCGCGACGACCTGCTTCTGCCCGACGGCTCCGTAGTAGGCCTGGGCCACGCTGAAGAGGATGTCGCGCCGGAAGCTCTCGGTGTTGTCGTCCGCGAGCCGCTCTCCGGCGCGGGCGGACGCGATCGCGTACCAGGCCTGGGGCGCGATGAGCGCCTGCGTCGCCTGGATCTGCCCGGCGAGCTGGTCCTGCTTCGTGATGAGGACTTCCGGCGAGCCTTGGCCGAGCGAGCCGGACGGGATCGTGACGTCGGCGAAGTTGTTGTGCGTGTACGTCCCGCTCGCCGTGACCTGCGGCAGGTAGGCCGACCAGGCCTCCCAGTGAAGTTCCTTCGACTGGTCGAGGCGAGCCCGCGAGGCCTTGACGTCGAGGTTCCTGGCCCGCCCCTCGCGGAGCGCCTCGTCGAGCGTGAGGGTCGATCCGCCCGCCAGGACGTAAGGGCTCTGGGGCGCGGTCTGCGTCGCCTGCCCAGCCTGCGCGAGGAGCAGGGCCGTCATGATGCCGTACGTCGTCATCCTTCCTCCCGTCGATAAGCGTGTGCGGCGAGGGGCTCGCCTTCGTAGCCGGTCCTGCCCGCGGCTGCCTCCTCACGAAACGGGCCGAAGGTCGCCGCGGACTGCTTCTTCAGGGTGAACCGGTCCATCCACGTATAGACGATCGGGACCACGATGAGCGCCGGGAAGGTGGAGGCTACTGCTTCGCGCCCAGATCCTCGAGCTCGCGCTCGATGTCCTGCCGGTCCTCGGCGTCCGGCTTGGCCGCGAGGTAAGCCCGGAACGCGTCGATGGCCCTGGCGCGCTGGCCGCGCTCCTTGTAGGCGAACCCCAGGTAGTAGTGCGGCATCGGGTTCCGGGGCTCCGCGCGGGCGGCGCGCTCGTACCACGGCAGCGCACCGGCCCTGCCGGCCGCCTCGTGCTCGGCGCGAGCGATCTTGTAGTAGAGCCCGACCAGCTTCGGATCCGCCTGCAGGGCGCGCTTGTACACCACCACGGCGTCGGCGTACTTCCCCATCCGCATCTTGCAATCGGCGATCGCCACCCGCAGGCGTTGCTCCCTGGGCGCGAGCGCGATCGCCTTGTCGAGCTGCGGCAAGGCATCGCCGCAGCGGTTCTGCCCGGCGAAGAGCGCCGCTGTCGCCTCGTACGGCTCGACCATCTCCGGCGCGAGCGTCTGGGCGCTCCGGTATGCCTCGATCGCCTCCTGCGGGCTGCCCGCGCGCTCCAGCGCCTGCCCCAGCTGGAGCTGGTTCTGCGCGCTGCGCGGGTCGATCTCGATCGCCTTGCGAAGCTGCTCGATGGCCTGTGGGACCTCGCCCTTGGCCAGCAGCGCGCGCCCGTACCAGCCGCGGATCGCCGCCGAGGCCATCTCGAGGTTGCTGGCGGTGAGCAGGTCCGAGAGCGCCGCGTCGACGTCGCCGCCCTCCAGCTCGACCGCGCCGAGCCGGCCCCGCGTGATGCCGTCACGGGGATCGAGCGAGACCGCCGCCTGGAACGCTTTCCTCGCCTCCGGGAGATCGCGCGCTCTCCACAGGAGGTCGCCGCGCGCGGCGTGCGCCGGCGCGAGCCGTGGATCGAAGCGGAGCGCCCGCTCCAGCGCCGCCCGCGCGGCCGCCTCGTCACCACGCGCGACCGCCACGCGGGCGAGCCCGAGGTACGCCTCCGCGTGCGCGGGATTGACCGCCAGCGCGCGCCGGTAGCCCGCCTCGGCGCCGGCGAGGTCCTTCCGCGCGAGAAGGAGGTCGGCGACCCCCGAGAGCGCTTCACCCTCCGTGGGCGCCTTGTCGGCCGCGAGCTTCAGCTCCTTCTCGGCCTCGTCGAGCTCGCCGCGCGCGAGCTTCGCCCGGCCCAGCGCGAGGTGAGGCTCCCAGTTCCCCGGCGCGCGCGCCGCGGCCTCCATCCAGAGCTTCTCGCCATCGCCGTGCTTGCCTCCCAGATGGACCACGAGGCCCTTGGCGAAGAGCAGGCGCGGATCGCCGGGCCACCTCTCGAGCGCGCCGTCGACGAGCGTCAGCGCGTCGAGCACACGACCCTGCCGCGCGAGGGCGCGCGCCTGCAGGTCGGCGAGGCGCGGCTCGCGCGCCGTCGCGAGCACGGGCGCGAGCGCAGCGGACGCTTTCTCGGGGGCGTTGCGGCGGAGCTCGAAGGCGGCCAGGGCGAGGCGCGCCGGGACGTTCTCCGGATCTTCCTGCGTCGCCGTCTCGAGCTCCTTCTCGGCGCTCGCGAGGCGCTGCTCCGGATCGTCGCTCGGCGTCCGCGCCAGCGCTTGCCCCAGGATGGCGCGCGCCAGCGCCCGCTCGGTCGGTCCCGCCAGGCCCTGTGCCTCCGGGGCCAGCACCAGGCGCGCGAACTGCTCGGCCCGCGCCGTCTCCCCGGCCGCCAGCGCGAGCTGGGCCAGCTCCACGGCCGACGCCAGGTGGCGCGGGTCCTGGGCAAGCGCGGCAGTGAAGTACTTCTGCGCGGCGGCGAGGTCGCCGCGCCGGGCCGCCACGACGCCGAGCGCGTGGACCGCGCGCGCCCCGCCGGGCCGGAGGGAATCGAGCCTGGCGTAGAGGGCCGCCGCCTGGACGAGGTCCGTGCGCGCCAGCGCCGCGTCCCCGAGCACGAACAGCGCGTCCTCGTCCCGGGGACTCTTGGCGAGGTGGCGCTGCAGCGCGGCCGCGGCTGCGTCCGCCGGGCGCTCGCCAGGAAGGAGCGAGGCCGACAGCACGGCCTTGGCGGCGTCCGGATCGTCGCCGACCTTCGCGGCCAGGTCGGGCAGATACCCCTTCGCGCGGGCCCAGGTCTCGCCGGCGCCGCCGTGCCGGCGCGCCAGCAGGCTCGCCGCGTACGCGTAGAGCGCCTTCGCCTCGCGATCGGACGGCTGCATCCGGAGAGCGCGGTCGGAGAGCTCCACGGACCCCTTCACGCCGGCGAACCCGTCCTGCGCGAGCCGGCCGCGCGCCTCGGCGACCAGCTTCGCGCCCGGGCGGTTCGCGCCGACCTGGCCGAGCGCGAGCCTGTAGAAGAAGATGCCGTAAGGCGTGAAGCCCGCGCCGAATCCGAGCGCGAGCAGGAGCAGGAGCGCGACCGCCGCCAGCGCCGGTTTCAACCAGCGCGATGCGGCGAACTTCCGCATGCCCTCGGCGAGGCGCGCCGGCGCCACGCGGCTCCCGGGCACCGCCTTGCGGTCAGCCTGCGCGGCTTCCAGGGTCGCGGGCTCCGCCAGGCGTGGGCCGCTCCCTTGGCCGGGCGCCTCCATGAGGCGGCGCATCGCGCTTCCGAAAGCCGGGATGGAACCGATCGCGCCGAAGGTGGCACCGTCGTCGGCGGAGACGTCCTCGTTGCCCAGGAGCTCTCCCTTGGAGAGCATCTGAAGCACCTCGGCTTCGGTGAACGGACCGAAGATCTTGCCCGACCTCCGCCGCACCTTGAACAGGGCGGGGCCTGCCGGGATGGCGGCAGTGGGCGGAGCGGCGGGGGCGCGCGCCTTCTTCGCGGCGTCGTCGTCGAAGAGCATCTCCAGCTCTTCGGTCTCCTTGGCGCCGAGCGCTCCGAGCCCGCCCAGGCCCTCGTAAGCAGCCGGCTCGGCAGGCGAGCCTTTCCGGCCCGCATCCAGCTCGGGCGCGGGCGGCAGACGGTCGGCATCGGCGAACGGGGCCTCCTCGTCGCGCGCGCGGGGCGCTCCGCTCCCGAAGGAATCGTCCCTTGCCCGCGACAGCACGAACGGATCGGTGGGCGTCGTGAGCGGATCCGGCGTGAAGGGATCTGGCGGGAGCGGGACGCCCGCGTGATCGGTCGACTCTTCCCGCACGCCTGGAGGATCAGCGCGCTCCGGATCGGGGGACGCGTCCGCGGCGCCGACAAGCCTGGCCGCTGGGTCGAACTGGAACGCCGCGCCCTCTTCCTTTCGAGGTGGCGGAGCCGCGATATTCACTTCCGGTGTATCGAAAGGGAATGGCTCGTCGGCGTGACCGAGGACAGGAGCGGGGTCGCCCAGGTCCACCTCGCCGAAGCCAAGCGGCTCCGCCTTGGAGAAAGGGGGCGGCGCGATCACGTCGCCCTCCCCGGCCGCGTGGGGAGAGAAGGCTCGGGCATCCGCCGCGAAGGGGCTCTCGTCGAAAGGTTCCACGGGCGAGGCCGGGACGGGAGGAGCGAAGCCCGCCGGCGAATCGCCCGCCGGCCGTGGCTCCGACACGGGCGGGCGGAACGAGGGCGTCGTCGCGAAGGGTGGGGGGAACCGGGCGGTCACGTCACCCATTGGCGAAGGCGTCGCTGCATCCGTCGCGGACGACGAAGGTGCCGACAGCGCCGCAAACGGCGAAGGAAGCGGGACGATCACGCGGTCCGTTGGCGGGGATGCGGCTTCATCCGGCACGGACGCGGATGCGGTCGGCACACCGAACGGCGAGGGAAACTGGGCCGTCATGCCGCCCATTGGCGGGGGCGCGCCTTCATCCGGCACGGGCACCGCGGGTGCCGTCGGCGCCGCGAACGGCGAGGAAAACGCACCGAACGGCGAGGGAAACTGAGCCGTCATGCCGCCCATTGGCGGGGGCGCGCCTTCATCCGGCACGGACGCGGGTGCCGTCGGCGCTCCGAACGGCGAGGGAAACTGGGCCGTCATGCCGCCCATCGGCGGCAGCGCGGCTTCATCCGGCGCGGGCGCCGCGGGTGCCGTCGGCGCTCCGAACGGCGAGGGAAACTGAGCCGTCATGCCGCCCATCGGCGGGGGCGCGGCTTCATCCGGGGCGGGCCCCGCGGGCGCAGTCGGCGCCGCGAACGGCGAGGGGAACTGGGCCGTCATGCCGCCCGCGCCGGGGTAGTCGGCCATCGCAGGCGGCCGCTGGCGCGCCGGGAGGGGCGGCGGGAAGCGCGCCGTCATGCCACCACCCGCCGGCAATGGGATCGCTCGCTCCTCGCTTGGGAACGACGGCGGTGCCACGGGAAGCGGCGAGAAGCGCGCCGCCATACCGCCCGCCGGCAAGGGTATGGCCGGCTCTCCGTCCGTCGGCGCCGACTCGGGTGCGGCTGGCGGCGGGAAGCGCGCCGTCATACCGCCCGGAGGCGAAGGCGGCGCACGATCGGGGGCCGCCGGGGGCTGTGCCCACGCTGGGGGCTCCTGGCGGGGGGCCGGGCCGCCAGAGGAAGCCTCGGTGCTGCGGGGCTGCGAGCCCTGCGGGGGCCGAACCGGAAAAGCCGACCGGCACTTCGGGCACCGGACGTTGAGCCCACCTGGCGGGACTCGGCTCTCGTCGATCTTGTACTCGGCGTGGCAGGTCGGGCAGGCGACGCGCACTGAAAACCCCAGGTTTTCTCGAAGAGTAACACCCGCCCGGCGAGCGCGGCAAGGTTTCGCGACAGCTCGATCCATGCTACCGTTCGCCGCTTCCAAGCGCGCCCGAGTCGGCCCATCGCATGCCTCAGACGGACGTCCTCATCCTCGGCGCCGGCCTCGCCGGCATCTCCGCGGCGCTGCACGCTCGGTCGCCGTACCGGCTCATCGAGAAGAGCGACCGGGTGGGGGGCCTTTGCAAGACCGACGTGAGGGAAGGCTTCCACTTCGACGCGACGGGCCACTGGCTGCACCTGCGCGATCCGGACATCCAGCGGCTCGCCGAGGAGGTGCTGCCAGGCGGCTGGCTGACGGTGCAGCGCCGAGCTGGGATCTGGTCTCACCGGCGGTTCACCCGCTACCCTTACCAGGTGAACACGCACGGCCTTCCGCCTGAAGTGGTGGCCGAGAACGTCCTTGGCTTCATCGAAGCCCAGTACGGCGAGGCGGGGCGGGCGCTCCGCGAGCGCGAGCCGCGCAACTTCGCGGAGTTCATCCTCCGCCACCTGGGCCAGGGCTTCGCGAGGAACTTCATGTTCCCGTACAACGCGAAGCTCTGGACGGTCCACCCTCGCGAGATGAGCACAACCTGGATGGGGCGCTTCGTGCCGCGGCCCAGCGTGGAGCAGGTGGTGCGTGGAGCGCTCGGGCTGGAGGGAGATCAGGCCGGATACAACGCCAGCTTCATCTACCCGTGCCAAGGTGGGATAGAGGGCTTCGCGCGCGCTCTCGCCGCGCGGCTCCCCAGGCCCGCCGAGTGCGGTGTGTACCCGCTCGCCATCGACCCTTCGAGGAAGACGGCACGGCTCTCCACCGGCGAGGAGGTCGCCTGGACGCGCATCGTCGCGACGATCGCGCTCCCCGAGCTGGTCAACCTGTGCGCCGGCGCGTCCGCCACCGTCGTCGAGGCGGCCGCGCAGCTCCGCGCCACCACGGTCACGTACGTCAACGTCGCCGCGCGTGACCTGGGTGGCCCGCCCTTTCACTGGGTGTACCTGCCGGAGGAGCGCTACGCCCCCTACCGCGTGGGCTCCGCGTCGGCGGCGGTGCCTTCGCTGGCCCCACCGGGCTGCCGCAGCTTCTACGTCGAATTCAGCGCGGAGAGGCCCCTGCCCGCGGCCACGGTCGAGCGCCAGGCCATCGAGACCCTGCTCGACCTCGGCTTCCTGCGGGCGCGGGAGGACGTGCTCTTCGCGGAGGCGCGTTCCATCTCGAACGCCTACGTCATCTACGACGACCGGTACGGCCCGGCCAAGCGGGAGATCGTCGCGTGGCTGGAGGCGCGCGACATCCTGGTGGCGGGCCGTTACGGCCGATGGGAATACTCGTCCATGGAGGACGCCTTGCTCACGGGCCGGGAATGCGCGAGAAAGGCCGCCTAGATGAAGCTCACCGTGGTCATCCCGGTCTTCGACGAGGAATCGATCGTCCGCCAGGCATGCCAGGAGCTCATGGCAGGGCTCGACGAACGCGGCTGGGACTACGAGATCCTGCTGAGCGAGAACGGCTCCCGGGATCGCACCGTCGAGATCCTGCGCGCCCTCTCGGCGGAGACCCCACGCCTGCGCTTCATCCACTCCGACGAGCCGAACTACGGCCTCGCGCTCCGGCGCGGCATCCTCGAGGCGACGGGCGAGTACGTGGTGGCGGACGAGATCGACCTGTGCGACGTGCAGTTCTACGACCGCGCCCTGGCCATCCTGGACGCGGGCGGCGCCGACATGGTGGTGGGCTCGAAGCGCGCGCCCGGCTCGCGGGACCAGCGCCCAGCCTACCGGCGGGCCGCCACGGCCGTGCACAACACCGTGCTCCGCGTCGCCCTCGGCTTCCGGGGTACCGACACGCACGGCGTGAAGGCCTTCGTGCGCGACCGCATCGCGCCGACCGCGGGCCGCTGCGTGGTCGACAAGGACGTCTTCGCGAGCGAGCTCGTGTTGCGCGCGGGCCTCGAGGGGAAGAAGGTGGTCGAGATCCCCATCACGCTCGCGGAGAAGCGGCCGCCTTCGATCGCGCTCTTCAAGCGCGTCCCGAACGTCCTGAAGCAAGTGGCCCGCTTGTTCTGGGTGTTGCGCGTGCGGGCTCCGCCCCAGCGGGAGCGCCCGGGCGCGCAGGCTCCCGGGAGCGCGAAGGACGCGTCGGGCTCCTGAGAGGGTTGTCCAAAACACCGTTCCCGTCGCCGCGGCGAACGATCCGCGGCGCATCGCTTCGTTGCGTCCTCCCTCACATAGCCGCTG
>JBGQLS010000269.1:0-8580 GCA_041500205.1 Anaeromyxobacteraceae bacterium | reverse complement strand
CATGGCGACCTCGACATCTTCGCGCGTCCCCGAGCCTCCCTCACCCCAACCCTCTCCCTCGCGGAGGGAGAGGGGGCCGGGACCCTTTGGCCTCGCTTCTCCTGGAGGCGTGCATAGCCGGCTACCGCTCTTGAAGCCTCGAACCCGCTTGTGACTAATGCCCAGGGCAAAGCTCATCGGGGCCCCACCCCGGCCACGCCGCAGCGCGGTCACATTTCTCGACAGGTCTTGAGTCGGCGCGTCACGGATCGGGTGGGCGCCGGCCTCCGCTACCAGACCGGCGCTTGCCTGCACGCCTGGTGCCCTTTTGGGGCCATGCAGCTAGGATGCGCGTGCTGGGCGCCGCTCCGAGATGGGGCCCGCTCGCACCCTACCTAACGCATGAAGACGACGACCCTCTTCCTGGCCGCCGCCCTGCTCTCCGCAGCGGATTCCAGGGCCGCCGGCCTGGTCGCCGAGGGGCGAGCTGCCGCTCCGCAAGCTGCTGTTACGGATACCGCCCGGGACGGAACCCGGGCCTCCGTCCCGGCGGAGGATCCCTGCGATCGTATGAGCCGCATCCCACGGGATCCGAGCTGCGGCGGCCAGCCGCTTTGCTCCCGGCGTGAGCGCGTCGAGCTCGCCTGCCAGATGAGCGACGCACTGGAGAAGCGCTACGTCTTCTTCCCCGTGAAGGGGCGGATCCTCGCGGAGTCGGGGAGCGCGCCCTTCGATCCGCGCCGGCACCTGGCGGCGTGCGTGGCCCAGGAGAACGCCCTCGAGCGAGAGGACGATCCACTTCGCTTCTACGATCGGATGCGCCGCTGCCTGGCTGCCTTCCAGGACGGCCACCTCGTGCTGGGCGCGCCGGTCCGTCTTCCCCAGGTCGCGCTCGGTATCGGGCTCAGGCTGGCCGAGGGGAAGGTCCGCGTCGCCAACCGCGAGAAGAAGCTCGTCTCGTATCTCGAGGCGTCCGGCCTGCGCGATCTCGACGCGATCCTGGCCGTCGGAAACGAGGTGCTCGAGATCGACGGCCGTCCGGTCGAGGATCGCTTACGCGAGCTCGCGCGATACCTGCCGGCCAGCTCGGACGCGGCGCGGCTCGAACGCGCCGTGGACGCGCTCACCCGGCGCGACTTCGACTTCCCGGCGCGGAGGGCGATGTCGCTCACCGTCTCGGTCGACGGCGCAAAGCGGACCATCGAGCTGCCCTGGTGGATCTCGCCGGACGCCCAGGGCCACCTCATGAGTCGGGGGTATGTGCGCCGCACCGGGATCGCCACCAGCGAGCTCCTCACCTGGCGCTACGACCAGGCGAAGGACACCTGGGATCGAGACGCCGGCTCCGCGACGGGCTACCTCCGCTCCGACACGGTACTGCCTCCCCTGGACGCGGCGAAGCTCCGTGAGTACCAGGACGAGCAGGAGCACCCGGCGGCGCGCATGGGCGTGGTGGTGCGTCGCAGGGACCGTACCTTCTGCTACCTCCAGATCCTCACCTTCCACACCGAGACGCTCGTCTCGCGCGATGGCCGCCAGCCGTTCACGGACGCAGTCGAGGGCTTCGTGAAGGGGTGCAAGGAGAAGGAGCTCGACCTCGTCCTCGACCTGCGCCAGAACGGGGGCGGCTTCCTGGCGTACACGAGCGCGATCTTCGCTATGCTTGGCGAGCGCGAGAGGACGTATCCAGGTGGCGCCCTCCTCCTGCGCGCGAGCACGCTCAACCAGCTCGTCTACCAGCAGCGCTCCCCGATCGGTGGAGCTCCGGCGCGCGCGACCGACGACGCCTTCGAGCCGCGCCGCATCGCCGAGGCCATCGGCGCCGCCAAGCGGGCCCAGCAGGACTTCACGCCGGCCTTCCTCGAGCAGCCGCTGCGCGCGAGCGGCGCCGTCGGCGGGTACGGCGGCCGCGTGGTGGCGCTCGTCGCTCCGACCTGCATGAGCGCCTGCGACCGGCTGGCGGCGCTCTTGCGCAATTCGGGGCGGGCGGTCCTGGTGGGCGGTCCCACCGAGGGCGCTGGCGGAAGCCAGCAGGAGGCGCGCAACCTGGCGGCGCGCTGGTCCGATGCGGAAGGACTGATCTCGCTCTCG
Organism: Anaeromyxobacteraceae bacterium; assembly: GCA_041500205.1. Classification (GTDB taxonomy): domain Bacteria; phylum Myxococcota; class Myxococcia; order Myxococcales; family Anaeromyxobacteraceae; genus Anaeromyxobacter_A. Next base: position 6,510 of record JBGQLS010000269.1, on the reverse strand, counting down.
ATCCCGAACGCGGCGATGGGCGTGCAGCGGCGGCTGCCGGCGCCAGGCGAGCGCCGCGACGGTGATTCCGCGGACGCGTTCTTCCAGGAGCTCGCCTTCGAGAACCGTCCCGTTCCGCCCGACGTGTCCTACGCCACCCGGCTCGAGGACATCACCGACCATAGTCGCGAATGGCTGCAGCAGGTCGACGCGGCGCTCTTCGGGGCCACGCCGGGGGGCGCCGTGGCCCGCTCGCCCGCTGTGAGCGCCGCCGTCCAATGACGCTTTCGTCGCTCGTGGGCCTCAGGCATCGGGCCTCTCGGGCCTCTCGGGCATCGGGCATCGGCTCTCCCGCGTAACATTGGTCCTGGCGCGCGGCGCGGGAGGCGAGGTGCGCTCCCACGTCCCCTGACAGCGGTGCTCGCTTGCATTGAGCCCGTTCCCGTAGCGCGGGGGCTTGTCCCCCGCTTGGCGTGTCGAGGCGTGGCACAAGGCCCCGCGCTACAGAATGCGCGATCACGGGATCAGCTCAACCGGGCAGCGCCATGAGGCCTGAGGCCTGAAGCCCGAGGCCTGAAGCTCTCCGAATGCTACTGTTCACTCCATGCCAGAACTCCCCGAGGTGGAGATCGCGGCGCGAAACCTGCGAGCTTGGGCGCGCGGCCGGCGCATCGACCGCGCCGAGGCAGAAGCGCAGGCCAAGCGCATCTTCCGGCCGGGGCAGCCCCGTGCGTTCGTGGCCGCGCTCACCGGCCGGCGCGTGGGCGAGGTGCGACGCGTCGGCAAGCACATCCTCGTGCGCCTGGAGGACCCCGCCGGCGGCGCCGAGCCTCTCGGCCTCGTCTCGCATCTCGGGATGACGGGCAAGTGGCTGCGTCGCTCCGGTGTCGAGGCGGCGCCGAGCCACTCGCGGGCTCGTCTTCACCTGGACGACGGGTCCACCCTGCACTACCGCGATCCCCGCCTCTTCGGCCGGCTGAGGCTGGTGCCGGGGGCGCGCTTCGAGGACGTGCCGGAGGTGGCGGGGCTCGGCCCTGATCCGCTCGAGGAGGGGATCGACGTCGATCGTCTCGCGGCGGCGCTCGCGCGGCGGAAGATCGGGGTCAAGGTGGCGATGCTCGATCAGGCGCTCCTCCCAGGCGTCGGCAACATCCTGGCGAGCGAGGCGCTCTTTCGGGCGCGCATCGATCCGCGCCGCAGCGCGAGCTCGCTCTCGCGCGCGGAGGTGAAGAGGCTCGCCGGAGCGGTGCTCGCGTCGGTGGCGGAGACCATCGCCCGCGAGGAGGGGCCGGAGGTGAGCTACGTCGAGGAGGGCGCGTCGGAGAACCCGTTCCTCGTCTACGCCCGGGAAGGCGAGAGGTGCCCGCGCTGCCGGCGCGAGGTGATAAGGCGCATCGTCCAAGGTCAGCGTTCGACCTTCTTCTGTCCGAGGTGCCAGGGGTGAACGGTAGAGAGGGTTGTCCGGGCACATTGCCCCGCCCCCGGCGCCGGTGCCATGATGCGCCCGGATGCGCCCCGACGACATCGCGCGGATGAGCGTCTTCGAACTCCGGGAGCGATTCGTCGAGAAGGGCAGGATCCTGCCGGCCGACTGCGAGGAGGCGCTCCGCCGCGACAGGCGCTCCGGCGCGCGCGCGGTACATGAGGCCATCCTGCGCCGCCGCAAGGAGAACCGAGCCGAGGGGCAGCGGCTGCGCCACCTGCTCAGGTACGAGACACCGCTCTGGGAGAAGGGCGTCAGCCGGATCGCCGGCGTCGACGAGGCGGGAATGGCTCCGCTCGCCGGCCCCGTGGTGGCGGCGGCGGTGATCCTGCCGCGCGCGTTCCGGCCGCGTGGCATCGACGACTCGAAGCAGGTGGACGTGGCCGGGCGGGAGCGGCTCGCCGTCGAGATCAAGGGAGCCGCGATCTGCTGGGCTGTCGGGATCACCGCGGTCGAGGAGATCGATTCCATCAACATCTATCGCGCTGGGCTCCTCGCCATGCGGCGCGCCGTCGAGGGGCTCACCCCCTGCCCCGAGCACATCCTCATCGACGCCCGCCGCTTGCCGGAGCTGAAGATCCCGCAGCAGGGCATCATCCACGGAGACGCGCTCAGCCTCACGATTGCCGCCGCGAGCATCATCGCCAAGACGACGCGCGACGCGTTGATGGCGGGATACGATCTGCAGCACCCCGGCTATGGCTTCGCCCGGCACAAGGGCTACCCGACGGCGGAGCACTTCGCGGCCTTGGCCAGGCTCGGCGCCTGCGCCCTCCACCGAAGGAGCTTCGCGCCTGTTCGGCAGGCGCTTGGGCTCGAGCCGGCCCAGCGAGAGCTCTTCGCGCCCGCGACGGACGAGCGAGCGGATTAGCACTGGTGGACCCGCGCGTCAGGGACTGAGTCGCCGGGGGCGCAGGCCGCCCCCGCCCCGCCGGGCAAAGCCCATCGGGGCCCCACCCCGGCCACGCCGCAGAGCGATCACATTTTTCGACGGGTCTTGAGCGCGAGCCTTTTCTTTCGCACCCATTTGACGGGGCCCTTTTGCGGGGATAATAATTGCACGAGGACTGAGCCCGACGGTGTCGGTGCGACCGGAAACGAGGCGGAATGAACCGCCCGACGGCGCCCCCCGGATCCGGCGACCCGATGACAGAACACCACCGTTCCCGCACCTCTCTCGCCACGGCAGGCGAACCCCAGCACCCCCGACACGACGTCAACGCTCCGCACCGCGCTCGCGAGCACGGCCGCGATCGAGAACGGGCCGACTACGCTCCACGCGGGCTGGCGCTCGACGTGCCGTTGCCCTCGCCCTCGCACGAGCCCGAAATACCCGAGGATCGGCTCGATCCCGAGGCCATCAAGGTCATCGCGCGGCTTCGCCACACGGGGCAACAAGCCTACTTCGTCGGCGGGTGTGTTCGCGACGTCCTCCTCGGTCGCACGCCCAAGGACTTCGACGTCGCGACGAGCGCGCATCCGGGCGAGGTGCGCGCCACCTTCCGCAACTGCCGCCTCATCGGGCGCCGGTTCCGCCTGGCGCATGTGTACTTCCGCGGCGGCAAGGTGATCGAGGTCGCCACCTTCCGGAAGAACCCGGGCGACGCAGCCGAGGACCTCGCCGAGGGCGACCTCCTCATCACGCGCGACAACGTGTTCGGCACCGCGGAAGAGGACGCCAAGCGCCGCGACTTCACCGTGAACGGTCTCTTCTACGACGTCTTCGCGGGTGAGGTGATCGACTACGTGGGCGGTCGCGCCGATCTGGAGTCGCACCGCATCGCCACCATCGGCGACCCCGAGATCCGTATCCGCGAGGACCCCGTCCGTTCGCTCCGCGCCGTGCGCTTCGCGTCGCGCCTCGGCTTCACCATCGAGCCCGAGACCTTCGCGGCCATGCGCCGTCACGCCGGCGAGCTCGGTCGCTGCGCGCCGCCCCGGCTGCTCGAGGAGATCTTCAAGATCCTGCGCTGCGGCGCGTCCGTCCGGGCGTTCGAGCTCCTCCGCACCTCGGGAGCGCTGCTCGTGGTCCTGCCCGCGCTCGCCTCGTTCTACGACTCGGCGGACGAACAGGTCCGCCGCCGCTTCCTGGCCCACCTCGCCGCCCTCGACCAGTTGGTCCGCGCCGGCGAGGACCCGAGCGACGCCGTCCTCCTCGGAGCGCTCCTCCTGCATCTGCCCACCGGCGAGCCGGGCACGCCCAACGAGCGCGATCGCATGCTCGCCGAACTGGTCGCGACAGCGCGCCTGCCGCGCCGGATCGCCGAGCGGACGCGGCTCGCGCTGCTCTCACAGCGCACCTTCCACGGCCAGGCCCGCCGCCGCAGGAGAGGCATCGCGTCCCAATCCTACTTCACGGACGCACTCCAGCTCCTCCAGATCACGGTGAACGCCACCGGTGCCGGGAGCGAGATCCTCGAGCGGCTGCGCGCCGGCGACGGCCACGATGACGGCCATCCCCATGGCGGCCACGATGACGGCCATCCCCATGACGGCCACGACGACGGCCATCCCCATGACGGGCACGACGACGGCCATCCCCATGACGGGCACGACGACATCCCGGTCGAGCGCGGCCAGGCTCAGCCGGCACACCCGCGCAGGGCGGCCACGCCGCACGGGCCGGCCAGCGAGGTTGCCGCGACCGAAAGCGAGGCTCAGGCCGGGAAACGCCGCCGCCGCCGGGGTGGCCGACGCAGGCGTCGGCGCGGAGGGGGCGTGTCGGCGGGTCCGACCACGTAGGCCTGAGTACCCGGGGGCGCAGGCCGCCCCCGCCCCGCCGGGCAAAGCCCATCGGGGCCCCACCCCGGCCACGCCGCAGAGCGATCACATTTTTCGACGGGTCTTGAGAGGGTTGTCCAAAACACCGGTCCCGTCGCCGCGGCGAACGATCCGCGGCGCATCGCTTCGTTGCGTCCTCCCTCACATAGCCGCTGGCTATGCTCGGCCGTCGCCGCCCTGCTTGCGTCTCGCTCGCCTGGCTCGGTCCCCGGTATTCTGAACAACCCTGTGAGCACGCCTGGGCACGGGCAAGATCGCGCCCCCGCGTGAGATCCCCTCGGCCGGCGCGCCTTGACCGGTTGCGCGCCCTTATGTAGAACGCGCGCAGCCATGCCCAGCGAGAGAGCCGACAAGCAGAAGGTCCGATACAAGCGCATTCTCCTCAAGCTCTCGGGGGAGGCGCTCGTCGGAGACGGCAAGTACGGCATCTCGCCCAAGACGCTAGCCACCATCGCGCAAGACGTGAAGGAAGTGGTCGAGCTGGGCATCGAGGTCGCCCTGACCATCGGCGGCGGCAACATCTTTCGTGGCGTGTCGGGCGCCATCGAAGGCATGGACCGCTCCAGCGCTGACTACATGGGGATGCTCGCCACCGTCATCAACTCGATGGCGCTGCAGGACGCCCTCGAGAAGATGGGCGTGCAGACGCGGATCCAGTCGGCCATCGAGATGCACCAGGTGGCGGAGCCCTACATCCGCCGCCGGGCCATCCGGCACCTCGAGAAGGGACGGGTGGTCATCTTCGCGGCGGGGACAGGCAACCCGTACTTCACCACCGACACCGCCGCCTCGCTGCGCGCCATGGAGATCCACGCGGACGTGCTGCTCAAGGCCACCAGGGTGGACGGCGTCTACTCGGACGATCCCAAGAAGAACCTGGAGGCGACCAAGTTCCGGACGCTCTCCTACATCGACGTCCTGAAGAAGAACTTGAAGGTGATGGACTCGACCGCCATCAGCCTCTGCATGGACAACGATCTCCCGATCATCGTGTTCGACCTCACGCATCGCGGCAACATCCGCCGGGTGGTGATGGGGGAGGAGATCGGCACGACGGTCGGCAAGACCCACACCCGCGCCGCCGGCTGAGCATGCGTCCCGTTGATCCTTGGCCGCCGCGAGGCGAACGAGGCCGTCGGCGAGGCGGGCACGCGAGGAGCGAGCAGCGGAAAGCGCACCTTCACAGGACCGTTTCGCTGTCGCTTGTAGGATACTTCGAGCACCGCAGCGACGAGGTTGCCCGCCGCGGGAAGGCATCGTTCACTGCCGCAGGCTGGGGTTGTCAGGACGGATTCTACGGAGGGAGATTCCCATGAGCGCCGCCGATGAGATCCTCAACGACCAGCGCGCCCGCGTCCAGAAGACGCTCGAGCACTTCCGGCAGGAGCTCATGAGCGTCCGCACCGGACGCGCCTCGCTCCACCTGCTCGACAACGTCCGGGTCGACTACTACGGCACGCCCACTCCTCTCAACAACGTGGCGACCCTCACCGTCGCCGACGCCCGGCTCATCACCGTGAAGCCGTGGGAGAAGAACCTCATCCCCGTCATCGAGAAGGCGATCCGCGAGGCGAACCTGGGCCTCAACCCCATGAGCGACAAGGATCTGGTCCGGGTCCCGGTACCGGCGCTCACCCAGGAGCGGCGCAAGGAGATCGTGAAGCAGGTGAAGCACAAGGGCGAGGAGCAGAAGCTCGCCATCCGCAACGAGCGCCGGGACGCCAAGGAGCTCATCGAGCAGGCGGAGAAGGACGGGGACATCGCGGCCGACGAGGCGAAGAAGGCGATGGAGAAGGTGCAGAAGGAGACCGACGACGGGGTGAAGCACATCGACGAGATGGTGGCGACGAAGGAAAAGGACGTGATGCAGGTGTGAGGGCGAACACGCTCGCGCACGCGCTTCGCCTCTACCTCCCGCTGTTCCTCATCGGCGTCACGGCGGGCTTCGTCCACCTGCTCGGACGCCGCAGCGCCGATCGCCGGCGCCGGCGCCTCTGCGACATCCTGTGGATACTGCTCCTCCTCGCCGGCGCCCCGGCATGGCTGTTCCTGGCGGCCGCGCTCGGGTGGATCTGACTCGCCGGGGGCGCAGGCCGCCCCCGCCCCGCCGGCAGAGCCGTCGGGGCCCCACCCGGGCCCCTGAGACCGCAACTGATTCTTCGACAGGTCTTGAGTCGCCGGGGGCGCAGGCCGCCCCCGCCCCGCCGGCAGAGCCGTCGGGGCCCCACCCGGGCCCCTGAGACCGCAACTGATTCTTCGACAGGTCT
>JBGQLS010000268.1:0-8600 GCA_041500205.1 Anaeromyxobacteraceae bacterium | reverse complement strand
CGGGGCTGCTGCCGACCGGCGCGCCGGACCAGCGACCGAGGCGCGGATCGTCGAACGGACGATCCAGCAGCGGTGGACCCCAGTTGAACTCATCCGTCCTCTGCCACCTGATAGAGGGAGGCGAATCCTACCGCATCGTCGCGCCGCCACCTCCCCGGCCGGGAGCAGGGACTCCCTCTCCCCGCGCAGGGACTCCTGGCCGCGCTTGTCGCGGCCAGGGGCGGGGAGACGAGACCGCGGCGGCTCTGCCGCCGGGGTCGACGAAGGGCCGGGGTGAGGGGCTGGCGCCCGAGGATCGGCCCCCTCACCCTAACCCTCTCCCCCGGTGGGCCCGGTGGGGGAGAGGGGACAGGTGTGGAATCAAAGACTTTTCTTACTAATCGCTGCTCTAGTCAGCGGACGGCGGCGGTGGCGGTGGTGTAGCCGGCGGCGCCGGTGGCGGCGCGCTTGGTTCCGGTGGCATCGCTGAAGGACGTTCCGGTGCGCCGCCAGTCGGTGGCGGCGCGCCTGGTTCCGGTGGCATCGCCGAAGGTGGTTCCGGCGCGCCGCCAGACGGCGGCGGTGGAGGTTCCGGCGCGTACTCTCCTCTCGGCCCGCGCAGTCGCGCCGAGAGCACGCGACCGGAGAATCCGTCCAGAACCACGACTGCCTGGTCGCGACCTCCGGCTCCAGCGAGGTCAACGTGCCAGCGACCATACCGTCCCAGCCAGGCGTTGCGGGTCTGGTCGATGACGAGCCCGCGCGAGCGCGCATACTGCGTGGCGATGGCCACCGCTTCCGGTGGCGACAGCACCCTCGGCGGCGGTGGACGCGGGCGCGCCGCGACGACACAGGCACAGACCAAGAGCGGGAGAACAGCGAAACGCAGTCTCATATGTATCCGAAGAACACCGGCGCGGCTCGGAGGTTGCGCTGGTCAAGACCTGTCGAAAAATAGCTCGCCGGGCCGCCTTGGCGGGGGTGGGGCCCCAACGGCTCTGCCGGCGGGGCGGGGGCGGCCTGCGCCCCCGGCGACTCAGCGATGTCCGCCACGCCCGCGACCAGAGCCTCCGACGTGACCGCCGCCGCCTCCGGCTCGACCGACGAAGGCGCGGCCGACGGGAGCGCCGCGCATGACGGGGCCACCCCGGACCGGCGCGGCCCGGATACCGTGGAACGCGAAGCCACCATGAACGCCATGAAAGGGAACGTGCTGGAAATGCCAGCGCCACGGAGACCGCCACCATCCGTGACCAAACCAGGCGAAGCGAAAGGCCCCATGAACCCCGAAGAACGGCCATGGGCCAAAGCCCCATACCCAAGGTGCAACCACCCAGGTCCACCCGTAGGGCGCGGCGTAGACGTACTCGTAAGGCTCGCCATATCCGTCAGGCGGCACGTACGTATAGGCGTCCCCGTAGGGCATCCAGACCCAGCCGTACTGCTGGGTGTAGACCCACTGACCCTCGGGGACCGCCCGTGGCGCGGAAGACTGCGCTGGTGCGGGATCAGGCGGGGACTCCGTGTCGGCCGCGGCCTCGGGTGTCTCGAAAGCAGGCTGTGTGGAGGGCGCCTCCATCCCTGCTGCCTCGCCCTCGGCCGGCTGCGCCATGCCAGGGTTGGAGAGGAGCACCACAGCCAATACGACTGCGACGGTGCGGGTTCTCATGGGCTTCACCCTGCACAAAGCATTAGCAATGCGCGTGCCAGCCCGCAACCCGATCCGCAGACGCGGCTCGAGCTCCGAACGTGCGACCTCCGCACATCCACTGGTGAATGCCTGGCACACCGGGGCGATGGTCGTTCGTCCGACTGATTCGCCGGGAGCGCAGGCCGCCCCCGCCCCGCCGGGCAAAGCCCATCGGGGCCCCACCCCGGCCACGCCGCAGAGCGATCACATTCTTCGACAGGTCTTGAGTCCGGCCAGCCAGGCGATGCGCAGCCTGGACGTCGTTTCTTCGAGAGGATGCAGCCGCTCGACCAGGTTCCCCCTGCCGAAGGTGTCATGGCGCTGCCAGGTTGAGCTGATCCCGTGGTCGCGCATTCTGTAGCGCGGGCCTTGTGCCCCGCCTCGACACGCCAAGCGGGGGACAAGCGCCCGCGCTACGGGAACGGGCTCAATGCAAGCGAGCACCGCTGTCAGGCTCGCAATACGCCAGGAGACGGGCTCGCATCTTGCTGACACGAGTTGCTGTCACGAGTGGAGTGAGACGCGCTACAGTCGTATCGATGTCCCTGCAGACCTGGCCGAACAAGGAGATCCGAGAGTGTGGCGCCCGGTGGGCACGATGAACCCCGGCAAGCGCGCGTCCGCTCCTGATGCTGCTGCCGGGCACTGAGACGCTCCCGCTGGAGGCGCCGCTCGCGCACTACCGCGCCTTCGGCTGGGCGCGACTGGGACCGATCGCCGCGCCCGAGGCGCTGGAGGAGCTGCGCAAGCGGGCCGAGCAGCTGATGCTCGGCGAGGTCGTCCACCCGGGGCTCTTCTTCCAGCACGACTCCAAGTCCGGCTTCTACGACGACGTCCCGCGCGGCCACGGCTGGCAGGGACCGTCGCTGCGCTACCGCAAGCTGGAGAAGCTTGAGCGCGACCCGATCTTCGCCGCTTGGATCGGCAACCCGCTCTTCGCGCGCATCGCCCGGGCGGTGATCGGGCCCGAGGTCTCGCTCTGCCGCGCGGTGCTCTTCACCAAGGCCGCGCGGGGCGGCACCGAGCTGCCCTGGCACCAGGACGGCGGCTCGTTCTGGGGGCTCAGCCGCGATCCCGAGCTGCAGATCTGGACCGCGCTCGACGACGCGCCGGCCGAATCGGGCTGCGTGGAGCTCGTGCCGGGGACACACCTCGCCGGCCTGGCCACGCCGCTCGGCGGCGTCATCCCCGACGACGTGGCCGCGCGTAGCGGCAACGCAGCGAGATCGGTCCTGGTACCGGCGCGCGCGGGGGAGGCGCTACTCCTCCACAACTACTGCTGGCACCGCTCGGGCCGGAACACCACCGACGCGCATCGCCGCGCGCTCACCGTCTGCCTGATGGACGCGGCCACGCGCTGCACGCGGCGGCGCTCGCCGCGGCAGTTCCAGCGGCTCTTCGGTAGCTGAAGCCGGTACGGTCGTCACTGCTGGAGCTGCACCGGCACTCCGCTCCCTTCGGACGAGCGGGGAGAGACTCTCCCCCCGCGCCTCCCATCTCGAGCGTCATTTCAAGTGGGCTGCGCCATGCTATGAGGCGGGGACCATGCTGAAGCACAACAGCTACTTCGAGGGTAAGGTCCAGAGCGTCGGGTTCGAGCGGAACGGCCGCCGCGCCACGACAGGCGTGATCGACGTGGGCGAGTTCCACTTCGGCACCGAGGCGCCCGAGCGGATGACGGTGTGCTCCGGCGAGCTCTGGGCGAAGCTGCCCGGCGACCCCGCCTGGCGCTCGTTCCCGGCGGGCACGGTGTTCGAGGTGCCTGGCAAGAGCGGCTTCGACGTGAAGGCGCTCGCGCCGGCGGCCTACCTCTGCGAATTCCTGTAGAAGGCGTGTGCTGGCTCAGTTCAGGCCTTGCCCCCTGGCGCCCGCCTCGCCTGGGCCGGTGGTCACCCGACGTGGATCTGGCGCCCGCCGGCGAATGACCAGTTCTCCCACTGCGTCTCCTCGAACACGACCATCACGTTCTCGGGGTCGATCCCCGGAGCGCGGCGCAGGCCCGCGACCAGGTCGGCGAGGATCTTCCGCTTCACCTTCACGCTGCGCCCAACCGACAGGACGATCTCCACCAGCACGAATTCCGGTGTGCGGGGCGTGGAGGCGTCCGGGTAACGCGGGTCGAAGCGAAAGTCTTCGTCGGCGAGCTCGAGCACGCGGTGGAATTGGTCAGCCTCGGGCACCCCGGAGGCGACCAGGGCGCGGTGTACGGCTGACAGGGCCGCGTCCTTCCAGGCGGCCGATCTCGAATTGCGTACGGTGATGGTGACGAGAGGCACGGCGTCTCCTTTCTTGATCTCTTGGGGCCGCGGCTGTCACGCGCCCCGAGGTACAGCTGCTCGCGGTCCGAGGTGGACGCGCCCAGGGGCGATCTCCATCTCGGCGGCGACCACCTCGGCCATGGCCGGCCCGGCGAGCCGTGACACGAGGTGCACACCCAGGTCGAGGCCACTCGTCACCCCAGCGGCGGTCACGAGATCGCCGTCATCCACCACGCGCGCCTCGACCACCTCCGCTCCGGCCCGGGCGAGGTCGGCGAGCGCACTCCGGTGCGTCACCGCGGGACGGCCCCGGAGCAAGCCGGCTGCGGCGACGAGAAGCGCCCCGGTGCACACCGAAGCGATTCCAGCCCCCCGTGCGTGGGCCGCCGCGATGGCTCGGGGCAGCTCGCCACGCCGGCCCTCTCCCCACGCGCCGCGCTCCGCCCGCTCGCCCCAGCCGCCGCCGGGGATGACGAGCCAGTCCGGCCGCCCGAGCGGCCCGGTGGAGTGGATGCGAAGTCCGTTCGCCCCTTCCACTTCCCGCGCCTCCCCGAGAGTCACGAGCTTGCACGAGAGGGGCGCGCCTCCCCGCTCGGCCTGCCGGAGCACCTCGTACGGGGCGAGCGCATCGAGCTCGTCCCAGCCGTCGAAGAGCACGATCTCGACCGCCGTCGTCATGATGCTCCTCCCTCGCTGGCGAAGCGCTGGCGGTAGTCCCGCGGCGCGATCCCGAGCCGCCGCTGGAACGCGCGTCGCAGCGCCTCGCGGTTACTGTAACCACACGCGCCGGCCACGGCCTCCACGCCGGCCTTCCCCTCCTCCATCCGGCGCCGCGCCGCCTCGACGCGGACGCCCTCGACCCAGTGGCCCGGCGTCGCGCCCACCTCGCGAGCAAAGACGCGCGCGAAGTTGCGCGGGCTCATGGCGGCCCGCCGCGCCAGCGCTGGCACCGAGAGGTCTGCCTCGGGGTGGTCGAGAGCGAAGGCCTGCAGGTCGCGGATGGCGTCGCGTTCGGCGAACTGCGCCGAGAGCTGGGCGCTGAACTGCGACTGGCCGCCCGGCCGCTTGACGAAGAGCACCAGCTCGCGTGCCACCGAGAGCGCCACCTCGCGGCCGTGGTCCTCCTCGACCATCGCGAGGGCCAGGTCCATGCCGGCGCTCACACCAGCCGAGGTGTACACGCCGCGATCGCGAACGAAGATCCGGTCCGGCTCCACGCGCACCTTGGGGTGCTCGGCCGCGAGCCGGGCGCAGGAGCGCCAGTGCGTCGTGGCGCGCCGCCCGTCCAGGATCCCGGCCCGTGCCAGCAGGAGCGCCCCCGTGCAGACCGAGCCGAAGCGGCGCACGCGGCGCTGCGCGGCGCGGAGCCACGCGTGCAGATCCCGGTCGTCCAGGAGCTCCTGGATGCCCTGGCCGCCCGCCACGAGCAAGGTATCGACCGGATCGCGGAGCCGTGAGAGCGCGAGATCCGCGACGAGCGAGAAGCCGGAGGAGCTCGCCAGGGGGCCGCTGCGGGGCGCGATCACCAGCGTGGTGTAGGCCTGGGCCGGGGAGCCACGCTCCTCCCGGAGCCAGCGCGCGGTGCGACCGAAGACCTCGAGCGGCCCGACCACGTCGAGGGCCTGCACGCCCGGGAATGCGACCACCGCCACCGTCCGGGCAGCTTCCATGGAGTTCCGCGAGACCATGCGACCAAGATGCACCGCCCCGCGCTTGGCAGCAATGACGATGATGCCACTTTTTCTGCCATCTCCCTCCAGCTCGGCCGGGGTCGTGCGTCCTGCATCCCGCCACGGTACGACTCCCCATGGCGTCACCGCGGCGATTCCCGGTGGTGCAGCTCGACGTCTTCACCGCGCGTCCCCTCGAGGGGAATCCGCTGGCCGTCTTCACCGACGCGCGAGGGCTCAGCGGAGCTCGGCACGCGGTACACTCCCTCGCATGGCGAAGAAGTCGCACTTCACCCCGGCCCTGTTCACGTTTCTCACCGAGCTCCGTCTCCACAACGACCGCGAGTGGTTCGAGCGCAACAAGGAGCGCTACCTGCGCGACGTCCGGGACCCGATGCTCCGATTCATCGCGGACGCCGCGCCGGTCCTGCGGAAGATCGCTCCCCGCCTGGTCGCGGATCCGCGCCCCGTGGGTGGTTCGCTCTTCCGCCTCCACCGCGACACGAGGTTCTCCTCGGACAAGACGCCCTACAAGACGAACGTGGCGGCGCACTTCAGGCACGAGGCCGGGCGCGACGTGCACGGCCCGGGCTACTACGTCAGCCTCGACCCCGACGAAGTGGCCGCCGGCGGAGGGGTCTGGCACCCTGAGTCCGACGCGCTGCGGATGATCCGCCGGTCCATCTCCGCCACTCCAGCCGCGTGGAAGCGCGCCACCGAGGCGCCCGCGATGAAGGGCCTGGTCTGGTGGGGCGACAGCCTCAGCCGGACGCCCCGCGGGTTCCCCGACGACCACGCGCTCGTGGACATGCTCAAGCGGAAGGACTTCGCGGCCGGTGTGGAGCTCGGGCGCCGTGACGCGCTCGCGCCCGGCTTCCTGGATCGGTGCGCCGAGGTCTACCGCGCGCTCGCGCCGACCATGAAGCTCCTGGCGCGTGCGCAGGTGCTGGCCTGGTGAGCCTCATGGCGGTAATCGCTCGCATCGAGCCATGATTTTCGTAGATCGATCCAATCGAACACGGCCATCACAGCGGCCCCCACTTCATGTGATCTCGCAGCGCCGCCGCCGCGCCCCCCGCCGTTGCAACGCGAGCACGGCGGCCAGAGCGGAGCAGGGCAGCCATACCCATCGCAGCTCGGAGGCGATCACACGGGCGCCACGAGCCGATAGCAGCGCCTTCAAGGATAGGGGAGCCACGTGGATGGGCCGGAGCGGCATGAAGAACCGCTCCGACGAGAAGGGCCAGAGGAGCCCCACCCCGAGGCCACCGTCCGTGAGCGCGTCGAGGAAGGGGTGCGAGGCCGTTGCGACCAGCAGGAAGGTGAATGCGGGCAGGAACCGTGAGCGCAAAGCGCGATGGCTCAGACCACCTACGAGAGCCACACCTGCAGCGAACGCGAGCGAGTGGGTGAAGCCGCGGTGACCGAGGTCGGCCGCGTAAGGGATCCCGAGCCGGAACGCGATGACGTCCGCGTCAGGGGCCATTGATGCAGCGACGCCCGCAGCAAGTAGCCGGCCGGGGATCGCACCTTCCCCGAACCCCACACGGAGCGCCAGCGGAACCGCCGCGTGTGATAGCGCTGTCGGCATCGGGCTACATCCGCCGGTCAGTCGCACGCCAGCAGAGCGTCCCTGCCGCTGCCGACGACGCCGGGGGTGCAAGACAGCCACCGCGCATCCTTCGCCGCCGTCCCGAGCGACAGCCGCGGCGCGAACCCGGACAGGCCCTCCTGGCGCTGGGTCCGACAGACCCGAGCGCCAGGAGGAGGAGCGCGCACGCGATCGCCCGAATCGCGAGCGACGGTGTGTCCAGTTCGCCACGCCAACGCTGTGTCATCACGGACTCCCAGCTCCCGTCTTCGGTGCTCTCGTCTCGCCTTTGACCCTTTTAGCAAGAGAATGGCCACGCGGCTGGCCTGCAGCTGCGAGCGGTCGCCATGGGCGGAGCCCGAGCTGCCCTCGCGGCGGAGTCGTTCGCGCAGGCGTCGGTTGCATCGACCTCACCGTCTCGGACGCCGATCGCTCGGCACCGTCGTCGAGAAGGGCATCGCGCAGGCGTACGAGATCCAGCGCAGGCTCCGCGTCTGGCGGCCGCGCCGCGCGGCGGTGGTCGGCACGGGCACCATCGGCCTCCTGGGGACGCTCCATCCCGAAGGCCACCGGCACCTCAGGGAGTTCCGGCTCGATCCCTTTCCGACCTGGACGTACCAGACGAGCGGCGCGGTCCTCGAGAAGCGGCTCTTCCTCGTCCACGGTGAGCAGACGGTCATCGTGCGCTACCGGGCGAGCGGGTACTGCACGTGCTCGTCACGGACCTGGGGACCAGGGCACTCCGTGGTCCCCTCTGGCGCGATGAGGGAGAAGGTCGCAGTGAAGGCGATCGAAGCTTGCTGGCCGCCGAGCCCCCTCACCCTACCCTCTCCCCCGCTGGGGGAGAGGAGGAAAGGGAACATTCATGAGCTTCTCCTCGACCCGCGCATCGCGGCGCGCGAGGCGAGGCGCCGCCGTCCCGAGGGAACCCTCGCCCCCGGCCTGTGGGTCTTCGCCCTCGGCACGGGGGTGCTGCTCCCGATCCTGCTGGGCTGAAGTGGCGTAGATCAGCCCCTCCTTCGCCGTGGCGGCGAACGGTAGCTCAGGGTGAAGCAAGCAGACCCTGGGTCATCGCCACACCGACAATTCGTTTACCGCTCTGGTTCCAGCTCACGACGAGGTGGGGGCAATTTGGCCAGGCTAATTGCGGCAGTTCGCTGTGCGTTCACCTTCCGTGTACGTCGAATGCGTGACGGCGCAAGCTTTGCAGCGGCGGGCCAGCGTCCTGGCCTGCGAGGCCAGTATTCGAGCCTGCCAGGGTGTCCTGTGTCATGGGACCTTGGGAGGCGAAGAGTTCTCGATGGGCGCGGCCATGGGCCGGCTCGCGGACGTGGTCGCGCGTGGGCGGCGCCTGGTTGGACAGCTTGCACGCCGGCTCGGCAGCCCCGCGCCGGGCGTTCTGCACGGAGGGT
>JBGQLS010000267.1:0-8625 GCA_041500205.1 Anaeromyxobacteraceae bacterium | reverse complement strand
GCTACCGCAACAGTCGGAGCACACATGATGACGCTGCTACACGACGTGATGCTGCTCTTGAAGGTGCTCGAACTGCGCTCGAATGAGCGGAAGCGTCCCGAGGCCATCGCGAAGATCCGGGAGGCGAAGTTCCGCCGCATCCTGCGGTGGGCGCACGACCGCTGTCCCTATTACCGTGATTCGTTCGCCAGGAAGGGGATCGCGTCGCGCGACCTCCGGGCCATCCCGATCACCGACCTGCCGACCCTCAGCAAGCGGGACGTGATCGACCACTTCGACGGCCTGGTCACGACCCCGGACCTGTCCCGGGAACAGGTGGAAAGGTTCATTCGCGAGGACCCGGACCCCAGCCACCTGTTCAAGGACAAGTACCAGGTCGTCCACACGAGCGGCTCGTCGGGGCAGGTCGTCATCTACTGCTACACGCTGGCGGAGATGGTGACGGCCTTCAGCTGCAGCGCTCGCATGCACGCCTTCGAGGTGGGCAAGAAGAACCGCGCGGCGTTCTACGGCGCCATCGGCGGGCGGTTCGGTGGCGTCTCTCTGGTCGAGCACGGTCGCCGGGGAGTCCTGCGCCACATGTACGACGTCTGCCTGCTCGACATGAACCTCCCCCTCGCCGAGGTCATCGAGAGCCTGAACCGGTTCCAGCCGCAGATCCTGATCGGCTACTCGACGGGCCTGCAGGTCCTGGCGCGCAGGCAGCTCGCGGGCGAGCTGTCGGTGAGCCCGCGCATCATCGAGAACGGCGGGGAGCGCCTGCTGCCGTCCGATCACGCGCTGCTGAAGCGGGCCTTCCCCGGCGTGCCCGTCATCAACATGTACGCCGCGGCGGAGTGCTACTACCTCGGCATCGGTAGGGAGGAATACGAAGGCATCTACCTGATGGATGACTTCAATTACATCGAGATCTTCGACGACCACATCCTGGTCACGAATCTGTTCAACTTCACCCAGCCCCTCATCCGCTACCGGATCGACGACCAGGTCAGGCTCAAGCACGACGGGAAGAGGCTCCTCCCGTTCCGGCTGGCCGAGAACGTGGTCGGGAAGGTGGAGGACCCGCTCTGGTTCACCAACGAGCGGAACGCCCGCGATTTTCTTCATGCGAGCGTGTTCAATCTGTCGATCCCCGGCCTGAGCAGGTACCAGATCGTGAAGACGGGTGACGACGCGTTCGAGTTCAGGATCATCGATCACAGCGCGTCGTCCGTGGAGAGCCTCGAGGCGACCGTCGGGGAGCGCGTTGGAGAGCTGCTCCGCAAGAAGGGGATGGCGAACCTCCAGGTCTCCGTCGTCACCTCGCCGCTCGTGCTGGTCGACAGGCGGACCAGGAAGTTCCGACTGATGATGGACGCGGCGGCCGCGGAGCCGATGCTGATGTGACGGTGTGGTTCCATCCTGAGCAACGGGATCCCTCATGAAGATGCTCCTGGTACAGCCGCCGGCCCCGCGAGACGGACTCGCCGGGAATGACACGTTCCTCCTGGAGCCCCTGGCTCTCGAGTACATCAGCGCGAGCGTGAAGGACCTGTGCACGACGCGGCTCTGCGACCTGCGGATCAGGGACGACCTGGACGCCATGCTCCAGGAGATGAGGCCCGATCTCGTCGGGCTGACGGGTTACACCGTGGACGTCACGAACATGCGGCGCCTCGTCCCGCGCATCAGGAGCGCCCTCCCCGAGGCCAAGATCGTGATCGGCGGCCACCACGCCACGGTGCAGCCGGAGGATCTCCTCCAGTGCAGGCCCGACTATCTGGTCCGGGGAGAGGGCATCCGGGCCATCCGCGAGATCGTGAAGGCCGGCCGGGACGGGTTCACGGGCCCGATCGCGCATCCGGAGCTCGCCGTCGAGCGGCGGGGCGACACGGTCATGGTGACGCAGAAGGACGTCGTGCCGCTGGGCGAGTTCCCTCTCCCGGACCGCTCGCTGGTCGAGCGTTATCGAAGCGCCTATTTCCTGTACTGGTGGAAGCCCGTCGCGAGCATTCGCGCCTCGGCCGGATGCAAGTACAGGTGCAAGTTCTGCACGCTGTGGGAGTCCTATCAGGGCCGCTATTTCACCCGCGATCCGCGGGAGGTCGTCGAGGAGATCCGCAGCCTCGACACCGAGTACGTGCTCTTCAGCGACGACGAGTCGTTCCTCGATCAGGAGTACATGGGGGAGATCGCGGCGCTGCTGGAAGAACAGAAGGTCAGGAAGAAGTACCGGATGCTGGCCCGCACAGACACGATCGTGAAGAGCAAGGACGTCATCAAGCGCTGGCGCGGGATCGGCCTGGAGCAGATGTTCATCGGGGTGGAGGCGATCACCAACGCCCGCCTGCGGGCGATGAACAAGGGGACGACCACGGAGGTGAACGAGGAGGCGATCCGCTTCCTGCAGGAGATCGGCGTTCACGTCGTCACCGACTTCATCATCCATCAGGACTTCACCCATGAAGATTTCCAGGCGCTGCGCAGATACGTGCGGCAGCTGGGGCTCGCGAGCGCCGTCTTCACGATCATGACCCCTCTCCCCGGGACGCGTTACTACAAGGAGAACGTGCACCGGCTCATCGACACCGAGCCCGAGCACTTCGACGTCATGCACACGCTCCTGCCGACAGCCTTGCCGAGGAAGGAGTTCTATCGAGAGTTTCATCGCCTGTACCAGAAGAGCGGGAGCCTGCTGGAGCGGATCCGCTTCCTTTCCAGGTTCTCACTGCGGGATACGCTGGACGTCATCCGAAAGTACGGGAGGGTCAGCAAGAAGCTGAGGCGTCTGTATCAGTGAGGGATCGGTGAGGGATTCCGCCAAGCCGGCGGCGCATTTGCGAATTCGTCGCGCGCGAGGCAGGCGCGTTCCGATACGGTAAGGCGGTTCGTCGTCGAACGCCTAGGGAGGGAAGCATGGAAACGATGGTGGACAGGGCTCAGCGGTTCCTGGCGCATCGGCGGATCGCGCTGGTCGGGGCTTCGCGCGAGGAGCAGGCGTTCAGCCGCATCGTCCTCGGCGAGCTGTTACGCCGCGGGTACGACGTCGTACCGGTCACCCCCGCCGCCGAGGAGATCGCTGGCCACCGCTGCTTCGGTCGGGTGCAGGACATCCAGCCGCCGGTCGAGGCCGCCCTCGTGATGACGGCGCCGGCGAAGACCGCCGAGGTGGTAGAGGACTGCGTGCGCGCAGGGGTCCGCGACGTGTGGCTGCACCGGGGCGCCGGGCCCGGCGCGGGCAGCCCCGCGGCGCTGGAGATCTGCCGCGCCAACGGCATCGTGCCCGTGACGGATCTCTGCCCGTTCATGGCGCTGCCGAACGCCGGCGTCGCTCATCGGGTCCACCACTTCTTCAGGCGGCTTGCGCTGCCCCTCGCCCGGGGGCGGTGAGAGCCGTTCACCCTCGAGCGAGGGCGCCCGCGTCGTCGAACCCGTGGAGCACCACGCGGACGGCCGGCGCCTCGGCCACGAGGGCGCCCACGTACCCGGGGCTGGGCGCCAGCGAGACCATGGACCAGCGCTGGGAAATCGAGACGTCGCCGGAGACGGCGAGCAGCCGGGCGGCCTCGTGCGGCGTGAAGGTCACCTCGACGTCGGCCAGCGGGCGGTGCAGGCCCTCGCCGGTCGCCTTCAGGTAGGCCTCCTTGCGGACCCAGGCCCGGAAGAAGGCCTCGCTCCGCTCGGCCACCGGGACCGCGGCGAACACCCCGCGCTCGCCCTGGCTGAACTCGCGGGCGACGAGCGCCTCCGTGTCGTCAAGGGCGCGGACCTGTTCCACGTCCACGCCGAGCTCGTGCCCGTGCGTCAGCCCGATGAGGGCCACGCCTTGAGCGTGCGAGAGGTTGAACCTCAGGTCGGCGGCGCGACACCATGGCGCCAGCGCAGGCTTCTTCCGGGAGGCGTACTCGAACTGGAGCTTCCTGGCGGGGATGTCGGTCCGTGACGCGATGATCGAGCGGAGCGCCGCCCTCGCGCTCACGAATCGCCTCCTGTCGCGCTCGAAGACGAACCTCGCCGCGCGGGCGCGCTCGTCCTCCGACAGCGTCGCGGCCAGCTGGTCGAGCTTCGCGTCGGCGTCGAGCTGCACGCGCCAGAGCTGGACCACGATCGCGGCGGCGGTCGAGGTCATGCGCTCCGCCGGGTCTGCGATGGAGGGGCGGGACTCGCCTGGCCTTTGGCGGGCGGACTGCAACTTGGCCCTGGGCGACTCAAATACTCAGCCGCAGCGCGAGCCCGACGTCCGCCGTCGAGGCGCCGATCGAGATGGCGGAAGGAAAGCCCGGGACCGTGTTGGGCGGCACGTCGAGTGAGAACCGGAACTCGCCGCCGCTCTTGCCGAAATGACCCTGGGCGTACGCCTCCAGCCTCAGGTAGGTGAGCAGCGTCATGCTCCAGTCGAGCCTCGCGACGCCGGTCCTGTCGGACAGGTTGGAGATCAGCGAGAACGTGAACGAGTGCAGGTTCCACGATCCCGGCTTGGGGAGGAGGAGATAGGCGCCCGCATAGTGGCGGCCGAGGTAGAACGGCGTGAACGCGTTGTCGAAGATCAGGAGCGGGTAGAGCGACGAGTCGGAATAGCCGTTGGAGTTGTAGAAGTACTCGAGGCCCACCGTGAACGTGTCCTCGTCGGCGTACTTGTGCGTCCAGTCGGCCCCGACCACCGCCATGGGCCGGATGCCCTGCGGCTCGTAGGTCGTGGTCGAGGGGTCGAAGGGTCCCGGACCCCGGAAGAGCGGGACATCGGACGACGTTCGCAGGGCCAGCTCTCCGCGGAGGTCCAGTTCCCAGACGCCGCCGGAAAGGTCGATGCCGAACCGCGGGCGGACGCCGCGCTGCAC
This sequence comes from Anaeromyxobacteraceae bacterium, assembly GCA_041500205.1. Classification (GTDB taxonomy): domain Bacteria; phylum Myxococcota; class Myxococcia; order Myxococcales; family Anaeromyxobacteraceae; genus Anaeromyxobacter_A. Next base: position 3,808 of record JBGQLS010000267.1, on the reverse strand, counting down.
GACGCCGTCCAGTCCAAGCTCCCATGCGCCGAGGACGATCTCCGCGCGTGCTCCCGCGCCCACGCGCCCCGCCTCGCTGCCGAGGCCGTTGGCGCTGCCGCTCGTCGCCTGCCCCGTGGACTCGGGCAGTGCGGCGGCGGCCGCAGAGCTGGCCGTGGTCCCGAGCGGCTCGAAGATGCCCATCCCGTAGAAGTTCCAGCCGCGCGCCTCCCAGGGCACGCCCACCCGTACCATGAACGTGCCGGTGCGCTCGTCGAAGACGGCCAGCGGGTCGCGCTGGGCGGCGTGCAAGTAGTCGGTGGGATTCCAGAAGTGGCCCACGCCCCACTTGACGTGCTGCCGGCCGACGGTGACGAATGCCGTGTGGGCCACGTCGAACTGGAGCCACAGCTGATCGAGCAGCACGCGCGGGTTCGAGGCCGCCGCTGCCCCAGGCAGTGCCACGCCCAGCGCGCTCGCGGTGCTCGAGCCCAGGGTCGGATCGAACTGCATGCGGCCGAGCATGAAGCCGCGGATGCGGTCGGTCGGTCGGGCATCGAGGTAGAGATCGGTGAGGCTGGGGGCGTTGAGCGTCCACTGCGACGGCGGCGTGCTCTCGCGCGCCGAGAGGTTGGAGCGCAGGTACAGGACGCCACCGATCTGCAGCGGGTTCTCGGTGCGGGCCAGGGCGCTCAGCAGCCGCGCTTCCGCGCCGCGTTCGGTGCGCGATTCGGGCGAGTCACCCGGCTCGGCCTGTCCGGCCTCACCGGCCGGCCTCTTCTTCTCGGGCGAGGAGGCGGCCCTCCGCTGCTCGGGCGACTCCTGCTCCGAGTGAGGGCGACTGAAGAGATCATCCTCCGCGGGCCGATCCTGCGCGCGGGTCAGCGCGGGACACGCGAGGAGGGCGAGCAGGAGACACTTCGAGAGCGGGCTGTTCATGCAGTGAAGAGCTTCCGATCGACCAGCTGCACGATCCGGTCCTCGCGAGTGCGCTGAGTTGCGGCCTCCGCGGCGGACCGAACCGGCTGAACCGGCGGTGCAGGATATATCATCCGATTGTACGCCGTGAGCGCTCAATTCCTGTCGCGGTCAGCAATGGTGTCACGCAATCGTTACGATGCCGTCCGTCACGCAATCGTTTCCTCTCATTCCGCCGAGCTGAGCGAATGTGTGGGCTGATCGAGACGTCCGGGCTGATCGAGCGGCCACGCCTGCGGCGCTCATCGAGTGGCGGGATGAGCGTGCCGCGCCCGTGGCGCGAGGAGAGACTGCGATGAGCTTCGTGGGTGCATGCGGGCCGGTGAACCAAGCTCTCCGGGCCGTCACCGTAGAGTGCGCGGGGGCGGGGCTCGCCGCCTTCCTGTCGGGCGCCCTTGCGCTGGCCGTGCCCTGCATCTGCGCGGCGGACGCGGACGACATCCTCGGGACCTGGAACGCGGGGAACGGGACAGTGCGGGTGCACATCGAGCGCTGCGGTGAAGCCTACTGCGGCGCCATCGCCTGGATGAAGCAACCGACGTATCCCCCCGGCTCGCACGATGGGCCCCCCGGTGAGCCGAAGCGCGATGCTCGCAACCCCGACTCCTCGCTCTCGACGCGACCTTTACTCGGATTGCGCATCCTGGAGCGGTTCACGTACCGCGACGACGAGGCGACCTGGGGTGGGGGAAGGCTCTACGACCCCGAGGAGGGGAAGACCTATCGCGGGCGCATGAGACTCCTCGATCGTGACCGCCTGGAGCTGCGCGGATACGTCGGGATCCCGCTGCTCGGCCGGACCGTCGTCTGGACGCGGGCGCAGGTGGAGGAGCGTCCCGCTGCCCCGGCTGCGGCCCCGGCCCGCCCGAGCTGAGCGCGGCGGCGAACCCGTCCGCCGTCCGTCGTCACGTCCCGTAGTTCCCCGGGGTGCGACGGGCGCGGACAGTCTCGGGGCGTTGGTCCGGGCGGCCGAGTCCCCCGCATCCGTATCCCCGCGCGATGCGCCTCCTCGAGCGGAACCGGTTCCGGTCCAGGTCTTCCCTGGGCGACGCGCTCGAGGTCCCAGGGAAGTACAGGATGGTCAGCAGGAAGCTGAGGCGCCTGTATGAGGACTGATGGTGATGCCCTGCGGCCCGTTCGGCGGTAACGAGCTCACGCGCCGCTGCCATGCCGATCGCACTCAAGGTCGATGCCGCGGGTGACGACGAGGGCCAGGGCCGCAAGGCCGAGGAAAGCCGCAGTCCAGGGCGCTGCCACCCCGAAGACATCCGCGCACCGGTTGTACGTCCAGTGCATGAGCATGGCCGGCAGGACGCTCCCTCGCGCCCGGTGCGTCACCCACGCCATCAGCACCGAGAGCGCGACTGTGCAGACGAGGAACGGCACGAACGCGATTCGCGATTGCGGCAAGCCGGCGAACAGAAACGCCGGCGCGTGCCAGAGCGCCCAGATGATCCCGAGCAGGAGCGCCGAGAGCGAGCCGCTGAACCGCTGCGCGAGGCGGGGCAAGGCGTAGCCCCGCCACCCCAGCTCCTCGCCGAGCGGGCCGGGATCCGTCACGACGGTCGCCACGAGTGCCAGGTGCCAGCCGTTCTTCGGCGCGAACCAGCTCCATGCCGTGCTCGGCGCCGTCGCAAGCGCGACGAGGCTCGGCGGCGCGGCCTCATGCCAGGCCGCTGCCAGGTAGCGCGGCACAAGAGTGACCGCGGCGACCCCGATGACCGCGGCCGCATAGAGGAGCGGGTCGATGCGCCAGCGGAGGAGCCGCGCGCACAGGTCGAGGACGGCAGCGCGGCCCTCCCGGGCGGATGCGATGAGCGCCGCGACGACGGGGGCAAAGGCAAGGCAGTAGACGAACGGATTAGCGAACGAGACGGGCCCGACGAGCGGCCGCACGCGGTCGGGGAAGAGGAGGTAGAGGGCGGGTGGCCCCCATGCGAGGGCGAACACGAGCCGAAAGAACGCGCGCAGGCCGCGCCTGGTTCGCGACTGCGCGGATCGCGCGGAGGGGCTCCCGGTACAGCCCGCGGCGTGCCGCTGAATCGGTGGGCTCATGTGCGTGATGGAACCTCCGCGACGAGGCGCGGGCGTTGCCGATCTATCGCCGGTGGCGAAGTGTGAGTGGGTATCGTAGGCGCCGGTCGCACGTCCGGCCTGGGGTCATGCCTCGTCGAGAGGAGGGCAGAAGATGAATACCATGGTGCGCAGGGCCCGGCGTCTCCTCGCGCATCAGCGCATCGCCATCGTCGGCGTGTCGCGGAACGGGAGGGAGCGCTCTTTCGAGAGGTGTTCAGGAAGAGGATCAAACTCGTCGTGCAGCGCGACGGACCCGCGGACGGGAGAGGATCGCGGCCCCTGGCACTAAGGTGCGGCGCCGCCTTCGGCGCGTTCGTGCGCTGGTATGAGGAACCGACGCTGCTTCGGCGCTGAGTACGAGGCGTACCGGCGGGCGGTGCGGGCCTGGTGGCCGCGCCTGCGGTCTCGGGAGGCAGGTGACCGGCGCTGACGGGGCCACCGGAGGCAGCCGCCGCGAGGGAGAACAGGGCGCGGGCGACGCGCCGTAGGCTACACCGAGATGTCCGCCGCAGTTAGATACGAGGCAAGCCGCGTTCGGAGCAGGTCTACAACTTCCGCTGCCGTGTCGACGCCGAACACGCGGTCGTCGAGGATGTTTCCGAACCGGCGGCGATCATCGAGGGGAGCGTCGGCGAGCCGGCCGCTCCAGCCCGGCAGCCGGAAGGCGACGACAAGCCGGCCGTGCACCCAGGCGAGCGCGATCTCCGAGAGCGTCCCGGCGCCGCCGCCGATGGCGATGAGCGCGTCTGCGTGCGCTATGAGCACGTTGCGGGCG
>JBGQLS010000266.1:0-8636 GCA_041500205.1 Anaeromyxobacteraceae bacterium | reverse complement strand
GCCCCGATGGGCTTTGCCCGGCGGGGCGGGGGCGGCCTGCGCCCCCGGCGACTCAGCTCCGGGACGGAGCCCAACACCGCACGAGCCGGTCCGTGCTCGCTTCCGGGCGTGGCCCTCTTGCGCGCGCCGTGGCGCCCGCGGCGGCACCAGGTCTCGACGATCGCGAGTGGGTGGACCTCCCACCGTGGCTCCGGCGCGCCATTTGCTACGAACCCTCTGTCGGTGGTGGGCAAATGGACCCGTGGCGGACAATGTTCGCGAGCGAGGAGCCGTGAGCCTGGGAACCAAGACTACCGCGCTCCTGGCGGCGATCGTGACCGTGGTCTTTGCGATTGCGGCCGCGGGATCGCTCCATTTCCAGGAGGAATCGCTCAAGAGCTCCATCTTCAAGGGACTGGACGGCCAGGCGCGGACCGCCGCCTCAGGGATCTCGGCCTTCGTCGAGGAGAGCCTGCGGGAGGCGCAGGCGGTCGCCGCGACCCTCCCGCCGGGCGGACCCACCAGGCTCCGCGACGTCGAGGCGCACCTCGAGCTGATGTCCCGGAACTTCCCCAAGTTCGAGAACGGCATATTCGTCCTCGACCGGCACGGGACCTTCCTGGCCGATTACCCGAGCCATCCCGAGCTGCGCGGGGAGTCCTTCGCTTTCCGCGACTACTACCTGAGGGCGATCCGGGAGAAGCGAGCGATCGTCGGAAAGCCGTACCGCTCCAAGAGGACCGGGAAGCCCGTCCTCACCTTTGCCGCGCCCGTGCTGGACGAGCGAGGCGAGGTGACGGCCGTCGTCGCCTGCTCCACGGACCTGCTCTCGCGCGATGCCCTGGGGGGCTACCGGAACTTGAAGTTCGGCGAGACGGGCTACCTGTACGTCTTCGACGGCGCTCGCCATCTCCTGGTCCACCCGGTGGACGAGCGGCTGCTGACGTACGTCGAGCAGGGCAAGAACCGGCTGCTGGATGCCGCCGTCCGGGGATACGAGGGAGCAGGCGAGACGCTGAACTCGCAGGGCGTCCCCATGCTGCTCGCCGTCCGGCGCATTCCGAACCTGGAGTGGATCGTGGGCGTGCAGATGCCCGAGCGCGAGGCGTATCGCCCGATCGTCGCGGCCCGAGTCAGGCTGTGCGCGACCTCGGCGCTCGCCGTCCTGCTCGTCGTCGGCGCGAGCGCGGTCGCGCTGCGCAGGGTGTCCAGGCCGCTCGGCCAGCTCGAACGCGCCGCGTCGCGCATCTCCGCAGAGCTGGAGGGGGCGCACGCGAGCGGGACGTACCGGCCTGCCGACGGCACGCTCGAGACTCTTCGCCGGATCCGCACGGGTGACGAGATCGGCCGGCTCGCGTCCACGTTCGTGCGCCTCTCCGAGACGCTGACCCAGGCGCTCAGCTCGATGCGTCAGGCGGAAGCGGAAAGGCTGCGGGCGCAGAAGCTGGAGTCGCTCGGGGTGCTCGCCGGCGGGATCGCGCACGACTTCAACAACATCTTGACCGCGATCCTGGGGAACCTCTCGGTCGCGCGCCACGCCGAGCCCGGCGACGACGTGGCGGAGGTCCTGCAAGACGCCGAGAAGGCCGCCCTGAGCGCGAAGGGCCTCACGCGCCAGCTCCTCACGTTCTCGCGTGGTGGCGCGCCCATCCGGAAGGTGACCTCGCTACCCGAGGTGCTGAGAGAAGCCGCTCGCTTCGCGCTCCGGGGGGCCAAGGCACGAGCGGAGTTCTCCATCGCCGAGGACCTCTGGTCGGCGGCCGTCGACGAGGGGCAGCTCAGCCAGGTCATCCACAACCTCGTCCTGAACGCGGATCAGGCCATGCCCGAGGGAGGCGTGGTCGCGATCCGCGCCGAGAACGTCGAGCTCACCGGCGGCGAGGGTCGGCCGCTGCGGCCGGGCCGCTACGTCCTGATCGCCATCGAGGACACGGGCGTCGGGCTCTCGCGAGAGCAACTCGACAGGATCTTCGACCCCTACTTCACGACCAAGCTCAACGGCAGCGGACTCGGCCTCACGTCCTCGTACTCCATCGTGAAGAAGCACGAAGGCCACGTCGCCGTGGATTCGGAGCCAGGGCGCGGGACGATCTTCAGCGTCTTCATTCCCGCCTCGCAGGCCGCCGTCGTGCCGCAGCCGCCGAGGCAGGACGTCCTGCCTCGCGGGAAGGGGAGGGTGCTCCTCATGGACGACGAGGAGCCCGTCCGCAGGGTAGGGGCCCGGATGCTGCAACACCTGGGGTACGAGGTGGAGCTCGCCAAGGACGGAGACGAGGCGCTCAGGACGTACGCGGCCGAGAGGGAGCGGGGACGGCGCTTCGACGCCGTGATCATGGACCTCACCGTCCCGGGCGGGATGGGCGGCAAGGAGGCGATGCAGAAGCTCGCCGCGCTCGACGCCGGAGCGCGCGGGATCGTCTCGAGCGGTTACTCGACGGACCCGGTCATGGCCAGCTACAGGGCGCACGGATTCTGCTGCGTGGTCGCGAAGCCGTACCGCGTCGAGGAGCTCGGCAGCGCGCTCGCCGAGGCGATCACGACGCCGCCACGCGCTGGTTGACGCCACCGGGCAGGACTACCCTCACCCACCGCCCGCCTTGCTGGCGCACTCCGAGTGGTTGTAGCACTGGTCGTCTCGAAGAGGGATCCGAGCATGCTGTGGGTGCTGGCAGGCGTGTTGACTTCGGCTTTCGTTCTCTTCCGGCTCGGGCGGCGCCGCCGTGAGCTCGTCGAAGTCTTGCCCTCCGAACCGATCTCCCCGATGCACCTCGAGCTGTCGAAGAAGAGGACCGGCGAGACGAAGGCTGCGCTGGAAGCGGCGACCGAGCTGCTGCGGTAGGGCCGCGTTCCTCCGCGGACCTCGAGGACCACGCGGATGCTCACTTGGCTGGTGCTTCGAGTGGAAACCCGGCTCGTTCGAGCAGGCTCCTCAGCTCGGCCTTCGCTGCGGCCTTCTTGTACGCCTCGGCGGGCTCGACGATCCGGCGCTTGACGAGGTCCAGGAGCGCGTCGTTCAACGTCACCATCCCCTGTCCGCGAGCGGTCTGCATGACGGAAGGGATCTGAAACGTCTTCCCTTCCCGGATGAGGTTCGCGACGCTCGAGGTGCAGAGCAGGACCTCGAGCGCGGCGGCGCGCCCGCCGCCGATCTTCTTGCACAGGGTCTGCGAGATGACGCCCTTGAGCGACTCGGAGAGCATCATCCGAATCTGTCCCTGCCGCTCGTGCGGGAACTGGTCGATGATCCGGTCCACCGTGGACGGCGCGGTGTTCGTGTGGAGCGTGCCGAAGACGAGGTGCCCGGTCTCGGCCGTCTCGATGGCGATCGCGATGGTCTCGAGATCGCGGAGCTCGCCCACGAGGATGACGTCGGGGTCCTCCCGGAGCGCGGCGCGGAGCGCGCGCTTGAATGACTCCGTGTGCGTGCCGACCTCGCGCTGGTTCACGATGCAGCGCTTGTTCGGGTGCACGAACTCGACGGGATCCTCGATGGTGATCACGTGGTCGTCGCGGCTCCGGTTGACGAAGTCGACCAGCGCAGCGAGCGTGGTCGACTTGCCCGAGCCGGTGGGCCCCGTCACGAGGACGAGGCCCTTCGTGAGGCCGCACAGCTCGAGCACCGCGGCCGGCAGGCCCAGGGCCTCCGCGGTGAGGATTTCGTTGGGGATGAGGCGGAACACGGCGCCGATGCCCTTGCGGTCGGCGAAGACGTTGGCGCGGAAGCGGCCGGCCGGCATCTCGTACGCGAAGTCGGTGTCGTGACACCGCTCCCATTCCTCGCGCTGGCGGGGCGGCGTGATCGACCAGATCAAGTCCGAGAGCCGCTGCGCGGAGAGGGGCCCATAACCGGTGAGCCGCACCACGTCGCCGTCCACCCGCAGGGCTGGCGCGCCCTCCGATGCGAGGTGCAGGTCCGAGGCGCTGCGCTCCACGATGGCGGTGAGGAGCGCCTCCATGGCCGCGCGCGGGTCGTCGGGTGCTGGGACGCGCTGCTCCGGGGCGGCTGCCGGGGCGGGCGCGGCGGTCCCGGCGCGCTCGGAGGAGGGGGGCGGCGGCGCCGCGCGAGGAGGCGCCGCGGCCTCCGCCCCGGCTAGTTTCACGGGCTCGAGGAGCGGACGCGGGTCGTCGTTTGCCTCCACCACCGCCTTGACCCTCCCGTCCCGCGCCTCGATGCGGACGTTCACCGTCCCCGCCGGGGAGACGTACCCGAACGCCATCTCGCCCGCGTGGCCGAGCCCGCACTGCAGCTCGACCGGCATGATCTCGGAGAACGCGCTCACGATCTGCTGGGTCGTCAGCGGCTGCTGGACGAGGCGCACGGAGCTCGAGTCCGTCCTGAGGAGCGCCCCGGCGCCGGTCTCGAAGACGAGATGGGAGGCAGGACGGGAGAACATCTTCTCGATGAAGGAGTCGAGCCTGGGCATGGGTCAGCTTTCGACGAGCACGACGCGCGTGATGTGGCGCTTGTGCACGAGCAGGATGCGTGACTCGGCGTGCAAGGGCAGGAACAGGCGTCCGTCGTTCAGGTAGTCAGCGAGGCGCGCGCGGTCGGGCGGAAGGACGTAGCTCACGTGCCCGCGCAGCGTTCGTCCGTCGGCGAGGGTGAGCTCGATGACGTGCTCCGTCGGGATGGTCAGCTCGTCGGCGCCGGCGCGCTCGGCGTCCGCGTCGGCCTCGGCGATCACCACCGCCGCGCGGTTCAGGAAGGTCATGGCCCGCGTCTCGGTCTCCTGCGCGGGAATGAAGTCGCTCTCGCCGTTCAGGAGGTCGGAGAGGCTCTCGCCGCCCGCGTGCCCGGGCGCGGCCTCGGCGAGGAAGACCGTCACCTCGCGGTGCAGCCCGTCCGCGAGCGTGGCGGTCACGGCGACGCGTCGCTTGGGAACGGCCAGATCCGTCATCCGCGCGGAGCTCAGCAGGCGACATGCCAGCCGGCGAGCCACGCGATCGCTCGAATCACTAGGTTCTCGGATGACGAGCAGCGCGGGACGGCGGGGCCGCCGCGACCCGGGACGCCGCGTCGACCCACGTCCTCGTCGCGCGCGAGGGGCCGGGCGAGCCCTGGCTCAAGACCTGTCGAAAAATGCCCTTGGCTTTTTAGCCGGGGCCCTGACGGCTCTGCCGGCGGGGCGGGGCGGCGCGAGCCCCGGGTACTCAGCTATCGGCCGCCGTACTGCTTCTCGTAGTACTTGAGGTACTCGCCGGAGATGATGCGTTCCCACCATGCCCGGTTCTCGACGTACCAGCGCACGGTGGCGCCGAGCGCCTCCTCGAAGGAATGGCGCGGCGCCCAGCCGAGCTTCTCGCGGGCGAAGCTCGCGTCGATGGCGTAGCGCCGATCGTGGCCGAGGCGGTCCTTCACGTACTGGATGAGCGAGTCGGGCTTGCCCAGGAAGCGGAGCACCTGCTTCACGATGTGGATGTTGTGCCGCTCGCTGGAGGCGCCGAAGTTGTAGACGCGCCCGTCCTCGCCCTTCTCGAGCGCGGCGAGCAGGCCGCGCCCGTGGTCCTCCACGTGGATCCAGTCCCGCACGTTCATGCCGTCGCCGTAGACGGGCAGCGGCAGGTCCCGCACGGCGTTGGCGATCATCAAGGGGATGAGCTTCTCGGGGAACTGGTACGGGCCGTAGTTGTTCGAGCAGCGCGTGACCACGACGGGCATGCCGAAGGTGTGAGCGTAGGCCAGCGCGAGGAGGTCGCTCGACGCCTTCGAGGCCGAGTAGGGCGACGAGGGGGCGAGGGGCGTCTGCTCGGTGAAGAGGCCGGTCGGCCCCAGCGAGCCGTAGACCTCGTCGGTCGAGACGTGCAGGAAGCGCTTCACGCCGAGCTCGCGCGCCGCCTCCAGGAGCACCTGGGTGCCGCGCACGTTCGTCTCGATGAAGACCGACGGCGAGAGGATGGAACGGTCCACGTGGCTCTCGGCGGCGAGGTGCATCACCGCGTCGATCCGCTCCGTCCGGAAGACGTCGGCGATGAGCTCGCCGTTGCAGATGTCGCCACGCACAAACCGGTAGCGAGGGTTCCGCTCGAGGTCCGCCAGATTCTCGGCGTTGCCGGCGTAGGTGAGCTTGTCGAGGTTGACGATGCGCCAGTCCGGCCGCTCGGCCAGGACGAGCCGCACCAGGTTCGAGCCGATGAAGCCCGAGCCGCCCGTGATGAGGACGTTCATGGTGTCTTCACTCCTCCAAGCGCGTCAGGGATCTCGGCCTCGCGAAACGACTTGCCGGCGGCGTCCTTCGCCGAGACGGTGGGAGCACCGCCGGCAGTGGGCCAGGTGATGCCCAGCTCGGGATCGTCCCATCGGATGCAGCGCTCGTGCTCCGGGTACCAGTAGTCGGTGGTCTTGTAGAGGAACTCGGCGACGTCGGAGAGGACGAGGAAGCCGTGGGCGAAGCCCTCCGGGATCCAGAGCTGGCGCTTGTTCTCGGCGGACAGCACCTCTCCGGACCACCGGCCGAACGTCCGGGACTGCCGACGCAGGTCCACGGCCACGTCGAACACCTCGCCGCGCACGACGCGGACGAGCTTCCCCTGCGGATGGGCCAGCTGATAGTGAAGGCCGCGCAGCACGCCTCGGTTGGACTGGCTGTGGTTGTCCTGGACGAAGTGCAGCTCTCGTCCGAGGAACGCCTCGAGCTTCCTCTGGTTGAAGCTCTCGAAGAAGAAGCCGCGCGCATCGCCAAACACCTTCGGCTCGACGATGAGGATGTCCGGGAGCGTCGCGGCCGGTCGGAACTGCATCAGAACACCTTGCTCTGGAGGAGGGTTCTCAGATACTGGCCGTAGCTCGATTTCCCCAGCGTGGCAGCGCAGCGCTCGAGCTGACCATCGTCGATCCAGCCCTGCCGCCACGCCACTTCCTCGGGGCAGGCCACCTTGAGTCCTTGCCGCTTCTCGATCGTCGAGATGAACTGGCTGGCCTCGAGGAGCGATTCGTGCGTGCCGGTGTCGAGCCAGGCGTAGCCGCGCCCCATGAGCTCCACCGCCAGTCGCTCCTTCTGGAGGTACAGCCGGTTGAGGTCCGTGATCTCCAGCTCGCCGCGTGCCGAAGGCTTGATCGTCCGCGCCAGGTCGACGACCTGCTCGTCATAGAAATAGAGGCCGGTCACGGCGTACCGGGACTTCGGCCGGGTGGGCTTCTCCTCGATGCTCACGGCGCGCCGGTGCGCGTCGAACTCGACCACGCCATAACGCTCGGGATCGGTGACGGCATAGGCGAAGATCGTGGCCCCGTCGCGCCGGCCGTCTGCGGCCTGGAGGAGCTGCTGGAACTCGTGCCCGTAGAAGATGTTGTCGCCGAGGACCAGCGCTGACGGGCTTCCCCCCACGAAATCGGCGCCGAGGATGAATGCCTGGGCCAGTCCATCGGGGCTCGGCTGGACGACGTATTCGACGTGGATGCCCCAGGGCGTACCGTCCCCGAGCAGCTGCGCGAAGCGCGGCGTGTCCTGCGGCGTGGAGATGACGAGGATGTCCCGGATTCCCGCCAGCATGAGCGCGGAGAGGGGGTAGTAGATCATCGGCTTGTCGTAGACCGGCAGGAGCTGCTTCGAGACGGACAGCGTCGCGGGGTAGAGCCGGGTGCCGGAGCCGCCGGCCAGGATGATTCCTTTGCGTTTCGTGGCCATTTCCGTCCTAAGGGGAAAATCAACCGTTTCACGGTCCACGGTCAGGCTGCGCGAACACGCCTTGTCGGCGCACCGTGACGGGCCCGGGTGAGCACTTGAGCGCCTAGGCTTCCTTGTACTCAACCTCACCGGGCACAAGGAGAGTGGGTTCTACCAAGATCGGCATATCCGGTCGAGCCTTGCACACCACACGATCCAGCCACGCCCCAGCTCAAAAGGCACCGGACACACCCAACCCCGCCGCCCCGATCGGCAAGGGCGTTACCGTCACCTTCCGATCGCCCTGACCGCGGTGGAGGAGGAGCGGCACGGCGATGCCCACCGCAGTCGAGAACGCCGCCCCCGCGGCGACATCGGAGAGCCAGTGCCTGTCGGCGGCCACGCGCAGGTATGCGACCGCCGTGGCGGCGCCGAAGCCGGCTGCATACACGGCTGGCCACGCCTCGTAGCCGCGCAGCCACGCCACCGTGCCGAAGGCGCCCGCGGCCGCGAAGGCCATCGAGGCGTGTCCGGAGAAGAAGGAGAGGTCGTCGTCGGAGCTGGTCCGCGTGCCCCGGGCCCAGGCGTCGGGCCGCCGGCGCGCGACCGCGAACTTCATCGCCTGCGTGCCGAGGCCGGCGAGGGCGACCGCCTCGACGGCCACCAGCACGTCCTCGCCAGCGCGGCGCACGTCGCGAGCGGCGAAGAAGTAGTCGGCCGTCGCGAGCGAGGCGGGCAACGCCAACACCAGCACGTCCGACAAGTTGGCGGCGGCGCTCGTGTCGGACCAGACGAGCTGCGCGCGCGCGTGGCGTTCCAGCGCGGACGGCTGGCACCACCGGCATGAGAGTGGCGCGAGCCTGTCCCTCGCGAGCTCGCTCGCCCCCCATACGGCGAGCGCGCCGCCCGTGATGGCGGCGGTGACCGGAATGTCCACTATCAGTCCCGGCGGGTCGTCCGGCCGTGCAGGCAAGGCAGCGACGACGAGCGCGAGAGCCAGCAGGACGCGCGGCATGCCCATCTCAGCGCTCGAGCCAGCGCCGGATCCGAGCG
>JBGQLS010000265.1:0-8651 GCA_041500205.1 Anaeromyxobacteraceae bacterium | reverse complement strand
GCGCATCAGCGGACAGCGGCCGCGCGCGATGACGACCGACAGCTCGGGGCGCGCCAGCTCCTCGCGCAGGGTCGCCTCCGTCCCGGCCAGATCGAGGGCGTCCACCTCGCGCAGCCGCGACGCGCCGAGCCCGCGCACCAGGGCCGACAGATCCGCCTTCAGCCCGCCCGTGTACGCCGGGAAGCTGCCCTGAGCGACCACCACGGTTCCCCCGCCAGCGGTCGCCGCGTGCGCCAGCGCGAGCGCGCCCGAGTGCAGGAATGCGTCTTCGCCCAGGACCGCGAGCTGACGCCCGCGCAGCCGCTCCGCCAGCACGGCCTGCGCGCCCTGGGCAATCCCTATCGAGGCTCCCCGCGCGACGGCGCTGTCGATCGACGACAGTGGGGCGGCGGCGCCGACCGCGGCGCAGCCCGGATCTCCCGCCACGCTCACGTGCAGACGCTTGAATGCGTGCATCAGGCCGCGGTGGGGACATCCGGCGCGGGCCTCGGCGGGGCGCGGGGGCACGGCAGCGGGGCGGGGCTGCTGGGCCGCGGCGCCGAGAGCGCGCGCCAGCAAGTCGGGCCCGAGCTCGCCGGTTCGCGGCAGGAGGTCCTTGCCCTGGCATGCGACGCCGAGAGCGCGCACCTCGGACTCGATCACCGGCTCGAGCTCCTCCACCACCACGAGCCTCTCGACGCGCCCGGCGAAATCGCGCACGAGGTCCGTGGGCAACGGGAAGAAGAGGCCCAGCTTCAGCACGGAGGCATCGGGGAGCGCCTCGCGCACGTGGTGGTACGTCGCGCCGCTCGTCACGACGCCGAGTGCACGCGAGCGCAGCTCGGTCCGGTTGAGCGGGCTCTCCACTCCGTGCGACGCGACCTGCGCCAGCATCTCCTTCACCCGAAGTCGCAAGCGCTCCCCGTGCTCCGTGACGAGCACGCGCCGCGCGCGGTCGCGCCGCAAGCCCGCCGCCCGCCCGGCCATGCCGCGGCCGATGGGCACCGGGCGGCCGCTCAACGCCACCCGGGTGGTGAGCCGCATCACCACAGGCGTCTCCCACTTCTCCGAGAGCGCGAGCGCCGCGGAGAGGTGGTCCTTGCATTCGGCGGCGTCGGAGGGCTCGACCCAGGGCAGCTCCAGCGCGCGCACCAGCGTGCGGCTGTCGGCCTCGACCGGGCCGAGCGCAAGGCCGGGATCGTCGAGGGCCAGCACCACCAGCCCACCCGCAGCGCCCACGTAGGCCATGGCGTGCAACGGATCGGCTACGGCGGCGAGGCTCCCCACAGCTGCCACCGACCGTGCGCCCGCCAGGCTGGCGCCCATCGCGAGCTCGAGCGCCACCTTCTCGCTCGGTGCTCGTTCGACGTGCAGGCCTTCCAGCCGTGCCGCCTCGAACAGGGCCGTGACCGGGCGGACGCCATGGCCGGAGACGAGGAGGACGCCCTCTTCCGCGGCGGCCCGCGCGATCGCTTCCAGGCCTGTCAACAGACGTTTCAAGCGCGGTGCGCCTCGGCGCTCCACCTTTCCAAGTTCAGGTCTCGCAGGAGACTTGCGATTTCGGTGCCATCACCGACTGTAGCTCAGATGACGGCCGCGAGACGCAAGCAGGGCGAGGCGCGACGACCGAGCATAGCCAGCGGCTATGTGAGGGAGGACGCAACGAAGCGATGCGCCGCGCGGGGGATTCGGGGGCGCAGCCCCGAATCCAATGACGGCAAAGCCAGCGGCCGCTCGCGGCAGCGAGCGAGAGCGCCGAAGGCGCAGCCGCTGGGACCGGTGTTTGGACAACCCTCTCAGGCCCCCTGGGCGTAGTGACGCTGTGGGCGGGATATCGCGCAGGGTGAAGGCGCTCACTGCCAGACTCGCCTTTGGCCGTCTTTCACGGTGCGAGCCGCGACGCCCGGCTTACAGTCTCGGACCATGCTCATCGATCCCGCCAGGCTCGCGCTCTTCCTCGCCGCCACCACCGCGCTCGTCGTCACGCCGGGCCCCGTCGTGCTCTACGTCGTGGCGCGCAGCATGAGCCAGGGGCCGCGCGCCGGGCTCGCCTCGGTCGCCGGCGCCGAGCTGGGCAACAGCGTGCACGTGGCCGCCGCGGCCCTGGGGCTCGCCGCGTTGCTGGCCTCGTCGGCGCTGGCCTTCTCGATCGTGAAGTACCTCGGCGCCGCCTATCTGGTCTTCCTCGGCGTGCGCAAGCTCATGGGTCGGGAGGCGCGCGGCGCCGAGGGGTCCCGCGAAGCGCCTCGCCAGACGCTCAAGTCCGTGTTCGCGCAGGGAGTCGTCGTGGCCATCCTCAATCCCAAGACGGCCCTCTTCTTCCTCGCCTTCCTCCCCCAGTTCGTCGATCCCCGCCGCGGCTCGCCCACGGCGCAGATCCTGACCCTCGGCGCCCTCATGGTCGCGGTTGCCGTCGTCAGCGACAGCGCCTACGCGCTGCTCGCGGGGCGCGTGGGGCGCTGGCTGTGGCGCAATCCCCGCTTCGTGCGCAGCGAGCGCTATGTGAGTGGGACCGTGTACATCGGCCTGGGCGCCCTGGCGGCTCTCTCGGGGTCGGGCAGGGAAGCCGGGAGCGCAACGCACCGCTGACCGAGATCTGCGTGCAGTTCTCGGTCAGGGCCGCAACTCCTGCGCGGGCGGCACTCGGCTGCCGGCGAGGTCGAGGTCAGCTTCCGTGGACCGCTCGTCTCCCGTGCTCGAGCTCGCGGTAGATGAGCTCGATGAACGCGTCCGTCTCGCTCACCATCCCTCTCCCCCAGCGGGCCCAGCGGGGGAGAGGGCAAGGGTGAGGGGGCCTTGTCCGAGCGCGTCGTACTTGGCGAGGACGTGGTCCGACTTCGTTGATCGAGCGTGCCGCCCTGACGAGGTCGATGCTGTCCTCAGGGCGCCCCCCTGTGTGTGTCCCCACCGACGATGACAGCACCAGGGACGATTCGACGGCCGGTTGGGGTCCCACCCAACGAGGCGGGTCGATTCGATCGCCCGCGGCGCTACGAGCCCGGGCCTCGTCCGCTAACGACGAGTCGTGCCGCGCGAAGAGCGGCTGAGGGCTTCCCGATGCATCGACGTCGTCCCGTATCACCGCTCGACCATGCCCACCTGACACGGCGCGATCTCCTCAAGCTCGGCCTCGGGGTCGCCGGGGCCGCCGCCGTCGGGGAGCTTGCGCTTCCGGGCGCCGCCCTGGCGGGCGGCGGAGGTCCGCCGCCCACGCCCATCCGCTTCACGCCCTTCACCCGCGAGCTGCCCACGCCCGGCAACGGAGGGATCTCCATCCTCAAGGCGGGAGCCACCTTCACGACCGACTGCGCGTTCGCGTCCGGGACAGTGCCGAACAAGTACCTCGTGCACATGAAGAGGGCGCGGGTCGAGATCATCCCCGGCGTGCAGACCGAGATATTCGGTTACGAGGGCCAGTACCCCGGTCCCACCATCGTCGGCCACATCGGGACGCCCGATGTCGTACGGTTCGTGAACAAGTCGGACGACTCCACCACGCCGTCTCCCGACGACCTCGGCGTGGAGACCTCCATCCACCAGCACGGCGGGCACAATCCGAGCACCTCGGACGGTCTCCCGATGGCGGACCTGCTCATCTTCCCCGGCAAGTTCAAGGACTACTGCTACCCGAACGAGCCGACCGGCGCCGCCGATGGCGATCCCGACCCGAACGACAACCCGTCCACGCTCTGGTACCACGACCACGCCACCGACATCACGGGCGAGAACGTCTACCGCGGGCTCGCCGGCCTCTACCCCACCACCGACGCTCTCGAGGACGGACTCATCGCCGCCGGCACGCTGCCTCCCGTGGGCAGCGCGTTCGACGTGCCGCTCGTCCTCCAGGACCGGCGCTTCAACGCGGACGGATCGCTCTTCTACAATCCCTTCGAGCACGACGGCTTCCTGGGCGACGTCTTCGTCGTGAACGGGAAGGCGCAGCCCGCCTTCCACGTGCAGGCCCGGAAGTACCGGTTCCGCTTCCTCAACGGCTCGAACGCGCGGATGTACCTGGTGCGGCTCTCGAACGGCCGGCCGTTCCTGCAGATCGGCGCCGACAGCTGGCTCCTGCCCTTCCCCATCCAGCGCGACCGCATCCTCTTCGGGATGGCGGAGCGCGCGGACGTAATCGTTGACTTCGGCGGGTTGCAGGGCCAGGTGGTCTTCCTCGAGAACATCCTCGTCCAGGACAGCGGGCGCGGCCCCGGAGGAGACCTGAACAATCCGGAGGTGCGCGTCCCGGGCACGCAGCTAGTGAAGTTCATCGTGGGCCCCGGCGCCCCGGACGGCGACCTCAACATCACGAGGAACACGGCGCTCCGCCCCAACACGCCCATCGGGCGCAACGAGATCGTCCGGACCCGCACGTTCGAGTTCAACCGCAGCCAGGGCGCCTGGCAGGTGAACGGCCAGTTCTACGACGAGAACCGCTCGGACGCGGACCCGAAGCGAGCGACGGCCGAGCACTGGATCCTGAAGAACGGCGGTGGGGGATGGTGGCATCCCATCCACATCCACCTCGAGGCGCACCAGGTCCAGAGCTTCAACGGCCGGCCTCCCCCCCTCTACAACTCCTTCAAGAAGGACACGACGCTGCTCGGCCCCGGCGACCAGGCGGATGTGTTCCTCCGCTTCCGCGATCGGCCCGGGCGCTTCGTCACGCACTGTCACAACCTCGAGCACGAGGACGACCGCATGATGTTCCGATGGGACGTGGTGGAGTCATGAGCAGGCGCCACCTCGCGTGGCTCGGCGCGGTCGCCCTCGCCTTCGCGCTCGTCGCCGCGTGCGTGCGGCGCGAGACGGCAGGGCCCGCCACGGGCTCGCCCGCGGTCCCTCTCGAGTCGCGGGGCACGGAGTACCCGGGGGCGCAGGCGGCCCCCGCACCCGCCGGGCAAAGCCCGTCGGGGCCCCACCCCCGCCAAGGCGCCCCGGCGAGCCATATTTCGACGGGTCTTGAGACCGCGGAGGCCCGGGTCGCGGGCTCGCCGCGGCGCTTCCCGAATCCAGAGCTCGTCGACCAGGACGGCCAGAGCGTTCGCTTCTACGACGACCTCGTTCGTGGCCGGGTGGTGATGGTGAACTTCTCCTACACACAGTGTACAGGCGCCTGTCCCCGCGCCACGGCGCAGCTCATGGCGGTCCAGCGTCTACTCGGGGATCGCTTCGGGCGCGACTTCACTCTCCTCACGCTCTCCCTCGACCCCGAGCACGACACCCCCGCGGCCATGCGTCGGTACCTCTCGGCTCACGGAGGAGGGCCGGGCTGGACCTGGCTCACCGGGCGGCGCGAAGACATCGAGGCGATCCGCCGCTTCGTCGGATTCACCGACCGCGACCCGCAGCTCGACGCCGACCGCACGCGGCACACGACCCTGGTCCTCCTGGGAAACGATCGGACCGGCCGGTGGTCGTCGGTGCCGGCCCTCATCAAGCCCGAGCAGATCGTGGAAGCGCTCCTGCGCACGGCCGGAGAGCGGCCAGCGGCGGCGGTCGCGATGCAGGGCGCCTGCCCGCCGTTCTAACCATCTCAGGACGCGGAGCCGCGATCCCTGGCGCCGGGAAGACCGAGCGGCACGCCCTGACTCGCTTCCGTCGTCGGGATCCGGGCGATGAACAGCGCACCCCCGGACCGGCCCGTCCGGCCCTCCAGCGTCCCTCCGCATCGCTCCACGTTCTCGCGCGAGATCGAGAGACCGAGGCCGGTTCCTTTCGAGCCCTTCGTCGTGAAGAACGGCTCGAACAGGTGAGCCTTCACCTCCGCGCTCAGGCCGGGGCCGCTGTCCTCGACTTCGAGCCGGAGGACCTCTCCGTCCCGGGAGGCTTCCACGCGCACCCACCGATCCGCCGACGAGCCCGTGGCGCCGCCCCGCTCCACGGCGTCCGCGGCGTTCACCAGGAGATTCACGAGGGCTTGCACCAGGCGCCGCCGCGGCACGAAGATGGGCGGGAGGCCCTCCTCGACTTCGAGGGTCACGCGCGCCACGTGGTTCAGTCGAAGCGAAGCAATCCGCAGCGCCTCCTCGATCACCTGGCGTCCCTCGCAGCGTTCCAAGGCGTCCGGCGCGCTCCGGGAGAAGGCGCTCAAGTCGGAGACGATCTGAGCGATCCGGTTGACGCCCGCCTTGGCATCCGCGAGCACCTCCTTGGACTCTGGGTCGGCATTGACCTGCGCTGCGGCTTCCTCGAGCCACTTCAAGTTCGACCTCAGGTAGCCGAGCGGGCTGTTGATCTCGTGCGCCACGCCAGCGGCGAGCTGGCCCACGACCGCGAGCCGTTCGCTGACCGCGCGCCGTTGCTCGCTCGTGGCGAGCTGTTCGACCGCTTCCCTGCGCGCCTTCTCCGCCCCGATCTCACGGTTCACCCTGCGGCGCGCGAGGACGGCACCCACGTAGGCGGAGAATGTGAGGAAGGCAGAGACGCTGGCCCACTCCACCTGCCGCGCCGCCCCCGCCCCCTCCAGGCGCAACATGACGAGCACGCCGAGCAGGGCTCCAGCCCCGACCAGAACGGCGCCGAAGGCATCCTCGGGGAAAGCAGCGACGAGCAGCAGTGGAAACGCAGGCACCATCGCGAAGTACGCGCTGGAAATTCCGCCCGCGCCCTTGGTCACGAGCAGCCAAAAGACGAGCGCCGTGAAGCAGACGGCCCGGAGCAGCGGAGCGGGGTCCCATCCCGGCGCTCGCGGTCTCCTCAGGAGCAGCAGGCCGGCGAGCAACGTGAGCTCGAGGGCGCAGCGCCCGGCCAACACCAGGAGCGGCAGGGGGTGGAGTCGGATCGCGTCGTACGCGAAGAAGCCGAGATTCGCCAGGCTGAACAGGCCCATCACGGCCTGGCGCTCGCGGTTCCCGCCGTCGTGCGCCTGCGCAAGGGTCGTCGCTCGCGTCCCGCTCACGCCACGATCTGCAGCAATACCGATGCCATTCGCGGGCGCGAGCGGCCAAGCCCAGGACGACCATCCCGCGGGCGTCTTCCCAGATGCGTCCGCGAGGGGCCGACCCGCGCCGAGCGAGGGTTTCGCGCGTGGTGGCGCCTGAGCCGCAGCGAGGGCAAGCTACCGGCATGAGCTCGCCCCGCGTGCTCGTGTGCGGTCACGTCACGCTCGACCGATACGGCGACACGGTCCTCCCCGGAGGTTCCGCCTACTACGCAGGACAGGCGTACCGGGCGCTCGGGGCGCGCGTGAGCGTCGTCACGGCAGCGGGGCCGGACTTCCCCTCGGCCGCGCTGGCCGGGGTGGAGGCGCAGGTCGCCCCCGCGCCGAGGACCACCGCCTTCGAGAACCGCTATGCCGCGGACGGCCGGCGCTCCCAGACGGTCGGGGCCGTTGCGCCACCCCTCGACCCGATGTCCCTCGTCGCGAGCTGGCGCGCCGTCGACGTCCTGCACCTCGCGCCGGTGATCGGGGAAGTGAGCCTGCGCGCGTGGCGCGAGGCGGTGCGCGCCCGGATCGTGGGCGTCGGTCTGCAGGGCTTCGTGCGCGCCGTGCTACCCGGGGGCGAGGTCGCGCAGCCGCGCTGGGAGTTCGAGCCGCCCGACCTCGCCGGCGTGAACGCGGTGTGCGTGGGCGAGGACGACCTGACCGGCCAGGGCGACCTGCTCGATCGGCTCGTGGCGGCCGTGCCGCTCGTCGCATTCACCAAAGGAGAACATGGGTGCGAGCTCATAGCCCGCGGCCGGACGCGGCGGGTGGGCGTCTTCTGCACCCGCCAGGTCGAGCCGACCGGCGCTGGCGACGTCTTCGCGGCGGGCTTCTTCCTCGGGCTCGCGCGCGGCGCGACGGCCGTCGACGCGGCGCGCCTTGGCGCCGCCGCCGCCTCGGTGGTGGTGGAGGCCCGAGCCGGCCTGGCGCTCGGTCGCGTCGGCGAGGCCTATACCCGGCTCTCGAGCGTGTCCTCCTCCCCGCCCTCCGGCCCGTAGAACAGGACCCAGGCGAAGAAGTCCTCGCTGAAGCCCTCGAAGTGATGCCTCTCGCCCGCGGCCGCGAACAGGATGTCGCCCGGCACGAACGCGTAGCGCTGGTTACCGTTCACGTACAGGCCGTTCCCGCGGATGACCGCGTACACCTCGTCCCGGGTGTGGGGCCGCTGCGTATCGCGTCCGCGCGGGGCGTAGATCTCAATCTGCAGTGAGCCGTGGTGAAACACGTCGGCGAAGCGCTTGCCACCGCGCGCCGGGAGCTTCCTCATCGCCTCCAGCGCAGCGACCTGGCGCACGCTGTCGAACACCTCCTCGATCGACTTCACGGTCCACCTCCCGCCGCCAGCATACCTTCCCGGGTCGCAGCGGCGCGCAGTTCATCGATCTTGCAGCGCCACCGCCGCCGCTGTGAGGTGGCGTCCGGCACCTTTCGGCGCCTCGAGCGCCATTTCAGGTGGGTTGCGAAACCCGTCCTTCGCCGTTTCTCGTGCCCGCAAGCGCAGTCAAGACCTGTCGAAGATCAGTTGCGGTCCGGGGCCCGGGTGGGGCCGGCCTTCGCCCCCGGCGACGCTCTGCAGTGTGGCCGGGGTGGGGCCCCGACGGCTTTGCCGGCGGGGGCGGGGGCGGCCTTCGCCCCCGGCGCCGCTCGGCAGTGGGGCCGGGGTGGGGCCCCGACGGCTTTGCCAGCGGGGCGGGGCCGGCCTTCGCCCCCGGCGACGCTCTGCAGTGTGGCCGGGGTGGGGCCCCGACGG
>JBGQLS010000264.1:0-8678 GCA_041500205.1 Anaeromyxobacteraceae bacterium | reverse complement strand
GGCGGGCCGCCGTGCCGTATATGGGCGGGTCTCGAAGTTTCTGGCTGTGGTCGAGGATTCGACGGATTCGGGAGGAGTGGCCGAGCGGCCTAAGGCGGCGGTCTTGAAAACCGCTGAGGGTTCACGCCCTCCGAAGGTTCGAATCCTTCCTCCTCCGCCATGAGGAAGCGAAAGAGGTTCTGGAAAGGTGGCCGAGAGGCCGAAGGCGCTGGTTTGCTAAACCAGTAACTGGGGTAACCTGGTTCGAGGGTTCGAATCCCTCCCTTTCCGCCATTATGGTAGGGGGCAGGAGGCCGCCTCAGCGGTCCACGAACGACATGTGCGACGCGGGGTAGCGCGGCCCAGCCACCGAACCTGGCTGCAGGGCGGCGTCGAGTTCCGCCATCTCGCGAGCACCGAGCGCCAGCGCCGCCGCGGCGACGTTCTCCTCGAGATAGCTACGCCGCTTCGTGCCCGGGATGGGCACGATGTCCTCGCCCTTGTGCAGGAGCCACGCGAGCGCGATCTGCCCCGGCGTCGCGCCCTTCGTCGCGGCGAGCTCGCGCACCACCGCGGCCGCTCCCGCGTTCGCCTCGAAGTTCGCTCCCTGGAAGCGTGGGTCGTTCCGCCGGTAGTCGCCCGCGGGGTAGTCCTCCGCGCGCTTCGCGGTGCCGGTCAGGAAGCCGCGGCCGAGCGGACTGAAGGGCACGAGGCCGATCCCGAGCTCGCGCAGGAGCGGAACGATACGGGGCTCGAGGTTCCGCTCCCAGAGCGAGTACTCGCTCTGCAAGGCCGAGATCGGGTGCACCGCGTGCGCGCGGCGGATCGTTTGCTCACCCGCTTCGGACAGGCCGAGATAGCGGACCTTGCCGGCGCGGACCAGATCCGCCATCGCGCCGACCACCTCCTCGATGGGCACTGCCGGGTCGACGCGGTGCTGGTAAAGGAGGTCGATCCGGTCGGTGCCGAGCCGTCGCAGCGATCCCTCCACGGCCTCGCGCGCGTGCTCCGGCCGGCTGTCCACCCCCGCCATCTTCCCGTTCTGGATGCGGAAGCCGAACTTGGTGGCGATGACCACCCCGTCGCGCCTTGTCTTGAGAGCGCGTCCCAGTAACTCCTCGTTCGTGTACGGCCCGTAGACCTCGGCCGTGTCGAAGAGCGTGACGCCTAGATCGAGGGCGCGGTGGACGGTGCGGATCGATTCCGCGTCGTCCGGGACACCGTAGAACTGGCTCATCCCCATGCAGCCGAGACCGACCGCCGAGACCTCGAGACCCTGCCGTCCGAGCTTGCGCTTCTGCAACATGGCCATCCCCCCGCCCCGGCACGCTCGACTTCACGTCGAGAGGCCCAAGGTCGTACATGTACCCATAGGCATCAGCGTCCGAGCGCGCCCCACCCCCGTGGAGACGGGGGTGTCGGACATTGCCCGAAGGCTGTCGCGTGGCGCGGGACGCTCGTGCATCGAACCACGCTACCTCCCGCCCTAGGCCTGTGGATCTCACGTCTTGTCCCACTCCCGGACCCCAAGTAGGCTGCGTCACTCGGAGGACGCAATGATAGTCGGCAAGCTCTGGTCGGCGCTGCGCGCCCAGCTCAACAAGATCGCGAACGTGTTCTGGGAGGCCGATCCCATCGCGCAGATGCGCTACGAGTACGACTCGGCAGTGGAGCAGCTCAAGGAGGGCCGCAAGGGGCTCGAGATGTACCGCGGCCTGGTGGAGCGGGTGAGCCGCCAGGTCCAGGACAACGAGACGCAGTGTCAGCGGCTCGAGGCCCAGGCCAAGGCCTACCTCAAGGCGGGCGAGCGCGAGACGGCCGGCAAGTTCGCGCTCGAGTTGCAGAAGGCCCGCAAGCAGGTGGCGGAGAACCGCCAGCAGCTGGAGCTTCACGAACAGGCCTACCAGAACAACCTCAAGAAGATCCAGCACGCCAACGGGAAGCTCATCGACGTCCGCCAGAAGATCCAGAAGTACGACGCGGAGCTCCGGATGAGCGAGGCGGAGGCCGAGATCTCGAAGCTCTCGGAGAGCTTCGAGATGAACGTCACCACCGACTTCGGCCAGATCGAGCAGGTCATCCAGGAGCGGATCGACAGGAACCGCGGCAAGGTCAGGGTGGCCGCCGACCTCTCGCAGAGAGGCGTCGCCGAGATCGACGCCGAGGAGCGGGTGGAGAAGGTCTTGGCCGAGGACGCCCTCAAGGACCTCGAGGTCGAGCTGGGCCTCAAGTCCCCCGAGACCGCCGCCACCACCGAGGCGGCCAAGGACCTCGGGCCCGCCACCGAGAAGCAGACCCGCTGAAGCCGCCGACCCTGACAGGAGAGTCGAGACACCATGGGTACTCCCAAGCCAACCTTCTACGTCGTCCTGCTCCTCGTCATCGCCGGCCTGGTCGGCTTCGCCTTCTGGCGCTTCCGCGCCGTGAGCGAGAAGAGCCCGGCCGCCACCCAGGCCCAGCAGCAGCCCGCACCGGCGAAAGAGCTCCCCGAGGGAGCGAAGGGCGAGGCGCCAGACACGGCCAGCGTCACCACCAAGAAGGAGTATGACTTCGTCCCGGCGCAGCGCCTGCCGGAGGTGAAGGGCGTCTCCAGCTACAAGGCCTTGAAGGACGGGACGGTCCGCGTCGCCATCAACGTGTGGGCCGGCTGGGCGCCCATCATCTACGCGAACGCAGGGTTCAAGCCGGGCAAGGTCTGGAAGGACGCGGCAGGCAAGCCCTTCAAGGTCGAGCTCGTGCTCATCGACGACCCCGTGGCGATGCGCGACGCCTTCGCCGCCGGCAACGTCCACGCGGGCTGGGCCACCGTGGACATGCTCCCGCTCCTCATCGAGGGGCTGAAGCAGGACTCGCGGGTGATGCCGCGCGTCTTCCAGCAGATCGACTGGTCGAACGGCGGAGACGGCATCGTGGTGCGCGACACCATCACCACCATGAGCCAGCTGCGCGGGAAGAAGGTGGTCCTCGCGCAGAACTCGCCCTCCCACTTCTTCGTGCTCAACGCGCTCATCAACGCCGGCGTGCAGCCGGCCGAGGTGGACTTCAAGTTCACCGGAGACGCGTTCCAGGCGGCCGCGGCGTTCAACGCGGACAAGACCATCGCTGGCTGCGTGAGCTGGGCGCCCGACATCTACAACCTCGAGAAGGTGAAGGGGAACAAGCTCATCGTGACCACCGCCACGGCGAACAAGCTCATCGCCGACGTCTGGTTCGCCCGGGCCGACTTCGCCAAGGACCATCGCGACATCGTGGAGGGGATCGTGCGCGGGATCCTCGACGCGATGGTCGACCTCAAGGCCCAGGAGGCGAAGCAGCAGGCTGCGAAGTTCATGGCCGCCGGCTACGGAATCGCCGAGTCCGAGGCGCTGGGCATGCTGGGCGACGCCCACTGGACCAACTTCGCCGAGAACAAGGAGTTCTTCCTCAACCAGAACAACCCGACCAGCTTCGAGCGCACCTACGACACCGCGTACTTCCTCTACAAGCGGGTCAACGCGGTGGGCGAGAAGGTTCCCTTCGACAAGATCGTCGACTTCTCCATCCTGAAGAAGCTGGAGAGCGTGCCCCGCTATGCTCAGCAGCGGGACGAGTACGACGTGCGCTTCGCGCCGATGTCCGCCGGGACCATCCAGGCGGAGTCGAACGAGATCCTCACGAAGACGGTGGTCATCCACTTCTTCCCCAACTCCTGGGAGCTGCGGAAGAAGCTGACCCGCAACGTCGACGGCCACGACGTGGAGGAGCTCTACGATCCCAACGTCGACTTCGTGGTCGAGGAGGTGGGAAAGCTGGCCGGGCAGTACGGCGCCGCGCGCATCGTCATCGAAGGCCACACCGACGCCTCGATGCAGGGCCGCGTCCCGGCGGCGATGGTCCAGGAGCTCGCTCTGTACCGCGCCAATGCCGTGAAGGAGGGGCTCCTCCAGAAGTTCCAGAAGCTGCAGCCCAATCAGTTCGCCACCGCCGGGAAGGGCTGGGATCGGCCCGCCGACGCGAGCGATCCGCTCAACCACGCCAAGAATCGCCGCGTCGAGGTGAAGGTCTACCCGGCCGAAGCCGTGCCGGCAAAGTAGCTCATGCCCGTCGTCCCGAAGAACCTCGCCGTGCTCAGGCGGGCGCCGTCCGAGCTCCTCGGCAAGGGGCTCGGCGCGGCCTGCATCGCGCTGGTGGTGGCCCTCTGGTTCGTCATCACCGCCGGAGCGGCCGAGGAGCGGGTCGTCTCGCCGACGCTCCTGCCCGCGCCGCTCGAGGTGCTCGCCGGCTACCGCTCGCTCGTCGCCGACGGCGCGCTCGTCGCGTCGATCATCGCCACCCTGCGCCGGGTCATCCTGGGGTTCACGCTGGCCGTGGCCGTGGGCGTGCCTCTCGGGATGGCCTCCGGCAGCTGGCGCGCCCTGGGATCGTTCCTCGCGCCCATCGTGCTCGTCGCGCGAAACGTGCCCATCGCCGCCCTCATCCCGCTCACCATCCTGTGGTTCGGGATCGACGAGTCCCAGAAGGTGATGTTCATCTTCATCGCGACCATGCCCTTCGTCTTCTCGGACGCGGCGGCCGCGGTCATCTCCGTGAGCGACCGGTACGTGGAGACCGCCCAGACGCTGGGGGCGAGCGACGGCCAGATCGTTCGCAAGGTCCTCGTCCCGCTCGCCCTACCCGACATCTTCACCAGCCTGCGCAGCCTGTTCGGCATCGCGTTCGGCTACATCATGCTGGCCGAGCTCATCAACGCTCGGTACGGTCTGGGCTACCTCCTCTCGGTGAGCCAGCGGCGCGGCCACACGGACCACATCTTCCTCGTGCTCGTCATCATCGGCCTGCTCGCCTACGCCATCGATCGCGTGCTGCTCTTCTTCCAGCGCGGCCTGTTCCCGTACCGGATGAACGCGTGAGCGAGAGCGACGGCCAGCAGGCGGCTCGCGCCGCGGCGCCGGGCGAAGGGGCACCCGTGCCGGCGCCGGTGGTGGAGTTCCGTGGCGTCACCAAGACCTTCGGAAAGGGGCCCAAGGCGCTCACCGCCATCCAGGACGTGAGCTTCAAGGTCGAGGACAACCCAGGACACGGCGAGTTCGTGGGCATCCTGGGCCCGTCGGGCTGCGGCAAGTCGACCGTGTTGCGCCTCATCGCGGGGCTCGCGCCCCAGCACCCCGCGACGGCCGGCCAGGTCCTCGTTGCCGGCCGCCCCATCCTCGGGCCAGGCGCAGACCGGGGCATGGTGTTCCAGGACTACACGTCCTTCGACAACCGCAGCGTCGAGGACAACATCGCCTTCGGGCTCGAGTGCCGGGGCGTACCGGTGAGGCAACGGCGCGAGCTGGCCCGCGAGTGGATCGGGCGGGTGGGTCTATCGGTGGACCGCGATGCCACCAAGTATCCCCATGAGCTCTCGGGCGGGATGAGGCAGCGGGTCGCGATCGCGAGGACGCTCATCCTCCGGCCGCGCATCATCCTGATGGACGAGCCCTTCGGCGCCCTCGATCCGGCCACCCGGTACAGCATGCAGGACCTGCTGGTGGCGCTCTGGCGCGAGCTGGAGGCCACGGTCTTCTTCGTCACCCATTCCATCGAGGAAGTGGTGTACCTGGGCGATCGCGTCTATCTCTTCTCGCCTGGGCCCGGGCGGCTGCTCAAGGAGATGCGCACTCCCCCTCCCGACCGCCCGGCTGCGGTCAAGCAGCGCGAGAAGGAGTTCCTGGACGTCGTCTTCGAGATCCGGGACCTCATCGATAAGCTGCAGGCGCCCGAGACCGCCCGATGAGCGAACGCGGCCCAGCACCGGGGGGCGCCGGCCTCCTGCACTACCTCAAGGAGGCCTTCCTCTTCCGCTGGAACCTGCTCTTCTTCCTGGGCGGTGCCGCCGCCGCCGCCATCAGCCCGTTCCCCGACGTGCTGCTCCCACTCGCCTGCGCCGCCGAGCTCGCCTACCTGGGCGGGCTCGCCAGCATCCCGCGTTTCCGATCGGCCATCGACGCCAAGGTGCATGCCGATCGCTCCTCCGCGGGCGGCGCAGCGGGCCCGCCGCGTGCGGCGCTCTCCGATCTCCTGCGCGGGCTCGATCCGGTGGCGCGGCAGCGGTTCGACCGGCTGCGCACACGCTGCCTCGAGATGCAGCGGCTGGCGCGCGGCGTGACCGGTCAGACGAGCGACCCGGGCCGGACCGACGAGATCAGGACCCCCGCCCTGGATCGGCTCCTCTGGGCCTTCTTGCGCATCCTCTACTCGCAGCAGGCCCTGAAGCGGTTCCTCGCCGCGACCGACGAGCCGGAGCTCCAGAAGAGTCTCGTCGATCTCAAGGCGCGCCAGGCGCAGGCCAAGGAGCGCGGCGACGAGCGCATCGGCCGCTCGCTGGCGGACAGCGTCGCGACCGGGGAGCTCCGTCTCGAGAACTACCGCAAGGCGGTCTCCAACGCGGAGTTCGTGGGCGTCGAACTGGACCGCATCGAGGGCAAGATCCAGGCGCTCGCCGAGACGGCCGTGAGTCATCAGGATCCCGACCTCATCTCCTCGCAGGTGGACTCGGTCGCCGCCAGCATGGCGCACACCGAGGAGGCCATCCGCGAGATCAACCAGATCACCGGCCTCAACGAGCAGCTCTCCGAAGCGCCCGCCATCCTGAATGCCGACCTGGAGCGAGGGGCCCGATGAGCGACGACGCGACGGCGGCTGGCGGCCGGGCGAGCGCTTCCGGGATGGGCGCGCTCCCGGCCTGGTTCCCACCCTGGGCCGGGAAGATCGCGGAGCTGTACTTCTCCGGCACGACCTCCATGTTCGTGCTCGGCGGAAACACCTTCGACTACGTCCAGGTCACCGCGGGCGAGGGCCGCCGCTACGGCACGCTGGCGGAGTTCCTCGCCGAGCAGCTCTTCGGCCGGTGGGACCTCGTGCTGCACTACGACCTGGCGCGGGGCCTGCGCTGCCTGGCCGGCCGCAGCGAGGAGCGGCTGAGGGAGATGGTCGCGCTGGCCAACCGCCGCATGGGCGATCTGACCGCCATGCCCAAGGATCCGGGCGCCACGCTGGCCGCCCTCGACCGCTTCGTCGTGAAGAACGCGATGGCCGACGACAAGGAGCGGGTGGAGGCGGCGGTCCTCATCGACCACGCGGCGCACGTGGTGCCGGCCGGCGATCGCTGGTCTCTGCAGACCTCGACCAACCTCGTCACCCTCCTCAACTGGGCGGCGAGCCCCTACGTGAAGCGCCAGAACATGGCGTTCGTGCTCATCGACTCGCGCCTGACCGACGTGTCCGAGCAGCTGCGCGGAAACCCGCACGTCGCCACCATCGACGTGCCGCTACCCGCCGAGCCCGAACGTCGCGCCTTCCTCGAGACTGCTCTCGGGACCCGGCCGGCCAGCAGCTTCTCGGACTTCGGCGTCCCCGAGATCGCCAAGCTCACGGCCGGCATCTCGCTCACCGACCTCGACACGCTGGTGAAGTCGAGCATCGAGGCCAACCGCCGCCTCGACAGCGGCCGTTTCCGGGAGCTCAAGAAGCGGCTCATCGAGCGCCAGGCCCAGGACCTGGTGGAGTTCGTGGAGCCGCGCTGGACCCTCGACATGGTCGTCGGCCACGAGGCTGCCAAGCGGCGCCTCGTGAACGACGCCGCGCTCATCCAGAAGGGCGCCCTCGACTGCGCGCCCATGGGTTACCTCTTGTGCGGGCCCGTCGGCACGGGGAAGACGTTCCTGGCCCAGTGCGCCGCCGGATCGATCGGTATCCCGTGCGTGAACCTCAAGAACTTCCGCTCCAAGTACGTCGGCGAGACGGAGGGCAACCTGGAGCGGGTGCTCGGGGTGCTGCGCAGCATGGGGCCCGTGATGGTCCTCGTGGACGAGGCCGACGCCATGCTCGGGGATCGGCAGGCGGGAGGGGACTCCGGCGTGAACTCCCGGGTGTTCGGGATGATCGCGGCGCAGATGGGGGACACCCGCTTCCGCGGCCAGATCGTGTGGGTGCTCATGACCGCGCGGCCGGACCTCCTGCCCATCGACCTCAAGCGGCAGGGGCGCGCAGAGGTGCACGTCCCGCTATTCTATCCACACGAGGAGGCAGAGATCCGGAAGTTCCTGCTCATCATCGCGAAGAAGCTGGACGCCCACCTGGCCGAGGAGGACATCCCGGCCATCCCGCAACGCGGGAATCTCTCCGGCGCCGACATCGAAGGGATCGTCGGCCGAGCCTGGCGCGCAGCGCTGCTCACGGGACAGAACCGCATCACGCGCGAGATCCTCGCGGACGTGCTGAGCGGGTTCATGCCTTCCACGCAGACGCTGGAGCGGGAGCTGCAAGAGATCGCCGCCATCCTGGAGTGCACGGACCGCGAGTTCCTCACCCCGGCCGCCGTCGAGAAGGTGGAGACGGCCGGAGGGCGCGAGAAGCTCCAGTCGCGCATGCAAGCCATCAAGCAGGCGCTGGAAGCGAGTTAGGGGTCAAGGTCTGCGAGGCGACCGTGCCCGACCCCCGCGCACCGCGTCTTCGGTAGCCGGTTGGGTGCGCTCAGGGTAAACGGCCGCACGCTCGGGGGCTCAAGACCTGTCGAAAAATGTGATCGCTCTGCGGCGGGGCCGGGGTGGGGCCTCGATGGGCTTTGCCCGGGGGGGGGGGGGCGGCCTGCGCCCCCGGCGACTCAGACCCCACCTGTGCATTGCACGGAGTGTCGAGTGCGGGTAGCAGCCTTTCTTGCAGCCATCGCCTGAAGGGCG
>JBGQLS010000263.1:0-8712 GCA_041500205.1 Anaeromyxobacteraceae bacterium | reverse complement strand
GCGGACGGCCGCGGCGACGACGTCGGGGTGCACATCGAAGGCGGGCGCGTGCGCGCGGGCGCCACGGCGCTTGGTGTCAGCGGGACGCTCCACTTCGACGGGGAGCGCGGATTCCAGCTCGCCTGCGACGGCGGGGCCGACCTCTCGTACCTGCGCCACCTCGGCACGGTGCCCGTGCGCGGGCTCGCGCAGCTCGAGGGCGCGATCGTGCGGGCAGCACCTTACGGCAATCCGCACATCGAGGGCCGGATGCGGGTCCGCGGCTTCGAGTTCCTCGATCTCGATCTGGGCGAGGTCACGGCCGCGGCGCTCTCGTACGACGATTTCGTGCTGCGCGCCCAGGGTGTGCAAGGCCGCCGCGGCGCGACCCGCTACCAGGTGGACACCGCGATCGACCTGTCCAAGGCTCCCGTGCAGGTGACAGAGGCCCGCTTCGCCGCGCAAGGGCGGCTGCGCGACGTGTTCGAGGCGGCCATGCCGTGGCAGCCGACCGCTGTCCACGCGCGCGACGCCCTCGACGGCGACGTGCTGCTGCAGGGCACGGCCCACGGACCGGTCTCCGCGCTCGACGTCGCGTTCCAGGGGGAGCTCGGGCGCGGAGAGCTCGCCGGCCGTCACTTCGAATCCGGCCGTGTCGCGGGGCGGGTGGAGAAGAGCGGGCGCGTGGTGTTCGACGTGGCCGAGCTCCGAAACGGGCCTGGGGTGGCGCGGGCGAGCGGACGCGTCGCCTTCGGGCGGCCGTTTCCCTGGGACCTGGCTGCCTCCTTCTCAGGCGTGCGGCTCTCGGACCTCGCGCTCCCCGGCGCTGGCTGGGCTGGAACGGTGAGCGGGACCGGCACGCTGGGCGGCTCGTACGCGAAGCCCCTGCTACAGCTCGCGGGCAACGCCGAGGGCGTGCGCGTGAACGACGTGCCGCTCGGCTCGGTGGAGCTCGGCGCGCGGCTGGCGGGTACGGCCCTCTCCCTCACCGCCGCCGTCGAGGGCGCGCACGTCGCCGTGACCGCCCGCACCACCGGGGACATGCCGTTCGAGGCGCGGGGCGAGATCGACATCGAGGACGTCATGCGCTACGTGCCGGGTGGGCCGCCGGCCGGGATCCACGCCTCCGCGAAGGGCTCGGGGACCGCTTCCGGCGTGCTGACCGACCTCGCCGCCGCGCGAGCCGAGCTCAGGCTCGACGAGGCGCGCTGCGGATTCGGCGAGTTCAGGGTCGAGAATGCCGCGCCCATCTTGCTGACGGTCGAGGGCCGGCGCGTGGCGCTCCGCGCCCTTGCCCTGCGCGGGCAGAACACGCAGTTCTCGCTCTCCGGGGCGCGGGAGCCCTCCGGGGAGCTCGGCCTCGACGCGCGCGGCACGCTCGACCTGCGCCTGCTGGGCGGCCTCTTGCCCGGCGTGAGCGACCCGCGCGGCCGTCTCCTCGTCGAAGCTCACGTGAGCGGCACGCTCGGCGACCCGCTCCTCGTTGGGGCCGGCCAGCTGCGCGAGGGAGGCTTCCAGTTCCGCGACCTGCCGGTCGTGTTCACGGGAATGACGGGAGCGCTCGTCTTCTCGCAGAACCGGATGCTCTTCGATCGGCTCGACGCGGCCGTGAACGGCGGGCGCGCCGAGCTCGCGGGAGAGGTGGAGCTGGTGCGCTTCTTCCCGGCGAGGGTGCGCGTGGGCGCGCTCCTCGAAGAGGTGCCTGTCCACATCCCCGAGTGGCTGCACCCGGTGGTCTCGGGTCGGATCCAGGCCGCCGGCACCTGGGACGCGATGCTCCTCTCGGGGAAGCTGCACGTCCTGAGCGCGCGATACACGGACGCGGTCGATCTCGAGAAGCGCATGATGGAAGGTCGGAAGAAGGCCGTGGAGAAGCCGTTCGACAGGGCGGGGGAATGGCTCGGCTTCGACATCGCCCTGGCGGTGGACGGCGACGCGCGCATCGAGAACGACCTGGTGCGGGGAGCGCTCAAGGGCGATCTCACGCTCACGGGCACGCTCGCGAGCGTCGGGCTCATCGGTACCCTCACCATGACGGACGGCGGCCGCGCGAACTTTCGCGGCAACGAGTTCGTCCTCACGCACGCGATGGTGGATTTCACCGAACGGCGCAAGGTGCGCATGGGCCTCGACGTGCATGGCGAATCGGAGGTACGCGACTACCAGGTGTTCATGCACCTGTTCGGCCCCTACGAGGCCCCGACCCTGCAGCTCACGAGCCAGCCCGCGCTCACGCAGCAGGACATCGTGACCCTGCTCTCGCTCGGCTATACTGCGCGTGATACGGCCGCCGGTGGCGTGGCGGGCCTCGCCACCGCGGCCGCGGCGCAGGCGCTCTTCAGCGCCTCGGGGCTCGACGACCAGGTGAAGCGCTTCGTCCCGCGCAGCAAGCTCCTGCGCGACTTCTCCGTGCGCTTCACGAGCGCCTACTCGGAGCTCGCCGGACAGGTCGAGCCCCGCGCCGAGTTCGAGTCGAAGGTCCTGGACGATCGCTTCCGGTTGCGTTACCAGGCGCCGCTCGCGGCCGCCCGCGGGCAGCGAGCGCAGGCGGAGATGCGCCTCTCCTCCCACACCTCGGTCCAGTACCAGTGGGACAACGAGAACCCCGACGTGGCCTCGGGCGGTGACCACGGCGTCGATCTCAAGCTGCGCTGGGAATGGGCCGATTGAGCGCGGGGTGGCTGCTCGCCGTCGCGCTCCTCGCCGCCTCCGCGCCAGGGGGCGCAGCGGGGGACCATCCGCGTTATCAGGCTGCTCGACCGGGACTCCCGGCCGGAGACTCGCCACCGCGATACCCGAACGACGCGCCCGCCGAGCGCCCCTTTGTCGCCGCGATAGTGCTTCGACTCCCCCCGGGAGAGGACGAGGCCCGCCTCCGCGACCTCGTCGCCGTGAAGGTGGGCGAGCGGCTCACGCCGCGGGCGCTGCGCCGGACGGTCCAGGTCCTCTACGGCCTCGGCCGCTTCGGGAACGTGGTGGCCCGGGTGCGGCCAGCCGCTGCTGCGCCGGGGCAGATCGTGCTCATCGTGGAATGCCTGGCGCGCCGCGAGGTGGGCTCGATACGGGTCCTCGACCGAGCGTCGCCGCCTGCGCTCGACGAGGAGCGCGTGCGCCGCGCAGCCGGGCTCGCGCCGGGCGACGAGCTCTGGCCCGGCCGGCTCGAGGCGGCGGTCACGCGGGCGCGCGACGCCTATGAGCGGCGCGGCTACCGGAGGGCCGAGGTCCGGGCGGTGGCCAAGGGCGAGCTGCGCGCGGACGTGGACCTGACCGTCGAGGAGGGCCCGCCCACGCGAGTAGGGTCGCTCGTGATGGTCCCGGCCGCCGCAGCGGCTCGACGAGACCTCTCGCAGGTGCTCGCCACGCGTCTTGGCGCGGTGCTCGACCTCGACGTGCTCGAGGCCGATGTCCGCGCGCTGCGCGCCCGGCTGCGCCACGACGGGTTCCTGAGGGCGCGAGTCGGATCGCCGGTGGTGGCCGTGGAGGGCGAGACCGCTCGCGTCGAGATCCCGGTCGACGCCGGACCCCACATCGAGTTCCGCTTCCCGGGCGCGGCGGCGCTCACGGTTGCCGAGCTGCGCGCCAGCCTCGGGCTCGAGGCCGAGCAGGTCCTCGACACGCCGGCCATCGAGGCCGCCGCCCGCCGGTTGCGCGCACTCTACGTGGCGCGCGGATACGCCGCGGCGCGCGTGACCGCGAGCGAGAGCTCGGCCGTCCGCGGCACCAGCATCCTGTTCCATGTGGACGAGGGCCGGTGCTATCGCGTGCGAACGGTGACCTTCCCTGGCGCCACGCAGAAGGGCGAGCCCTGGCTGCGAGCCCGCCTCGACGACGCGCTCGACGCCCTGGCGCCGCCCGACGACGGCGGGCCGGCCGCGGACGCGGAGCGGCTCGCCAAGGCGTCCGGATCGCCGGTTGTGTTGCGCGCCCGCGCTCCCGTCGAGCCGCGCGAGGTGTGGAACCCGCCGGTGTGGGACCAGGCCGCGCTCCGGATGGTCGAGGCCTATCGCGCCGACGGTTTTCTCGACGCGGCGCACGAGGGCACGCGGGCCGCCTTCGACGCGCGCGCCGGGACCGTCGACGTGGAGATCCGCCTGCGTGAGGGCGTGCGCACGCGCGTCGAGGCCGTCGCCTTCGAGGGCAACCGGGTGATGCCGGCCGAGGAGCTCTCTCTCGCGGCACGCCTCGCGCCCGGCGACCCGCTCGCGTACGCGGAGGTGGAGGCGACGCGCACCGCGCTGCTCGTGCTGTACGGCCGGCGCGGCCATCTCTACGCCCGCGTCACGGACGCGGAGGAGCTGTCGCCCGACCACACCCGCGCCACGGTGCGCTTCCGGATCGAGGAGGGGCCGCAAGTGAGGGTGGGGAGCGTGGTGGTGAATGGTGCCCGGCGCACGCGCCACGACGTGGTCCGCGACACGCTGACGCTTCGGCCGGGCGACGTGTACGACCCCGACGCCGCGGCGAAGAGCCAGGCGGCGCTCCTGCGGCTGGGCGTCTTCCGGTCGGTGGGCCTGCGCCTCGCCGATCCCGAGGTGCCTGATACGACCAAGGACCTCACCGTCGAGGTGGCGGAGCGGCCCTGGCGGACGGTGGCGCCAGGCATCGGCTTCTCCCTCGCGAACGGCCCGCGCGCCTTCATCGAGCTCGTCCAGCCGAACCTCTTCGGCCGCGCCCTCGAGCTGTCGGCGCGCGCCAAGGTGAACTACCCGCTCGCAACCCTCTTCGGGACCGAGATCCGCGCCGACGCGAAGGACCTGGAGAAGAAGCAGGGGCTGGATCGGGTGGAAGGGCGGTTCGAGGCAGGCCTGCACGATCCTCGCGTGAGTCTCTTTGGCCTCGGGGTCAGCGCCCGCGTGGACGGGATCGCGGAGCGCTTGCACAGGGTCGCTTACAACCTGGCGCGCGGGTCCGTCGTCTTCGGCCTCGATTTCCCGCTGGCGAGCCGCGTCACGCTCTCGCTGCAGGACGAGGTCGAGCTGGACCACATCGTCAAGACGGACGTGGCGCAGACGCTCACCTTCGCGGACGTGGAGCGGCTCCGCTTCGGCGACGGCGTCACGGCGCTCCAGTCCTTTCGGCCGGTGCTCGCGCTCGACTTCCGGGACAGCTCGGTGTACCCGCGCCGCGGCTGGCTCGCCACAGGGACGGCCGACTACGTCCACTCCCTCGCCACGAGCGTGTTCACGCACATGCTGAAGCTCTCCGGCTCGGTCTCCGGGTACCTCCCCATCGCCTCGCGAAGCGTGCTCGCGCTCACGTTGCGCGGCGGGCGCGTCCTGCCGCTCGACCGCAACTCGCAGACGATCCTCCCCAAGCGCTTCTATCTGGGAGGCGCCTCCAGCATGCGCGGCTACGGGGAAGAGGAGATGATCGCCGAGGACAGCCGGAGCGCCTTCCTCGAGCAGGTGCGCGCCTGCGCCAGCTCGCTCTCGCGGCTCGGCTGTTCCGATCTGGCCAAGCAGCTGGCGGCGGGCCAGACGCTGGTCTCGCAGGGCGGTGAGGCCTTCATCCTCGCCAAGGGGGAGCTGCGCTTCCCCCTGCGGGAGGGGATCGAGATGGGCGTGTTCGTGGACGCGGGCAATCTCTGGCTCGATCCGCGTCAAGCCTCCTACCTCGACCTCCGCTTCAACTTCGGTCTCGGCCTACGCTTCCTCACCCCCATCGGCCCGGCGGTCCTCGACCTCGGCGTCAACGCGAGCCCCCAGTCCCAGCTCGGCGAGCGCTATCTCGCGCCGCACTTCTCCATCGGGTTATTCTGAGTAGCCGGGGGCGAAGGCCGCCCCCGCCCCGCCGGCAGAGCCGTCGGGGCCCCACCCGGGCCCCTGCGACCGCAGCTGATTTTTCGACCGGTCTTGAGAGGTCAGGCAGGGTTCTTCCCCATACCCGTTCGGTGAAACCTGGCGGACGGGTACTCCATCCCTTCGACGTCCGCCGGACGGGTACTCTTCCCCCTCGACGTCCGCCGGATGGGCACTTTCCCCCCTCGCCCCGCAAGGCGGGGAGAGGGTCGGGGTGAGGGGAGGTGGAGCCATTCGGTCGACCCCTCTCACATCACCGCGGAAACGCCGCGATCACGTCGTCGAAGGTCTCGAACGGCGTATAGCGCACGCCCAGCTCGTCGCAGTAGCGGGGAAGCCTCCCGCGGGCGAAGACGAGGTCGGCCTTCTCCGCGGCGCAGCGATCGGCTGTGCCATCCCCGCAGACCGCGACGCGGTAGCCGCGGGCGCGCAGCTCGTCCACGACCGTTCCCTTGCAGAAGCCGCAGCGGCCGCAACCGCCCCCGGGTTCGTGGAATGCGACCGAGAGGCCCGTCGGCGAGCAGATGCCGCGGTTGGAGCGCACCTCGACGTGCGCGCGCAGGTCGGGCGGGAGGCGCTCCAGCACCGCCTCGATGTACACGTCGAGTCCGGCCGAGCAGATGAGGAACGGCCGCCTGCCGGCGCGGCAGTCCGCGACGAAGCGCTCCAGCCCGGGTCTGAGCTCTGCGCGCGCGCGCGCCCACGCGGCGATCTCGTCGCGGCTGGCGGTGATGGGGGCGAAGATGGCCGACAGGAGCTCGCTGAAGGCTATCTCTCCGGCCTTGTAGCGATCCTCGGCGGCTCGCCAGACGTGGTACCCGGCGAAGCGTATCGAGATCTGATCGCCGATGTCCTCGGTGACGGCGGTACCGTCGAAGTCGCACAGGACCGCCCAGCGCTCGCGCTCGGCGCCGGATGACCTCGGTTCTCCCTCTCCCTCACTCATCCCCGAACCGATCGTACATCAGCCCCCACCGCACGCCTCGATCCGACACGGTGAGCCGATCGAATCCCAGCAATCGCATCGCCTCCAGGACGATGGCGCAGCCTGCCACGATGACGTCAGCGCGCTTTGGTTCCATGCCCGGGAGCCGTGCCCGGGCGGCGGTGGTGAGCGCGCCCAGGCGGAGATAGAGGGCCTCGAGCGCCGCCCGCGACAGCTCCGCGCCGTGCACGACGCCAGCATCGTAAACCGGCAAAGCTCTCTCGACGGCCGCGAGGGTGGTGACCGTCCCCGCCACGCCCACCAGGCGGCCCAGTGGGCTCGCCGGCACGAGCTCCGCCGCGCGCCGGAGAGACTCCGCCGCCCGCAGGCGCAGCGCCGACAGCGCCGCTCCATCGGGCGGGTCGGGCGGGGCGATGCGTTCGGTGAGGCGCACCGCGCCGATCTGGAGGCTCAGGCGCGCCCGCGGCGCCGGTCCGGCTCCCAGGCAGACCTCCGTCGAGCCGCCGCCCACGTCGAGGACCGCCAGCGCGCTCGCTCCCGAGCCGAAGTCCCTCCATGCGCTTGCCCAGACCAGCCGCGCCTCCTCGTCTCCGGAGATGACCTCGGGCACGAGGCCAGCCGCTCTCTGAGCGGCCTCGAAGAACTCCGAGCCGTTGACGGCGTCCCGCGCGGCGCTGGTCGCGACGCAGGCAGTGCGGCGAGCGCCGAGCGCGCGCGCCTCCTCGGCGAAGCGCGCCACCACCTCGACCGTGTCCTGGATGGCGCGCGCGTCGAGCCGTCCGCTGCGGTCCACCCCGCGGCCGAGCCGCGTGATCTCGGCGCGCTCGACCACGGGCTCGAAGGCGACCGGATCCTGCTTCCCCGGGTGACCGGGACGCTCCGCGCGCTCCGCCACGAGCAGCAACACGGTGTTTGTCCCGATGTCGATCGTCGCGTACCGCGGCATGCATGCTCCTCGCCGGTGTCGGTAATCAGCTTGCGGTAGCAGGGGCCCGGGTGGGGCCCCGACGGCTCTGCCGGCGGGGCGGGGGCGGCCTTCGCCCCCGGCTACTCAAGACCTGTCGAAAGATCAGCATGCGGTCGCAGGGGCCAGGGTGGGGCCCCGACGGCTCTGCCGGCGGGGCGGGGGCGGCCTTCGCCCCCGGCTACTCAGCGCGCCCAGGGCCCCCAGGACGGCGTGGTGATCTCGGCGTCGTCGCGGGTCACGACCGTCTGCCGGTCACCCGTCGGGCTCGACACGACGAGCTGCGGCCGGCCCTGCCGGTCGGTGGCGAACGCGAGGAGCCGACCATTCGGCGCCCATGTCGGCTCCTCGTTGGTTCGACCCTGGTCCTGCGTGACGCGCTGGATCTTGCCCGTCTCCGGCGAGACCGTGAACACGTCGAAGACCTTGCGCTCGTCGCGGGCCGTGAAGGCGATGAGGTCGCCGCGGGGGCTCCAGCGCGGTGTCTGGTTGTAGTTGCCCTGGAACGTCAGGCGGCGCTGGTTCGAGCCGTCCGCGCCCATGAGGTACAGGTGTGCGTTCCCGGAGCGGGTCGAGACGAAGCAGATGCGCTTGCCGTCAGGCGACCAGGTGGGCGAGCCGTCGATGGCGGGATCGCTGGTGAGGCGGTGCGCGCCCGAGCCGTCCGCGTTGGCCACCCAGACGTCGCTGTTCCCGTCCTGCGAGGCGGCGAAGGCGATCTGCCGGCCATCCGGCGAGTAGACGCCGCCCACGGCGAGATCTCCGACCGAGAGCAGCCGCTGTGGCTTGCGCGTCGCGAGGTCGAGGGTCCAGATCTCCGGCCGGCCGCCCCGGTAGGCCGTGAAGAGGATCGCCTTCCCGTCGGGACGCCAGGCGGGGAGGAGCACGATTCCAGCATCGCGGTAGAGCACCTCCGGGCGCTGGCCGTCCACGTCGTAGGCCACGATCTCCCGGCCGCGCGGGGTCTTCCTGAGCGCCAGGATGCGCGTGAGGAACACGCCCGGCTCGCGCGTGTAGTACTGGAT
>JBGQLS010000262.1:0-8713 GCA_041500205.1 Anaeromyxobacteraceae bacterium | reverse complement strand
CCGGGGGCGCAGGCCGCCCCCGCCCCGCCGGGCAAAGCCCATCGGGGCCCCACCCCGGCCACGCCGCAGAGCGGTCACCTTTTTCGACAAGTCTTGAGCAAGCGCTACTCGAACGCGGGTCGGCCACGACCTTTGCACCGCGTTTCGACGTCACCGCGTTCGAGAGGAGACCGCCTCGTTCGTTCGAGGCGCCTCTTGACGAAGACCCAGGAAGCGGGGACAAGCCCCTGCCCTACGCCAGGCGTCCGGCAAGGGGCGACCTGGTCGCCCCACGCGACGCGTCCAGCGTGGACGGAATGTCTCAGGGCTTCGGCTTCGGCGGCTGCTTACCCTTCTCGAACGCCGCGCCGGCCCCATATTTCGCCACGATCTTCTTCTTCGTGTCGAGGCCGCCCGTCATCTCGATCACGAACGTGGGGACCCGCCGCGCGCGCCTGTCCGCTACCCATTTCGTGATCTCGGTGCGCTGCCGGGGACGCGCGACGCGTCCGGCGTACCTGCGGGGGGGGCCATCCGTCACCGAGAGCTGCTTCTCGAGCTCGGCGGCGGCCATCTGCGCAATTGCGATGGCAATGGGTCGAGAGGCTCGCGCGACGACCTCCTGGACGGTGGTCTGAATGACGGCGTCGATCGACAGGGCAGCAGCACGGGCCATTCTTCGTCTCCCCTCGGGATAGAGTAAGTACCATATTAGCGCCACCGCAGTTTTTTGGCTGCACAATCTTGTGCGCGCGCCTTCACAGCGTCGGGGGAAGCACGTGAGCCGTCCGGGCGCGCCGTTCACGCGTCTCGCGCGGCCACGGCACGAGGTAGGATACCGGCCGCGGGAGCATGGGAGCGAGCAGCTTGTCCGTGCTTCCTGGGGGTGAACGATGTCGGTGGAGGATGTAAGGTAGTCGCGCCGCAACGACGAGGAGGGACTCCGCCGCCATGGGTGATCGCACGACGCTGATCGGTAGCCCACGTCCAGCCCTGGTCGCGGCTGGTCCGGTGGGCCTCCTCGTGGTGGGCTCCCTGCAGGGCGCGCTGGTCGGCTCGTTCTTCGAGCTGTCCGGCCTGGAGACGGTGATAGGGCGCAGCCGGGACGTGGCGGTGCACCTCGATGACGAGGGCATCTCTCGCGGCCACGTGCGCATCGAGCGCTGGCCCAGCGGCGAGTTCGTCGCCTTCGATCTCAGCTCGACGAACGGCACCTTCCTGAACGGCGTCCGGATCCACTCGGCAGTGCTCGCCGAGGGCGACATCCTGAGAATCGGGGCCACCGAGCTGCAGTTCGTGACGCATCGCGACGCGAGCGCCCGGGCGATCCAGGCCAGCGAGACGCCCGCGGCCCTCGGTGCCGGCTCGTTCGACTATGAGGCGTCCTCCGCGCGTCTCTCCTTCTCGGGTGGCGTCGCTTCGAGGTACCAGCGCGTGTCCGAGGAAGGACGCGCGACGCAAGACGACTGGGGCCTCGTGTACGAGGAGGACCGGCCCGCACTGAGGGCGGGCCTCGACGCGGCGCTGCACGGCGGCAGGTGCGAGCTGGAGTTCCGCGTCGCCGGCTCCGACGGAGGGACCGCGTGGGTGGTGGCCGAGGGCGAGGCGTCCCGCGACCAGTTCGGGCACCCCGTTCGCGTCGCGGGCACGGCGACGGAGATCACCGAGCGCAACAGGGCCGAATCCGAGCTTCGGCGGCAGTCACTGTTCTTCAATAGCCGCTCCGATGCTATCGCCGTGATCGCGTCCGGGGGTGAGATCCGGGACTGGAATCCGAGCGCCGAGCGGCTCTTCGGCTGGAGCAAGGCCGAGGCGCTGGGGAAGCCGCCCGGGACGCTGCTCGCGCCGGGCGCCGTGGATCATCCCGGGACGCGGGCCGCAGCCTCCATCGCGTCGGGTAGGCCAATCGAGGCCACGGAGACCCTCCTGCGCAGGGACGGCACGCGCCGCGAGGTGCAGACGTGGTGCGTGCCGCTGCGGGACCCGGATGGCCGCAGCCACGCGTGCGTCGTGCTCTTCCGCGACGAGGGACAGCGCCGGCGCGCGCTCGCGCAGATGCAGATGACGGAGCGGCTCGCCTCCATCGGCACGCTGGCGGCGGGCGTGGCCCACGAGGTCAAGAACCCGCTCGCCTTCATCCGGACCAATCTTGCCTTCGCCCGGAGCAAGCTCGCCAAGTCAGGCGCGCCGCCGGGCCAGGCCGTCGCGGAGATCGACGACGCCATCGCCGATTGCCAGGAGGGGATCGAGCGCATCCGCGTCATCGTGGACGACCTGAAGGAATTCTCGGCGGGTTCCACGCGGTCCGAGGCCGAGTCGGTGGACGCCAACGTGGACGTGAACAAGGTGGTGCAATTCGCCATGCGGGTCGCCGAGGGCGAGGCGCGCAGGCGTGCGCGCATCGTGAAGGACCTGAGCCCTGTCCCCACCGTGATCGCGAGCGAGCCGCGCCTGGGGCAGGTGTTCATCAACCTCATCCTGAATGCCGCGCAGGCCTTTCCGGAGGGCGCGAGCGACAGGAACGAGATCCGCCTCACGACCGGCTTCGACCCTCGAGCGGGCCGTGTGGTGGTGGAGGTGTCCGACACCGGGTGCGGCATCCGGCCCGAGAACCTGCGCCGTATCTTCGACCCGTTCTTCACGACCAAACCGGCCGGCATCGGCACCGGCCTCGGCCTGTTCGTCTGCCAGGGGATCCTCGCGTCACTGGGCGGCGAGATCTCGGTCCAGAGCGCGATCGGGCGTGGGACGACGTTCCGTGTGTTGCTGCCGGCGGCTCTCCCGGACGGAGGGCGGTAGGTTCCACGGGGCGGTGATCCCGAGGGGCCTGGTCCAGGTCCACTGCGCGGCCGCCATGGCGGGGTGAAGGTCCGCCCAGGCGCGCACCCGAACACACCCTGGCCGACATTTCGGCGCGAAGAGAAGGTGGCGCCGGGGGCGCCAGGTCTGCGAGCATGGCCTGCGAGCCGGACGGGGGACGAGCCCTCGCGCCGCGGACTCGGAGGTACACGGGCATGGGCAAGGTGCTGGTGAACAAGGAGCGGCGCGATTTCTCGCGCATCGCTATTCACCGTCCGTCCCTGCTGAACGTGCACGGGACGCAGAGTGCCTGCGAGCTCGTCGACATCTCCCTGCGGGGAGCGCTCGTGCGCGTGCCGGACGGCTTCAGCTGGGGCGTGGGCGAGGCCTGCACGCTCTCCATCCGGCTCGATCAGGGCGCCAGCACCATACGGATGAGTGGCGTGATTGCGCACCGCGCCCCGCGCACGGTGGGCGTGCACTGCCACGAGGTCGATCTCGACAGCGCCGCCCATCTGCGGCGTCTGCTCGAGGTGAATCTGGCGGACGATCGGCTCCTCCAGCGCGAGCTCATCGCGCTCATCTCCAGCCAGCGCGGCTGACGCCCCTCCCGAGCGGCGGGCTGCCTGGCCGTCGATCGCGGGGCGGCTCGCCATGAGCCGAGGCCCCGGCGACGACGCGCGCTTATAGCGAACGGGTCGGAGGACTCGTCGATGATGCGAGGCACGAGCGTATCCCCGGGGATCGCCCACGGCACGGCTTACGTCCTCTCCTGTGCGGCCCGTGGCGCGGCTCCGCGACGCAACATCCAGGCGTCCGAGGTCTCCGGCGAGCTCGCCCGGTTCGAGGCCGGGCTCGCCAAGGCCGAGGAGGAGCTCCACGCGCTCGAGAAGACCGTCGAGGAGAAGATCGGCCCGTCCCAGGCCGGCATCTTCGGCGCGCAGGCGCTGCTCGTCCGGGATCCTTCGCTCCGCAGCCAGGTCACCCAGATCGTCCAGGAAGAGCGCGTCAACGCGGAGGCGGCGCTCTCGGAGGTCATCGAGAAGCTCACGCGCGTCTTCGACGCGATCCCGGACGCCTACCTGCGAGAGCGAGCGGTGGACGTCCGCGACGTGGGCCGCCGCGTCCTGTCGGCCCTCATCGAGGGCCAGGGTCACGACAGCCTGGACATCCCGGAAGGCGCGATCGTGGTCTCCGAGGAGCTGCTGCCCTCGGTCACCGCCCGCCTCGAGTTCAACCGGGTCCGCGGTTTCGTGACGGAGCGGGGCAGCAAGTTCTCCCACGCGTCCATCCTGGCGCGCTCGCTCGGCGTACCCGCGGTCACCGGCGTCGCCGAGGCCTCCCTCAAGATCAAGTGCGGAGACCGCCTCGTCCTGGACGGCGTCACGGGCCTCGTCTTCGTCAATCCCGGGACGACCGTCCAGCGCGAGTACGAGCGCCTGGAGTCCGAGATCCAGGCCTACAGGGAGGAGCTGCGCCATGTCGCGGACCTGCCCTCCGTGACACTCGATGGGACGCCGATCCCGCTGCTCGCGAACGTGAGCAAGTACTCGGACACCGAGGCCGCCCTCCTCTACAACGCCGAGGGGATCGGCCTCTACCGGACGGAGTTCGGCTACGCGGTCCGCAAGGCGTTTCCCACCGAGGAGGAGCAGTACGAGTTCCTGAAGCGCGCGGCGGAACGCTTCCACCCGCGCGAGGTCGTCTTCCGGCTCCTGGACCTGGGCGGAGACAAGGACTTGCCCTACTTCCGCCTGCCGGTGTTGCGAAACCCGTCGCTTGGCCAGCGCGGCATCCGGCTCCTCCTCAAGCATCCGGAGGTGCTGAAGGCGCAGCTGCGCGCCTTCCTGCGGGTCAGCGCCGACCACCCGGCCTCGATCCTGCTGCCCGTCGTGGGGGGGCTCGAGGAGGTGCGGCAGACACGCAAGATCCTGCGGCAGGTCCAGGATGAGCTCTCCAGGGAAGGCCAGCGCTTCAATCCCGGGATCGCAATCGGCGCCATGATCGAGGTGCCCTCCGCGGCCCTGCTGGCCCGCGCGCTCGCCAGGGAAGTCGACTTCTTCAGCCTGGGGACGAACGACCTCGTGCAGTACGTCCTCGCCGCCGATCGCGATGACGAGAGCTTCCCGCCCTCCTACCAGCCCCTTCACCCCGCCGTCTTGCGGCTCATCCACACGCTGGCCGAGGACGCGAAGAGCGCGGGCCGCGCGCTCACCATCTGCGGCGAAATGGGCGGCGACCCCTCGTACACCGAGCTGCTGCTCGGCCTGGGCTTGCGTGCTTTCAGCGTGGCGCCGGGAGAGATGCTCGACGTGAAGAACGCGATCCGCAGGGTCCGGCTCGACGAGGCGCGGGGGCTGGCGCTCGAGGCCCTGGAGCTGGGCTCGGCGGCCGAGATCGAGGGCCTCCTCCAGGAGCGCCAGCCGGCGAGGGCTAGCGGGTCCGCCAGCGCGGCCACCTGGAGCCAACCGTCGGCCGGCTGAGCTCCCGCAGGTGGCATGGACTCACGGGACGATGCGGGTGCCGTTTTCCCCCTTCAGGGCCGCCTCGAGGTGCTCGGGATTGGTGATGATGGCCGTCCGTCCGCCGTCCTCCAGGAAATCCACGACCGCCTGGACCTTGGGGAGCATGCTGCCCGGCTTGAAGTGGCCCTCCCTCATGTACCGCTTGGCCTCGGCCAGGGTCATGGCGTCGAGAGCCATCTGCCGAGGCGTGCCGTAGTGCAGGCAGACCTTCTCCACGGCCGTGGAAATGACGAGGAGCTCGGCGCCCAGCCGGCGGGCGAGCAAGCTCGAGGCGCGGTCCTTGTCGATTACCGCCGACGCCCCCGCGAGCTGGCCGGCCGCGTCCTCGACCACGGGGATGCCGCCGCCGCCCACCGCCACGACCACGAAACCAGCGTCGAGGAGGCTCTTCACCGCCTCCAGCTCGAGGATGACCTTCGGGTCCGGAGAGCTCACGACGCGCCGCCAGCCACGCCCCGCGTCCTCCGCCACCGCCCACCCGTCCCTGGCCCGGTGCTCTTCCGCCTGCACCCTCGACAGGAAGGGACCGAT
Source organism: Anaeromyxobacteraceae bacterium (assembly GCA_041500205.1). Taxonomy (GTDB): domain Bacteria; phylum Myxococcota; class Myxococcia; order Myxococcales; family Anaeromyxobacteraceae; genus Anaeromyxobacter_A. The sequence goes on along the minus strand of JBGQLS010000262.1, from coordinate 2,879 downwards.
GGGTTTGTCGGGCCGCTGGAAGGCCGGGTCGTCCTTGTCCACGAGCACCTGGCTCACCACGGTGACGCAGGTCTTCCTGATGCCTCGGCGCCGGAACTCGTTGTCGAGCGCGCGCTGCAGATGATACCCGAGCGCTCCCTGGGTGTCGGCCACGCAGGAATCCAGCGGGACCTGGTGCAGTACCCGCGCCGCGAGCTCCGAGCGGCGGAGGATGAAGCCCACCTGGGGACCGTTACCGTGCGTCACCACCAGCCGGAGGTCCGCTTCCTCGAGCATGGACGCGATATGGGCGCAGGTGCGCTGAGCGGCCCGGTACTGGTCGGGCACCGTCTGATGCGCGCTGTCTACGATGAGCGAATTGCCACCGACGGCGATGACCACCGTCCTCTTCATGACCATCTCCTCCTTCCAGCAGCCGGTCTGGAGCCATCCTAACCCCAAGGGCTTCGGGCCTCAGGCTTCGGGCTTCAGGAGAAGCCTTGAATTCGCGGTCGTTCTCTTCTTGAAGCCTGTAGTCCCTAGCCTGGGCGTGCCGCCCCTGCATCTGCTGCACGCCAGCGCGAGCAAGCGGTCGCGGTCCAGCCGGCGGCAGGGCCCGTCGAGCCTATCGCGCTGAGCTCCTGCGCGCGTCCCCGCGGTGGTGAACGGCGTCCGGTGACCGCTCACTGGAGCCCCTGGGCCGGTCCGCCACGCTCGCCGGCCGCGCGGGGTCGAACAGCATCCACGGGCTCCTCTGCTCGTCCGGCCCCTCGCGGCCCTCGGCCACGCGTCGGACCGGCTCCGAGAAGCCGCGCGGGCCGCGCGGCACGAGCGTGTAGGGCTCGTCGGCGGCAGTCATCCGCTCGAATCCGAGCCACTCGTAGTAGGCGCGGCAGCGCGGGTTCTCCGCCTGCAGGGACACGCGTCCGCCGCCGCCTGTCGCGAGGCTCCAGGCGGACGCGTGCTGGAGGAGCGCCGTGCCCGCGCCACGCACCATCCGTGCGTCCGGAGGGTCGGCCGCACCGAGCAGGTTCCAGGGCGCCGTGGCGACGAGCTCTACGAAGACGGCTCGCGGGCTCGCAAACAGGGCGGCCGCCGCCTGGATGCAGCCGATCCTCCTCGCCACGAACACGCTGCGGTGCTCCTGGATGCCCTCGCCGGGCTCGTCACCCGCGAGCACGCGCCCGAGCTCTCCCACGATGCGGCGGCTGTCCTCGAGGTTGGGGCGCGTCTGCGCGGACACCGCGCCGCGGGCGAGGAGGCCGCGAGCCATCCAGTCCCACTCGCGCAGTGCCAGGTTAAGCGCCGGGTCGCTCGGTGAGACCGGGTCGATGGTGAATCCTGCCCGCCCGGGCTGGAGCACGGGGCGGGCGCGTCGTTTCTCTGGGTCGTCGAAGGAGGTTGCGTTCATGTTGGCGTCGCGCCGGGAGACGATGCCCCGGGGACAGCCCCCGGCGATGGCTCGCTGCGGACGCTTCGAGCAGAGCACCGCGCCCGAGGCGCGTCCAGACCCGAAGGACATTGGTCCTGATATTGACCAATTAGACACCGTCGGGAAATGTGCGCCCGCGCCGCCCACATTGGATCCATGTCCAAACGGGGGCTCTCGGGCGCAGCCTGCTGTCCGCCGGGCCGTGACTGGTCCCGGGAGGCACATCCACTTTTGGTACTAGCCGCGCGTCGCGCGTGCGCCGTCCCGAGGACGGTCCACGCGAAGCGATCATGGGCCACGGAGACGCGCAACGCCTGATCAGGGATGAGCGGCGCTTCGGTTCCACTCCTAAGGTCTTCCGGCTGTCCCGTTCGCTCGCCACGTGGAGGACGCCATGTCGTACAGCTGGGAGGTGGACGCAGGAGCGGAGGCCGAAGGCGTCGTGGTGGCGGTGGACGTGAGCCGCCACGCCCGCCAGGTCGGTTACGAGATCCCGACGTTCGTCAGCCGAGGGCTCTGGGTTCGCATGGTGGGCGCAGGACCTCGCCAGGATGACCGGCTGCTCGACACGCTGGCTGCCGCCGGCCGCAACATGCTGAATCCTGCCCAGGCGAGCGAAGATGGGACCGCCGTCCTCTTCCGGCTGCGAGCCGGCGACGGCGAGCCGGAGGTGGAGGTCATCTCGGTCACGAACGCAGAGCAGAGTACGCGTGTGTTCATGCTCTGGCGCGAGTTCGCGCATGGGCACGCGAGCTCGACGTTCCGTGTGCGGGTGGTGGCGGAAGACGACACGGGGGCGCGCGCTTGAGAGGTCCCCCATCGAGGGCACCGCCAGCCGTAGGCCGGTGGCGAAGCGCCGTCCCGCAGCCTTGGCGCGGCGCATCATGACGTCGAGAGTTCGCCGGCACGGTTCTTCCATTGATTCGGGTCAAGAGCCACTGCGGCTCGCCGGAGGCACCGATGCACGACGTCCTGCTCGACCATTCAACGATCCCGCTCTCGGGCGCCTTCGACGGCCTCGCGGCTCGCCGCCTCGAGGCGATCCTCGGCCGGGCGGAACCGGGCGCCCGCTTGCGCGTGGATCTCACGCAAGTCCGCGAATTCCACGACTTCGGCATCGCCGTGCTCGCGCACGCGCTGACCCGCTGCAAGGCCCAGGTCACGCTGCTCGGACTCCGCCACCACCAGATCCGCGTCCTTCGCTACTGCGGCGTCGACACGGCGCCTCTCGAGCGCGCGGTCGCGGCGGACGCTGCCTGAGAAGTGACGGCCGCGCTGGCATGACGCAGCACGCCTTCCGGGCAGGGCGCTCCTCGCGGTGAGACCGGAGAGCCTGTGAATCTATCCCCTCCCGTCGCCGCGACGGCCGATCTGCGGCGCCGGGCATCGTTGCAAGCCCTCGCAGTAGCACGAACTACAGCTTCGGGCTTGCGCCTCGCGCGGCTTGCAGCTAGGCCGTCTGGCTCGG
>JBGQLS010000261.1:0-8724 GCA_041500205.1 Anaeromyxobacteraceae bacterium | reverse complement strand
GAAGGCGAGCTCGGACGCATACTGGTAGTTCGCGCTGACGAGGAAGGGCTGCCCGGGATCGCAGCCGACCTCGGCGCAGGCGCCGCGCGCGAGGGAGCGCGCCTCCTTCGCCATGAGCTGCCAGCCATGGAAGCGCTCGACGGCGACGGTGCCGACGAGGAGGCGGGGATGGCGCTGCTCGACCCCGAACAGGGCAAGAGCTCCGACGGCGATCGTGACGGACGCTCCCACTAAGGCTCGTGCCGTGCCCGGTCGCGCGCGTCCCAGCGCGACCGCCGCCGCCGCGCACAGCGCCGGGTAGGCCATGGCCGGCCAGTTCGCCTCCACCTTGCCTCGCAGGGCCGACCAGGTGGTGACGAGGAGGGGCACGAGCGCGCCGGCCGCGACGCGACGCGATGCGGAGCAGCGGGCGCGGGCGAGAAAGAGGACCCCCACCAGGAGCGGCACCGGGCCGAGGCCCGCGATCTGGCCCGCCAGGTACTCCAGGAAGGTCCGCAGGCTGGCGTTGGTGGCGAAGCCGTGACCGAGCTGGAAGCGGATGGAGATCCAGTCGTGCCGCGCGTTCCACAGGAGGCACGGGCTGAAGATCGTCACCGCCACCAGCGCCCCCATCCACGGCCACACGGTGCGCAGCTCCCGGCGCAGCTCGTCGTCCCAGAGCACGGCGAGGACTAGTGCCGGCGCGAGCAGCGCGGCGGTGTACTTCGCGAGCAGCGCGAGCCCGACGGCGACTCCCGCCCAGAGCCACCGCGTGCCGCGCGCCCGGGCGAGGAGCCACAGCGACGCGGTGTAGGCGGCGGCGAGCGGCGCGTCCGGGAGCGCCATCCCGCCCACCAGGTTCATGAGCGGCGCAGCCGCGGCCAGGAGCGCGGCGAACAGCGCTGCTCGCCTCCTCGCCGCCGGGTCGTGCGCCGCGAGCTCGCCTGCCAGCAGCGCCGCGAACACGACCGTGAGGCCTCCCGCCACGAAGAAGGGCAGGCGCACGCCCAGCTCGCCCGGGAGGAGCGGCACGCCTGCGGCGATGAGCCAGGCGACGAGCGGCGGGTGATCGAAGTAGCCGGCGGCGGGCTGCAACGACCACAGCCAGTAATACGCCTCGTCGGCGTAGAGCTCCGTCCCCGAGAAGGCGAGCACCCGCAAGACGACCGCGGCGAGCGCGATCGCCACCACCGCGGGCCAGGGCGAACCGGCTGGGCGCTCCACGGGTGCATCGTACCTCACCACCGGGCCCTCTCCTGCAGAGGATCGAGAGGCCGTCTTGCCCCAGCTCCCGGATTTGCCTACATTTCGCCGACTCCGCGTGGGAGCGGACCCGCGCGCCGGCCCTCGGCGCAGACGACCGAGCGCGGGGGTTCCGTCCCCCCGCAGATGGTAAGGGACGCGTTCCCGCACACCGCAACGCGGGGCTCGTCTCCGAACACCGCAAACGCGGGGCCTTGTCCCCCGCTGACCGTAGCGCGGGGGCTTGTCCCCCGCTGATTGAGAGAGAGATCCCGTGACCTTCCGAGAAGCGCTCGACCGCCGTGTCCTCGTCTTCGACGGCGCCATGGGCACCCAGATCCAGGGCCACCAGCTCAAGGCGGCCGAGTTCGGTGGGAAGGAGGGGGCGAACGACCTCCTCACGCTCACCCGGCCCGACCTCATCGAGGGCATCCACGGGCGCTACTTCGCGGTCGGCTGCGACGTGGTCGAGACGAACACCTTCGGCTCGTCGCGCCTCAAGCTCGACGAATACGGCCTCGGCCACCGCACCTACGAGGTGAACTTCCGCGCCGCCATCCAGGCGCGGCACGCAGCCGAGCGCTACACCACCCCCGAGCACCCGCGCTTCGTGGCGGGCTCCATCGGGCCGACCGGCATGCTCCCTTCGGCCTCGGACCCCGCGCTCTCGAACGTCACCGCGGACGCGCTCGAGCGCATCTTCTTCGAACAGGCGCGAGGGCTCATCGACGGCGGCGTGGACGCGATCATCATCGAGACGCAGCAGGACCTGCTCGAATTGCGCTCGGCCGTGCTGGCCGCCGACGCGTACCGGCGCGAGTCCCTCAGGGACGTCTTCATCATCGCGCAGCCGACGCTCATCGACGCGAACGGCCGCATGCTGCTCGGCACCGAGGTCGGCGCGGCGCTGGCCGCGCTGGAGCGGTTGCCGGTGGATGCCATCGGCCTCAACTGCTCGACCGGCCCCGCCGAGATGCGCGAGAGCATTCGCTACCTCGCCGAGAAGTGCAGCCGGTTCGTCTCGTGCCTTCCCAACGCGGGCATGCCGGAAAACGTGGACGGACAGGCCGTCTACAAGCTCTCGCCCCAGGCGCTCGCCGACGCGCTCGGCGAGTTCGTGCGGGACTTCGGCGTGGACATGGTGGGCGGGTGCTGCGGCACGACCCCGGAGCACCTGCGGCAGGTCGTGGACAGGGTGCGCGCCATCGACGTGCCGCGGCGGCGCAGGCCTCGAGCGGCTCCCGAGCTCGCGTCAGCGATGAAGGCTGTGCCGCTCGATCTCCAGCCGCGCCCGCTCGTCGTCGGGGAGCGCGTCAACTCGCAGGGCTCGCGGAAGGTGAAGGAGCTCCTCCTCGCCGACGACTACGCGGGAGTGCTCCGCATCGCTCGCGAGCAGGTGGAGGGCGGCGCCCACGTGCTCGACGTGTGCGTGGCCATGAACGAGCGCGAGGACGAGGCAGCCCAGATGCGTACGCTCGTGCGGCTGCTCGCCCAGAGCGTCGACGCGCCGCTCATGATCGACTCCACCGAGGCCGACGTGATCGAGTCCGCCCTCAAGGTGCACCCCGGGCGCTGCATCGTGAACTCGATCAACCTGGAGAAGTCGGGCGAGCGCGTGAAGAAGATCCTGCCGCTCGTCCGCCGCTACGGCGCGGCCGTGGTCGCCATGACCATCGACGAGAAGGGCATGGCGCAGACGGCCGAGCGCAAGGCCGAGATCGCGCACCGCACGGTGGCGGTGGCGAAGGAGTACGGCGTCCCCCCCGACAGCCTCGTCTTCGACGCGCTCACCTTCACGCTCGCGACCGGCGGCGAGGAGTACCGGAAGAGCGCCGTCGAGACGCTGGAAGGCATCAGGCGCATCAAGGCGGAGAACCCGGGCGTCTTCACCTGCCTCGGCGTCTCGAACGTGAGCTTCGGGCTCGCGAAGCCGGCGCGAGAGGTGGTGAACTCGGTCTTCCTCTATCACGCGGTGCAGGCGGGGCTCGACCTCGCCATCGTGAACCCGAAGGACATCCGCGGCTACCAGGAGATCCCTCTAGAGGAGCGCGCGCTGGCCGAGGACCTCGTCTTCGACCGCCGCCCGGACGCGCTGACGCTTCTCATCGCCCACTTCACCGGCAAGTCCGGCTCCGCCTCGGCGCAGCCGGTGGAGGAGCTCTTCGCCGGCAAGAGCGCAGAGGAGCGGATCCACCTGCAGATCCTCCACCGCCGCCCCGAGGGGATCGAGGCGCTCATCGACGAGGCGCTGACGCGCCATCCGCCGGTCGAGGTGCTGAACACGGTCCTCCTCCCCGCCATGAAGGACGTGGGTGATCGCTTCGGCGCGGGCGAGCTCATCCTGCCGTTCGTCTTGCAATCGGCCGAGGTGATGAAGAAGGCTGTCGCCTATCTGGAGCGCTTCCTCGAGCGGGTAGAGGGCACTTCCAAGGGCAAGGTCGTCCTCGCCACCGTCTACGGCGACGTGCACGACATCGGCAAGAACCTGGTGAAGACGATCCTGTCGAACAACGGCTACCAGGTCTACGACCTGGGGAAGCAGGTGCCGGTGGCGACGATCCTCGAGAAGGCCATGGAAGTGAACGCGGACGCCATCGGCCTCTCCGCGCTCCTCGTGTCCACCTCGAAGCAGATGCCCTACTGCGTCCAGGAGCTCGCGCGCCGGAACCTCACCTTCCCGGTGATCATCGGTGGCGCGGCCATCAACCGAAAGTACGGCTACCGCACGCTCTTCCTCGAGGACCGCACGCCTTACCCCGGTGGTGTCTTCTACGCGCGCGACGCGTTCGAGGGTCTCGATCTCGTCGCGGAGCTCATGAACCCAGAGAAGCGCGAGCAGCTCCGCAGCTCCGTGCTCGCGAAGGCGCTCGCGCAGCGCGATGCCCCGGAGAGGCCGGTGGCCGCGGCGGTGCCAGGGCGGCGCAGCAGCGTGAAGCCGGTGGAGCGTCCGCCCGCGCCGCCGTTCTGGGGAACGCGCGTCGTGCCGGCCGGAGAGGTGAAGCTGCAGGAGGTCTGGCCTCACCTCGATCTCATCGAACTCTTCAAGCTGCAGTGGGGCGTGCGCTCCAAGGACAAGGGCGAGTACGAGCGCCTGGTGAAGGAGGAATTCGGGCCGAAGCTCGAGGCGCTGAAGGGCGAGGTCCTGGCCAACGGCTGGCTGACGCCCAAGATCGTCTACGGCTACTTCGCCTGTCACGCCGAGGGGAACGACCTCGTCGTGCTCGATCCGGTGAACCGGAAGGAACCGCTGGCCCGCATCGCCTTCCCGCGCCAGCCCGACGAGCGCTTTCTCTGCCTAGCCGACTACTTCCGCGAGGAGCCCGGCTCGGACGTGGTCGCCTTCCAGGTGGCGACGGTCGGCTCGGAGGCGACCCGGGTCGCCGACGTCTGGCAGGAGAAGGGCGAGTATAGCCGCGCCCTCTTCCTGCACGGCCTGGCCGTGGAGACGGCCGAAGCGCTCGCCGACCACTGGCACGGGGTCGTGCGCCGCGAGCTGTCCCTGCCCGAGCAGCAGGGCAGGCGCTACTCGCCCGGCTACCCGTCCTGGCCCGAGCTCGTGGACCAGCGGCAGATCTGGAAGCTCCTCGACCCCGAGCGCACCATCGGCGTCGCGCTCACCAGCGCCGACCAGATGGTGCCCGAGCAGTCCACCTCCGCCATCGTGCTGCACCACCCCGAGGCCATCTACTACACGATTCGTGGAACGTCGATGGCGGCGGCGGGGTAATGGAGACCGAGCGGGCGGCGCCCGCTTCAGTTCGTGGACTCACGGAGAGGGCGCCGAAGCAGGCGCCGAGATGGTCTGGATTCGAGGTGATGGTTCGGGTGGCGGCTTGGGTTTGAGGGCAGGTCCCGATCGAACTGGAGCCGCTCGAACCAGACCCCGACTACGGCGCGGCGGACCCGTCTACCCCGAGCGAGTGAGCCCGGCCTGGCCGGCGCGTCACGGGGCTGGATCGGGACTACCAGGCTCTGGACCGCCCGGTGCAACATCTGTGCGATCCCTTCGGCGGCGGGGACGACCTGTGTCTCGGGGTCATGGCTGGGATGTCGCCACATGCAGCCGAGGAGCGGCGTCGCGTGTGGCCTCACGTCCGCGAGCCTGCAGGAACGCATCAGGAGTCTCATCGCAGCTCTCGTGCAGTGCGCCGACTCTCGGCCCAACCCATACCGATCGAGCACCTCGGCGCACATGAAGCCAATGCACTCTTCCGCGGCCAACACCAGAACACTTACCATCCGTGACTTCGGTCCTTCAACGAGTCGATTGTGGCCGCCATTTCGCGCAATTTCATGCAGGAACCGTCCGCACACCAAGTACGCGATGCTCTGAATGATCTCTTTGCAAAGAACGCGGGCCTCCGGCAGAAGTTCCTCGATACTGCTGCTGGATCAGGCGTAGCGCTTCCGGCGTTGTTGCCTAGCGTATCGGGATCAGCGACTCAATAGCTGCCTGTTGCCGCCATGTGTCGGGGGTCGTACGACTCACGGGCTCAGCTTCGCGTAGTTCGCGAGAAGGTTCCCCTGGATCCGGGTGAAGGCCCCGCCCGCGTAGATCCAGCCGTGGCTCGTCGAGAGCGCGCTGACGGTCACCGCGGCCGGTCCGTGCGCGCCGGGGTCCCAGGCGGTCACCGTGCCCGTCGCGGACGCTTCGACGGCCGCGAGGGAAGCCCTGGGCTGTCCGGCGACGGTCGCGAAGGCTCCGCCCAGGTAGACCGTGCTGCCGGAGACCCCGACGGCGGTCACGGTGCCGTCAGCGCCGGGGTTCCAGGGCGTGAGGCTGCCCCAGGGATCGAAGGCGGCGATGCGGCTCCGGGCACCACCGCCCACGTTGGCGAACTCCCCGCCGACGTAGAGCGTCGTGCCATCGAGGACGAGGCACCTCACGGCTCCGTCGGCGGCGGGGTTCCAGGACGTCACGTTTCCAATGGTGTCGACGGCGGCCAGGTACTTGCGCGGCTGGCCCTGGACGGCGTTGAATCCCCCGCCGATCCAGACCTTGTCTCCGGCCACCGCGATGGAGGTCACATCGCCGTCGGCGCCCGGGTTCCAGCTCGTCGCCTCCCCGGCAGTGTTGATGGCGGCCAGGTTCGCGCGCAGCTGTTTCTCGATGCTGGTGAAACCCGCTCCGGCGCCGCCGCCCACGTAGAACGTGCCGCCGCTCGGCGCGAGCGCGGTGACGCGGCCGTTCGGGCTCGGGTTCCAGGTCAGGAGCTGGCCCGACCCGCCGATCGCGGCGAGATTGCTCCGGGTCTGGCCGCTCACGGTCCCGAAGGCGCCCCCCGCGTAGACGACGCCGGCATCGACCGCCAGCGCGTAGGCGACCCCGCCCGCACCCAGGTCAGGATTCCAGTCGGTCACGTCCCCGCCCGGGTCGAAGGCAGCCAGGCCATTGCGCGCCACGCCACCGAGTCCGGTGAAGGCGCCGCCAGCGAAGACCGACCGGCCGGCGGCGGCCAAGCTCAGCACTGCGCCGTTCGGGTGAGGGCTCCAGGCGCTCGCGTTCCCGGTGGCGTCGACGGCGGCGAGGAAGCTCCGACCTTGCCCGCCGATGCTCTTGAAGTGTCCGCCCACGTAGAGAAGCCCGTTCGCCAGCGCCAGGGAGGCGACCGCGTGATCGGGGTTGGGGCTGAACGCCGTCGCCTTTCCGTCCGCGTCGATGGCGGCCAGGTTAGTCCGCGACTGAGGATCGGCGCCCACCAGGAAGAACTGCCCGCCGGCATAGACGAGGCCGCTGCCCGCCGCCAGCGCGTAGACCGGTCCGTTCGGGCTCGGGCTCCAGGCCCTGGGAAGATCGCCGGACGCCGTGTCGAAGGCGGCCAGGTAACGCTGCGCGGTCGTCGTGGCCCCCGACGTGAAGCTAGTGAACAGGCCTCCGGCGTAGACGACCTCCCCCTCCGCGGCCAAGGCGAGGACCTGGTCATTCGGGCCAGGGTTCCAGGGCATGAGGGCGCCGAAGGCGTCGAAGGCGGCGAGGTGGCCCCGGGCGGCCGCACCCATGTGCGTGAAGGCGCCTCCCGCGCGCAGCAGGCCGCCGCTGCTCGCGAAGCTCAGGACCTCGCCGTCCGGGCTTGGGTCCCAGCCGTTCGCTCTGCCGGTCGCGTCGAGCGCCGCCAGGTGACTGCGCGGCTGCTTCCCGATCGCGGTGAAGGCGCCTCCGGCCACCAGCAGGCCGCCGTTCATCGCCAGCGCGCGGACGGCGCCGTCGGCGCTCGGATCCCAGGCCGGATCGACCGCGCCGCCGGCGAGGACATGGGCGATGTTCCGGCGCTCGAGGGCGCCCACCTGGGAGAAAGAACCGCCGAGGTACCAGCCGCCCGCGCCGTCCGAGACGGTCGCGTAGACCTCTCCGTCCACGCCCGGTGAGACATCGCCCGTCCGGCCGCTGGCCGCATCGAGCGCGACGCCGCCCCCGGTGGCCTGATCCACCTGCGAAAAGTCCCCACCGACGTAGACGGTGCCGTCCGCGCCGAGCGCGACGGCGAATACGGGGCCGTTGGTCACGAGCCGCACCGAGGGCTTCACCTCGGGACGACCGCAGGCGGCAGCGCCCAACAGGATGCAGAGCGCGCTCGTGACAATGCGTGCGTTCAAGGTACCCCTCCCGGTGAATCGCGACGGTCGGATATTACCACACTGACGGTTCAAACGAGCCTGCGGCAGGGCAGCGCTTCTGCCTACCTTCCCCCACCCCGCGGTTCACGCAGCTGGAGGTCTCGCGTGGCATCTTCCCCTTCGGCGGCGGCACCGTGCGCTGGCCGCTCGCTGTTGGCGCGCAGAACACGCGATGGGGCCCCGCGACCCGGCCCCCTCCGGTGATTAATGTCGAACCGGAAGTAGCGCGCGGAGCCGCCGATCGCGCATCCAGATCCCCAGCCACAAGAACGCCGCGACATAGACCGGAAAGAGCACATGGCTGAAGAGCGGGCCGCCGACACGGACGTGTGTCGCGACCGCCCCGCCCAGGTAACCGGTCCACAAGATGGCTCCCAGCACCGCGGTCCGCGGGACGAGGTACACGACGAGGCAGACGGCCTGGACGATGCCGAGGGCGAAGACCACGCTCTCCGGATAGCCGAGCTGCCTGGTCCCCTGCATCGCGACCGGGAGCTGGAGGAGCTTCATCGTCGCATCGACCGCCAGAAACAGGACGGCGAGAGCGCTCAGGATGCGCCCCGCCCAGAGTGCCTTCCTCGAAGGCGGCGAAGCGGACCCCGCGGCAGTCGGCTCGTCGCTCGTTTCATCCGTGTTCTTGCCGGCACCTGCCAGGGGGTCGTGAGGCGGGGCGTCGGTCATGAGTCCTCCATCGAGTGCGTCCGAGGCATGGACCACCGCGAGCGGCCGAAATCATCGGCGGCCGTCGTCGTCAGGCGGCCCGCGCACTCGGCACCTCCGCGAGAAGCGTCACATCCCGAGGCGCGCCCGCAGCTCGCGTGCCGTGAGGAGCTGCGTAGGAGATAGGATGAGGGTCCCACGTGCCAGCCCATGCCGATCCAGGCCATT
>JBGQLS010000260.1:0-8755 GCA_041500205.1 Anaeromyxobacteraceae bacterium | reverse complement strand
GCGCCAATGCCTTGCTCCAGGCAAGGTTCTTCCTTGCCCGAGAAGGACGAAGGGCTCCCAGGTCGCCCTGGAAGTCCTCGCAAACTCTGCCGAATCTGGAGCGGGAAACCGGGTTCGAACCGGCGACCCTCAGCTTGGGAAGCTGATGCTCTACCAACTGAGCTATTCCCGCGGAACCCTGTCGATCTTCTTGTGCCGCGAACGCCCCGACGAGTCAAGGCCGCATGGGGTGGCACCAGGTGCGTGCGGAGGGCGGCCGTTCCGCGGCGCCCCTTGGAATCTCGGACCCGATGCCGAAGAGGGACCTCATGCCTCCGCCTCCGCGGCCGGGCGTTCGGTCCGGTCCGGGATAGACTCGCCCTGCCGCGGCCGGCCGGAGTCTCGGCGCGGCCTTGCCAGGAGGACAGGTGATGGAGCCGCCGCTAGACCTGAAGGCACGGCTCGCCGGGCTCGAGGAGGCGCGGCGCGAGCTGCACGCGCGCGTCGCGGAGAAGATGCGCGCCACGCCGAGCCTCGCCGACCCGGCGCCGCAAGGAGAGGGGCCGCTCAACCGCCACGGGATGCCGAGGGAGCCACCGGGTCAGAACGTGTTCGGCAAGTCAGAGTGGCCCGTCCTCGACATCGGGCTCACGCCGGCCATCGCACCCGAGAAGTGGCGGATCGTGATCGACGGCGCGGTCGAGGCGCCCCTCGCGCTTCGCTACGCGGAGCTCCTGGAGCTCCCTCAGGCGGACGAGGAGGCGGACTTCCACTGCGTCACGGGGTGGTCGATCCTCGACCTCGCCTTTCGCGGCGTCCGCCTCGAGCTGCTCGCCGCCCTGGCGCGCCCGACACGGGAGGCCACGCACGTCATGATGCACGGCGCGGACGGCTACTGCGCCAACCTTCCCCTCGAGGAGGCCCTCAAGCCCGACGTCCTCGTCGTCCACGCCCTCGATGGAAGACCGCTACCTCGCGAGCACGGCGGTCCGGTCCGCGTCGTCGTCCCGCAGCTCTGGGCCTGGAAGGGAGTGAAGTGGGTGAACCGGCTCGAGTTCATGACCCACGACCGCCGGGGCTACTGGGAGATCCGTGGATACTCGAACACGGCCTACCCGTGGAGAGACGACCGGAGCTGGTAACCGGAAATCAGAGCAGCCAGGAGCCGCCCCGGGTCGCTGCGGACAGGGGACGGTGTCTCCTCGCGGGAGGAAGAGGAGCGTAGCGCGCTACTTGCGCCGGAAACGCCGGTAGAATTCGACGATCTCCTTTACAGCCCCCTTCCAGTCGATCGTCTCGGCGATCTCGTCCTCGTCGGGACCCTCGAGCCAGATGCCGCCGCAGGACTCGCAGGTGTCGTAGTGGAGGGAGCGCTTGTCACCGCCCTCGACCGACACGAGATCGACGTTGCAGGCGGGGCACATCCCGGCGATCTCGTCGGGGTTCACGTATCCACCGAGCGCCGACAGGGCCGGTAGGTTCGCGTGCAGGAGGACCCGATTCAGATCCGCGCTGTCGAGCCACAGACCTCCGCACTGGGAACAGCGCTGGAGCGTGGTCTCGCTGCTCGCGATCTCGGTCATCTCGATGCTGCACCGAGGACAATCCATACGGGTGAAGGTCTCCTTGGGACCTCAGGCTGGGGCTACGGTGGGTGGTTGGGCTGGTCGTGCGTCTTTCAGGATAGGCGTAACGTCGCCCGAGGATCAACTTGTTCCGCCCGGCTTCTCGGCGGCGGCGAGGCGGAGAGCGGCGATGAGCCGGCGGAGGCGCTCGGCGTGCAGCTTCAGCGCGACCCGATTCACGATGAGCCGGGCCGAGACCTCGAGCACCCTCTCCTCGACCACGAGTCCGTTGGCGCGCAGCGTCTCGCCGGTCTCGGTGATGTCCACGATGGCGTCGGCGAGGCCGAGCGAGGGGGCCACCTCGATCGAGCCGTGGAGCTCGATGATCTCGGCGGGAAGCGACTTTTCGGCGAAATGGCGGGCGGCTATCGAAACGTACTTGGTCGCGATGCGCGGTGCCACGCCCTTGGGGAGCGGCGGTGCGCCCTTCAGCCGGGCGACGACGATGGCGCAGCGCCCGATCCCCAGGTCGAGCGGCTCGTAGAGGTCGTGCGGCTCCTCGCGCAGCACGTCCAGTCCGGCGATTCCCACCTCGGCGGCGCCGTGCTCGACGTAGCTCACCACGTCGGCGGCGCGGATCGAGATGAACCGCAGCCCGGCCGCGGGAGCTTCAGCGGCGAGCTTGCGGGTCCCGTGGAGCAGCTCACGCGGAGACACGCCCAGCGCGCGCTCGAAGAGCGCCGAGGCCTCCTCGAGGAGGCGGCCCTTCGGCACCGCCACCGTGATGAGCTCATGCGGCGCGCTGTCCCTGCCGGGCGCCGCGGATCGACGCTTCCGGCGTGGGAGGGCCGCGGTCGTGCTCACGCCTTCACCCTCCGGACGCGCGCGCCGAGCGGCGTGAGCTTCTCCTCGAGCCTCTCGTAGCCGCGGTCGAGGTGGTAGACGCGCAGCACCTCGGTGCTCCCCTTGGCGAGCAGGCCCGCCAGGACGAGCGCTGCGGAGGCGCGCAGGTCGCTCGCCATCACGGGCGCGCCGGACAGCCCGGTCACGCCCTTGACCACCGCGATCTTCCCGTCGACGGTGATGTCCGCGCCGAGCCGGTGCAGCTCTTGCACGTGCATGAAGCGGTTCTCGAAGACGGTCTCGGTCACGACCGAAGAGCCGTCCGCCACCGCCAGCAGGACCATCATCTGCGCCTGCATGTCGGTGGCGAAGCCGGGGAACGGGGCGGTGCGGAAGTCGACCGGCCGGGGCCGGCCGTCGCCGAGGACGCGCAGCCCGCCTGGCTCCACCGAGATGGTCGCGCCGGCCGCGCGGAGCTTCTCCAGCAGCGCCTCCATCTGATCGGCGACGCACCCGCGGACGAACACCTCGTTCCCGGGGAGTGCTCCCGCCACCAGGAGCGTCCCCGCCTCGATGCGATCGGGGATCACGCGATGGTCGAGCGGGCGCAGGTGCTCCACTCCGTCGATGAAGATCTCGGCCGTTCCCTCGCCCTCGATGCGGGCTCCCATGCCACGCAGCGCGCGGGCGAGGTCCGCGACCTCCGGCTCGCGCGCGCAGTTGCCGAGGACGGTGCGGCCCTCCGCCAGCGTCGCCGCCATCATCACGTTCTCGGTCCCGGTGACGGTGACGCCGTCGAAGACGAAGCTCGCGCCGCGCAGCCGGCCAGCGGGTGCGCGCGCCTCCACGTACCCGTGCTCGAGCTCGATGTCGGCGCCGAGCGCCGCGAGACCCTTGAGGTGCTGGTCGATGGGGCGCGCCCCGATGGCGCAACCGCCCGGGAGCGAGACGCGGGCCCTGCCCCAGCGCGCCAGCAAGGGGCCCAGCACGAGCACGCTCGCCCGCATCGTCTTCACGAGCTCGTAGGGCGCCTCGGGCCGGACGGTACGTGGCACGCGCAACCCGATCGCCCGCCGCTCGCCCTCGGCGCGAGCCACCTCGCACCCCATGTGCGTGAGGAGCCGCCCCATGGTCCTGACGTCGGCGAGCTCGGGGACGTTGCCGACGGAGTGGTCGCCTTCCGCCAGCAGCGAGGCAGCCATGGCGGGGAGCGCCGCGTTCTTCGCGCCCGAGACCTGGACCTCGCCCCGCAGTGGTACTCCGCCTTCGATGACGATCTTGTCCATCCGTCCTTCCGGGAGGGCGCGGATTGTAGTGGCGCACCTCGATAATGTCGAACCTGACGCGGCACGGCGGGACCCGTGGGTTCGGGAGTCGCCCGCGGCGCTCGCGCCTTGATTCTTTCCCCGGCTACTCCCTTGCTCGCGCCACCACGAGCCGCGGCAGGCCGGCCAGGTCGCGCCGCGCTTCGGCTACCGCGAACCCGGCCTCGAGGCAGAGCGCGGGCAGGGCCTGGTCGTGGCTCTCGTGCATCTCGACGACGAGCGCGCCGCCAGGGCGGAGCCAGGACGGGGCGCCGGCCACCAGGCGCCGCGTCACGGCGAGGCCGTCCTCCCCGCCGTCCAGGGCGAGCGCGGGCTCGCGATGCAGCTCGCGGGCGAGCTTCGGCATCTCGGAGGTGGGCACGTAGGGCGGGTTGGCCGTGATGACGTGGAAGCGCAGGCCTTCCGGGACGGGCGCGAAGAGATCCCCGTGGAGGAGCTCCAGCCGGGCTCCCAGTCGCGTGGCGTTCTCGCCGGCGAGCGCGAGGGCGTCGGCCGAGAGGTCGCACGCGATCACGCGCGCGGCCGGTCGCTCCAGCGCGAGCGTGACGCCGATGCAGCCGGAGCCGGTGCAGAGGTCGAGGACGAGGGCCTCGTCCGGAGGGAGGTATTCCAGCGCCGCTTCCACGAGGTGCTCGGTCTCCGGCCGCGGCACGAGCGCGCGGGAATCGCTCCGAAACGCGCGCCCGAAGAATTCCTTGGCGGCGACGAGGTACGCGGTGGGCTCCCCTTCCGCGCGGCGCTTCACCAGCGCGCGAAAACGCGCCAGCTCGGGCTCCGCCAGCGGCTTGTCGAAGTCGAGGTAGAGCCGCAGGCGGTCACACCCGAGCGCATGAGCGAGCAGGACCTCGGTGGTGAGCCGCGGCGCGTCCACGCCTGCCCGCGCGAAGTAGCCCTGGGTCCAGGCGATGAGCTTGAGTGGCGTCCAGATGTCGTTCGACATCGAGGTCAGCGTCGATTCATGATCTGGATCCGGACTTCGACCTGGACCCCGGAGCGGCTCGCCCGGCCCTCGCCCCCTTGGCCGCCGCGGCATGGCGGAGGTGGCGGTGAAGTCCTGCTCACGCTCGCTTCTCGCTCGGCCCGGGAACCCCTTCCTTCGAGGCCTCCTTGAGCGCCTGGGCGGCGAAGAAGGTGCGGCAGGCCTCGATCATGTCCTCGACGTCCCCGTCCATGACGGCCGGAAGGTTGTGTCGCGTGTAGTTGACGCGGTGGTCGGTGAGCCGGTCCTGCGGGAAGTTGTAGGTGCGGATCTTCTCCGAGCGGTCGCCCGAGCCGACCTGGCTCTTCCTGGTGGCTTCCCGGGCGCTGCGCTGCTTCTCCGTCTCCATCTCGAAGAGCTTGGCGCGGAGCATCTTCATCGCCATGTTGCGGTTCTTGAGCTGCGACTTCTCCTGCTGGCACTTCACAATCACCCCGCTCGGCTTGTGCGTGATGCGCACCGCCGAGTCGGTCGTATTCACCGATTGTCCACCTGCTCCCGTCGAGCGGAAGACGTCGGTCTCCAGGTCGGCCGGGTTGATCTGGATGTCGATGTCCTCCGCCTCCGGCATCACCGCCACGGTCACGGTGGAGGTGTGGATGCGCCCCTGCGCCTCGGTGGCGGGCACGCGCTGGACGCGGTGCACCCCCGACTCGTACTTGAGCGAGGAGTAGACGGCGTCGCCGGAGATGGTGACGGTGGCGTCCTTGATGCCGCCCAGGGCGCCCGGCGACGTGTCGGCGAGCTCGCACTTCCAGCCGCGCCGCTCCGCGTAGCGCAGGTAGAGCCTGAGGAGCTCCGCCGCGAACAGCCCCGCCTCGTCACCGCCCGCGCCGCCGCGGATCTCGAGGATGACGTCCTTCTCGTCGTTCGGATCCGTCGGGACGAGGTAGACCTTGAGCTGCTCCTCGGCCGCCGGGACGCGGACTCGAAGCTGGGCCAGCTCCTCCTTGGCCATCTCCCGCAGCTCGGGATCCTTCTCGGCGAGGAGCGCCTCGTTCTCGGCGATGTCCTTGAGGAGCTTGCGATAGGCGGTCAGGGCGGCCACGGTCGCCTCGATGCGGGCGCGCTCCTTCGCGACCTTCTTGTAGCGCTCGCCCGAGGACGCGACGGCCGGGTCCGAGAGATTCCGCGTCAACTCGTCGAAGCGCGACTCGATGGCGTTGAGCTTCTTCAGGACTTCGGGGGCGAGCATGAGACGGCTTTCTTAACCGGTCACTCGGTCCTGGAGCAAGGACGGGGTCGCGGGACCTCGCGCAAGGATGGCGCTGTCCGCTCCTCGCCCACCGTCACCCCCGCCCGCGTCCCGCCAGCACGTCGGAGAGGAGCTTCAGGGGGGCCATGTCGACGCGCGCGCTGTCGAGCAGCATCTTGAGCAGGTTCTGGCCGACCCGGCAGAGCTGGGCCAGCTGTTCCAGCCGCTGCAGGCGGAAGCGCGCGGCGGCCTTCACCTTCGGATCGACGTCGGCGAGCGCGCTCTTCACGTCGCGCAGCGCGGCCTCCACCGTGACGAGCGCCGACTCGATGGCCCTGCGCTCGCGCTCGGCGAGAACGCGCCGCACGAGCGACCAGATGTTCGTCTCCGCCTCGAAGTGCTCCTTGCGATCGCCGGGCACGGCGACGCTCCTCACCACCCCCCAGCCGCGCAGCTCGGACAGGCTCATGGAGAGGAGTCCGGTGGAGATCTGGAGCCGCTCGCACAGCTCCGGCGCCGCCAGCGGGCGTTCGGAGAGGAAGAGCACCGCCCAGAGGCGGCCGAGCTGGCGGCGGAAGCCCCACAGCTCCATCAGCTCGCCGACCGCGTCGGCGACGGAGAGCTCCGCGCGCTGGAGCGCATAGGAGCCGGCGCGGCTGGGAAACGTCGTCTCGGTCATGGCGTCCTCGTCCGCAGGGCGAGGTCGGCGAGCGCGCAGGCCGCGAAGGCCACCGACGCGAAGGCGTTGAAGTTGAAGAAGGCGGCCCCGATGCGCTCCTTCCTGAGCCTGCCGCCCGGCGCCGCGTAGAGGTGCTCGGCCCCCAGCACGACCGCCATCAGCACCGAGCCGGCGAGCCAGCCCGCGCCCCTCCCTGCCAGGAGGCCTGCCGACGCGATGGCCACCGCCGCGGCCAGGTGGAGGAGTCGCGCCCAGCGGAGCGCGCCCGCGACACCGAAGCGGGCCGGGATGGAGTGGAGGCGCGCGCCGCGGTCGAACTCCATGTCCTGCAGCGAGTAGAGGACGTCGAAGCCCGCCACCCAGGCGCCCACCCCGAGCCCCAGCACCACCGCCGGCGCCTCGGCGCGGCCGGTGAGCGCGATGGCCACGCCGATGGGCCCGAGCGCCTGTGCCAGGCCGAGCCAGAGGTGCGCGGCCCAGGTGAAGCGCTTCGCGTACGAGTAACCGAGGAGCACTCCCAGCGCGGGCAGCGCGAGCGCTCCGCAGATGGGCGCGATGGCGAGCGCCGCGAGGACGAAGGCTGCTCCGCTCGCGAGGAGCAGCGCCCAGGCGGCCGGCATGGAGACCGCGCCCGTGACGAGCTCGCGCGCCCGGGTGCGCGGGTTCTTCGCGTCGAAGGCGCGGTCCGCGATCCGGTTCATGGCCATGGCCGCGGTGCGCGCGGCCACCACCGCCAGGACGACGAGGAGCAGGCGGAGGGGATCGAGCCGGGCGTCGCGCGCGACCAGGACGACCGCGCTGGCGGCGAAGGGCAGCGCGAAGAGCGAGTGCTCGAACTTCACCATGCGGGAGAGGGCGGCGATGCTCATGCGGATGGAGTCTCCGGACGGTGTCGCGCGATCCAGGTGAAGGGGTGCTTCTCGGAGTCGAACGCGCTCAGCAGCCACGAGACGGGGTCGTCCGGGCGAGCGCCCGCGAGCGGCGCGGCGACGATGCCGGGCGCGCAGCCAGGCGCGAGGCGGCCCACCGAGGGCGCGCCGACCGCGGGGCCGTTCCACGCGAGCTGGAGCAGGCGCGCGGGCGAGATCTGCGGAAACGCCCGAGCGAGCGCAGCCAGCTCGGCGAGGGGCGACAGCGACGGAGAGGAGGCCAGGGAGTCCGTGCCGACCGCGAGCGGGATCCCGGCGGCGAGGAAGCGCGGCAGATCGGGCAGGCGGCCGCCGATGGTGAGGTTCGAGCGGGGGCAGAGCACCACCGTCGCGCGCGAGCGGGCGAGGGCGCCGAGGTCGTCCTCATCGACGTCCACCGCGTGCACCGCCAGCGAGCGAGGGCCGAGGTGTGGAGCCACCACGGCCACGGCGGACCGACCCAGCGGACGCAGGTCGATCGCGCCCAGCATGCGGATGAGCGAGGCGAAGGGACCGGTCATGCTGGAGCAGAAGGTCCGCTCTCCGGGGTCTTCCGCCAGGTGGACTGAAGCAGGCCCGGCGCGCAAGAGTTCGGCCAGCACGCGCGGATTCGTCGAGTAGACGGCGTGCGGCGAGGGAGCGATGGCGAGTCCGGGGCCGGGCGGTCCGGCGCGAGCGCGCATGTCCGCGGCGGCCGCGAGCGCGGCCTCGATCCGCGCGCCGGAGAAGCCGAAGACCTCGTGGTAGAGCGTGCCGGCGATCCCGGCCCGGGCGAGGTGAGGCAGCGCGACCAGGGTGTTGGTGACCTCGCCGACGGCGGCGACGCCGGCCTCCTCCAGCTCGAGGAGTGCCTCGTCGAGGGCGCGCCCTGGCCACGGATCCGCGGCGCGCGTCGAGATGAGGAGGTGGATCCAGGCCGCCAGGCCCTCTCCGCCCTGGATGCGACCGCGCAGGTGCGAGAGCTCGAGGTGCGTGTGCGCGTTGACGAGCGCGGGGAGGAGCACCGCCTCGAGCCGCTCCGAGCGCCCGAAGCGCGATTCGATCTCGGCGCGAGGTCCGAGCGCCACGACGTGGTCGCCGTCGAGGGCGATGGCGCCGTCGCGAAGCATGGGGGTGGTCCACTGAGGCGCCCCCTCACCCTGACCCTCTCCCCCGGTGGGGGAGAGGGGATTGCAGACCTCCCTCTCGCTCTCGGTTTGGGAGAAGGGGTGGCAGGTCTCCCTCTCCCTGGAAGGGAGAGGGCGGGGGTGAGGGTCGGCCATGCCCGTGAGCACCCATGGCG